>JAGWGC010000067.1 GCA_028867615.1 Nitrososphaerota archaeon | reverse complement strand
ATTTTTTCCTACAAAGTGTGCAACACCACTGTTTCTTCCATGTGACATTGCACCTCCAAGCTCATCAAAAGATACTTCTTCTCCAAGCACTGTCTTGACAACCTCTGGACCTGTTACAAACATGGTAGCAATTTTGTCAGCCATGATTACAAAGTCTGTCATTGCAGGCGAATATACTGCTCCTCCTGCTGATGGTCCAACACTAATAGTAATTTGAGGAACTACTCCAGATGCAAGTTGATTATGATAGAATATGCTTGCAAAGCCATCAAGACTTAGTATTCCCTCTTGAATTCTTGCTCCACCTGAATCAATTATTCCAATTATGGGACATCCGACTTTGACTGCATGATCCATAATTTTTGTAATTTTCTTGGCTCCCATCTCGCTTAGTGTTCCACCGAGAACTGTAAAATCATAGGCAAAAAGAAAAACTTGTTTTCCATGTATAGTTCCATATCCTGTCACTACTCCATCTCCAAAGAATTTTTTGTTCTGCATGTCAAATTCATAATAATGATGAGTTGTCATTGCGTCGATTTCTGTAAAGCTTCCTTCATCAAGCAATAGGTCGATTCGTTCTCGGGCAGTAAGCTTACCCTTTTCATGCTGACCTTGGATTCTTTCTTCTCCACCACTTTGCTCTGCTTGTCGCCTTTTATGTAAAAAATTTTTTATCTTTTCAGAGTGCATGATTCGAATTAGAGGCTATTTACAACCTATATTAATTTAATCAGTTTTAACTTCCCTAATACCATCTCGGCCGCCTTTTGCATTACGGAAAACATTCATTCCTATATGGTAATTTTCCCACAATCCTTCTATAATTTGGAGTTCTTCCCTTACAGACTGTATTGTTTCCTTTGTAGCCTGTGGTTCTGCCTCTGTTTTTGCAATCAAATTTCTCTTTTCCACAAGAAGTGCCTCTAGTCCCACCTCATAGTTAGACTCTCCATGAAAAGCGGGATCTAATGGGGTTATTTTGGTTGCAGGCTTTGTCATTTGTTTTTCAATCTCAGGGGTTAGATTTTAAGGTTTTACAGAGCATGTATTGAATCCTAGCTAGATAGATCTTGTTTACTGTTTAAGATTCAACATGGGATATCGTTTTAATACAGAAATTTGGTATAGTGAAAAAGCACCTTTTGCTTCACTGCATTTCTTGCATATGCACATCTGGGAGACTTTGTCCAGATCACAGTTATCTGCAAACTCACAGTCAGGACATCCTGCAGAACCCCCACAAACTATGCATTTTAGTTGTTTCACTTCAGCACAAGATTGATGTTTTACTCCCAGTCCCTTGGCCCACAGAGCTACTTCATTGACTTCAATCTTTTTATTACAAACAAGGCATGTTCCAGAAAATTTCATAGGTATTGTACGCCAGCTCATTTTATCAAAACTAACTCCTTTTGGACAATTGCATTATCAGTCTCATTTAGATCCATTTCAATAGACTTGTTTTTTATACAATAGAGAAGGTACGGAAGATAAAAAGTTGAAAATGTACTACGTGATACATGCATTTGTCTTGCAAGACTTACAGTCAATCCCTTGATTGCCATGCCATCCCATCTTATTCTATTAAGAGTAGGCCATGGAAGGTTAAATTTAGAATATTTTATTGTCATTCCTGGTTTGTACAATTTCAATAAAATACCGTCTAGATATCGTAAGAGTCGCCATTCCTGTTTTCTCATTATTTTTCCATACAACATATCAGCTTCAGACAAGACATCCAGCATTTCCTTTAGCATGGTCACAGGTAGAGAACTTGTTATTATACTAGAGTAAAATGCATTAATCTTTTCCCTAGGATCAATCCTCAAGGAATAAAGTATTACCTTAGCTTCTTCAGGAGATTTGGCATTGAAAAACAGATTTACAGATTCTTCCACATCACTTGTTTCATATGACTTGTCAAGTTGTGGTTCAAATCCTCCAGATAGTGCCTGGGCAGAATTTAGAATGGACCTAATATCACCACGTGAATCAATGATCATTTTTATCATGTTACCAATTTTTATTGATGCACCTTCCCGTTTCAGAATTTCTTCAATGTATAACCTCATCAATCTAGGAGGAAGAGGTCTGAGTTTTACAGTGGTCGTGACTTTTTTTATGGCTTTCATCTTGTCAGACGAGTCAGAATTTGCTGCAAGGATTATCGGTATGGTGGGTTCCTTTAGTATGTCAACTAGTGCATCAACACCACCAAAATCAGCTCTTCCGTGTATTCCATCTACTTCATCAATGAAGATCATTGGATTTCCAAGTACGCTACGATTACCAAGAATTGGGTTGAGAATTTCTTGAATTTTCTGTTTACTTCTCACATCACTTGCATTCATGCCAATTAGATCATAGCCAAACTGCTTTGCTCCCAACATAGCCATGGTTGTTTTTCCTATACCAGGCGGACCAATCAATAGAAGGGGTTTCGTTCCTTTGATCCATTTGCCAAGCCACTTTACAAAGGACTCTTTTGCTTCTTCATTTCCAACCATCTCAAGCAGGTTCTTTGGCCTATATTTCTCAGACCACATCATATCAAATCATTTGGGAATCTTTGATTGGAATTCTTTCCACATTTTTTCTTTTAAAAGTTGGTTAAACCAATACATATTGTAATGTTCTACAGTCAGAAAGAGAAACTCAAGAAAATCCTTGTGCGAGAAATTCTCAGGTAATAATTCTAGAGCAAGTCTTGCCTCTCCTAGATAAATATCACTTTTTTTCATGGTAAAATCAAATCCTTTTTGAACATCGCCTGTAAGAAATGTGTAATAGAGAGGCCATGAAGGAACCTTGACAAATTTATTTTTTATAGAGTCTTCAATTTCATTTCCACACCCAACAGATTCTGCAGCTTTTGCCATTCCAAGATAAAAAATTTCACCAAGTGGGAATCTTGCCAGAGTCATGTTCTTTCCAGCAGTTCCCATTACTGCCCTATATTTTTTGTAACATTGAATCATCTCTTCTTCGGATATGCTTTTAGGATTCATTTTTAATTTAAAATCTATGTATTGACCCACCCTTGCATCTTTGAAGCCTCTTTCAAATTCTTCCAATACTTCCTTACCTCCAACAGAAATCTTTTCTCTAGCAAGTTTTAGGATGTATGGATTCATCAGCTTGTAATCATCCAAAAATTCTACATCTTCATCCTTGTCCATTATTCTATCCATCGGTTCACTTAGATCAATTGCTATTATGTGGCCATCAATGATATCAGTTTTTTTCTGGGCATCATTGTCATCGCCAAAGTATTGAGTAGAGGCATCATACAATGCACTAAAAACCGGAAATGTCATTTTAACAAAATTAGAATTAAGTATTCTCGATACCCTATCTAGAAGAGTATCATAGTTTTCTAATCTCTTTCTGACCTCATCTATCTGTGATTTTTGGAGAATGATCTCAACTGAGCCCACTTCTTTGGCAAATTTTTCTTGAGTTTCAAATGGATTAGGATCAGATTTTATCTCTCTCAATAGATCTTCTGCAAATCTTTTAGTAAATTTTGGAAACTCTTCCTCTGCTTCCTTTTTGTATTTGTCAAATAGTCGATATCCCTTGCTTTTGAACAATGCCTGTTTTACAATGTCCTTGCCTGGCTTGGTGGACAATAGTGCCTCCTTGCTGAAGATGGATTCGTCTTTACTGCTCACACAATGGCACAACTTTTTTGCTATTTATGCATTCAGCCTCTTTTTTATTACTTAAAATAAATTAGGACCAGTAAAAGAAAAACTTGTGAAAGTAATTGACATTTTAGAAGAGGCTGCGAAGAGAGTACACAAGAATGTAGAACATCTTGCAGGAACAAAAGAATCCGGTACAGACCATGGGATGGGAGCAGGTGGAGATATTTCTCGCAGAATTGATATTGTAGCAGAAAAGACTGTTCTTGATTACCTTCGTGAGATAAATTTTGAATGTACGGTATTCGGAGAAGAATGTGGTATTGTTGAGTTATCACCAAATCCAAAAGGCTTCATCATAATGGATGCAATTGACGGCTCAACTAATGCAGTAAGAGGCATACCATTCTTTTGTTGTTCACTAGCATATACACCCGAAGACAAACTAAGTTCTGTTACAGATGGAGTAGTGATGGATCTACATAATGGAGATTTGTATTCAGCGTCAAAAGGTAAAGGAGCGTATATGAATGGAAAAAAAATTCAGGTTCACAAAGAAAAACCAATTTACTTTGTTGTGGGTGTTGACATTTCTGGAATTTCATCAGATGTCCTACCACAACTAGCACCAATTCTTTCAGCATCAAACCATGTAAGACATTTTGGAGCTGTCGCACTTGAACTTGCAATATTTGCTCGTGGACTGGTCGATGTATTTGTAGATCTAAGAAAAAAATTAAGAATCACTGATGTTGCTGCAGGATATCTCATAGCATTAGAAGCTGGCGGATATGTAGTTGATGAAAATGGCATGCCACTCGACTCAAACCTGAGCTATGACAAGAGGATTTCATTCATAGCTGCTGCAAATGAAGAAACACTCGCGGATGTAAGGAAAAAATTAGGTTTATCACCCAAGATCTGAGATTTAATTTAGGATTTGTCTGATTCCCGAGAAAAATTTATGGCGCCCTTGGCGGGATTTGAACACGCGTCGAGGCCGTGACAGGGCCCCATTCTAGACCGGGCTTTACGAGGATTGGAATTGACCACATCCCCTCTATACTACAAGGGCGTTAAAGCTTTCTTTTCTTTAAAAAATTTTGTAAAAGACTAAATTATACACAACTATGACCCTTCGCTATGGGTTCGTAGCTCAGCCAGGTAGAGTACCGGACTTTTAATCCGGCTGTCCGGGGTCCGAATCCCCGCGAACCCGCTATTTCATAGGTCTATTTCTGAGGCTTGCAAGACTCGTAAAACATCATTTCATACTGATCCCAAAAATAGAAAAATTCTAACTAACTTAGGTTCAGTTCTGGAAACTCTGCTTGCTTGATTCCCAAGTCATGCTGGAGTGTTCGGATCTTCTTTGCATATTCAGCCATTCTGGTGTTATCACTCTGTACCTTGGCGATTTTGTATCCACGCCAAGCTTTTTTGAGTGCACCCCATGTCTGACCTGCAGTGTAGTTAGGGTTGTTTGTTTGTGGTTGTATGAATTGATACATACTAGAAAATGAGTTGTGAAAATCAAATATCAGCACATATGTTAAGTAAAATCAATATAAAAGTCAAGTTTTTCACATTAAATTCAGATATTTACTAATTTTATCCATAAAAACTTTCAATTCTTGAATATTTTTTGACATATTTTAGGTTTTGTTTTTTATCAGAGCATTTACAGTATTTTCTAGATTCTCAATTGCTTCTCTTACTTCATTTGTTCTCTTGCGTGTACCTATTACATATGCCTGGATCTTTCTTTTTCTGTCTGTAATCATTCTTTGTTGTTCACTTTTACCAGAAGATCCTTGGGATTGTCTAGTTTCAAGTGATGATTCTGGAGTTGTGAACTGGATGATTTTGTATAGATCCTTTGAATCAATTTCGTTAGATGGAATTGTTTTTTTTATTTCAGACATAGATAATTCAGTTAGGGATTTTTTTGAATTGGCTGCCATTTGTACTAGATGTCCAACTATTTTGTGTGACACTCTAAATGGTATACCTTTTCGTACCAAATGTTCTGCAATATCAAGAGAGATTGAAAATCCGCCATCAATTGCTTGCCGTAGTTTTTTCTCATTTACAGTCATGGTTTTAAGAAGAGAGTTAATGACAATCAAGGATGATATTATTATCTTGGAAGTTGGCCAAATTGAGACCTTGATTTGTTGAAGATCTCTATTATATCCAGATGGAAGGCCCTTTAGATTTGACAATATCGCCATCTGATATCCTATTACTTGGGCAGTTTTTCCACGGATGAGCTCAAGTATATCAGGATTTTTCTTTTGTGGCATGACACTTGACGTAGAAGTAAACTTGTCTGACAGTTCAAGAAAAGAAAATTCCGAAGTAGACCATATGATAAAATCTTCTGCCATCCTACTCAGATTTGTCATCATAATAGAAGCGTCGCTCACATATTCTGCAACAAAGTCTCTTGATGAAGTTGCATCAATTGAATTCTCAACAAGTCCCTTGAATCCAAGCATTTTTGCAGTAGATTGTCGATCAATTGGAATACTTGTACCTCCAACAGGACCTGCGCCAAGAGGAGATTCATTGATTCGGCCATATGTGACATAGAACCTGTCAAGATCCCGAAATAGAGCATCAGCATATGCCAAAAGAAAGTGAGAGAACAACCCAACCTGAGCCTGTTGAAGATGGGTATACAGGGGTACAATCGTATTCTGGTGTTTTTCTGCTAGTTGTATCAGTGTAGATATGGTTTCGTTTAAGCAAAAACAGACAATATTGACATCATCTCGTATCTTCATACGCATGTCAAGTGTAACCTGATCATTTCTTGAGCGCGCAGTATGCATCTTTCCACCAGCCTCTTTTCCTGCTTTTTTTATCACTAAAGACTCAATTAGTTCATGAATGTCTTCGGCCTCTGACTCTGCAGAAAAGTTTTCTTTTTTGAGTTTCTCCAGAGCATCAAGAATCTTTCCTGCCTCTGGTTTTGTTATTATTTTATTGTCGAAAAGCATCAATGTGTGAGCCTGACTTCCAAGTATATCATACAATGCGATTTGAAAGTCATCTGAAATTGATGAAAGAAATTCTAATGTGTTTTCATCTAGTTTTCCTTCTAATCTAGATCTGTACATTAATTTAGGAAATAGAATGGTTATATATAGCATAGACGCTTTTTCGATTATGTCACAGGCATCTCAAGACCTGAGAAGACACATTTTTGATGAACTAACAAAAGTAGTTGATCCAGAAATAAATGTCTCAATAATGGAACTTGAGCTAGTTGATAATATCGACATAGCAGGCTCAGAAGTTAAAATTGATCTGCATTTGACTAGCCCATTTTGTCCTGCAATATTTGGATTCAAGATTGCACAAGATGTGCATGACAACTTGCTCAAGATAGATGGAATTAACGATGTCAAAGTAAACGTTTCAAATCATTTCATGGCAGAAGCCATAAACAATCAAGTAAACACTAGCAAGAATCCCAAAAAGCCTTAGAATATCATTTTCTAAATCCCAAAAGATATCCCCTGAGCAATTGTATTGCCATTGCAGGGTCTACACCTTTTGGACAGACATGACTACAGGATCCAGCAAAGTGACATCTCCATATACCATGAGAGTCATCAATAATTTTTAATCTGTCATCTTTTCCTTTATCTCTATTATCTGCCACATATCTATAAGCTTGTGCAAGCCCCTGAGGGCCTATAAATGACGTATCTGTAGCCATTGTTGGACATGCAGAGTTACACAATCCACATTTAATGCAGTAAGAGAACTGGAGAAACTTTTCAAGATCCTGTGGTGTTTGTATGAATTCCTTGGATTCTGATGTTACTTCAGAATCTTCCCTGATGATAAAGGGTTTCATTTTTTTGTGGTTTGCGATTAGTTGTTTAAAGTCGACTGCAAGATCCCGGATTATTGGAAAATTGTTCATTGGTTCAACTGTTATAATATTTGAGTTCAACT
>JAGWGC010000066.1 GCA_028867615.1 Nitrososphaerota archaeon | reverse complement strand
TTCAAAATTCAAGTCTTCATTGTTTCCAGTTTTAAGAACTCCATCACCAAATAGATATCGAATTCCCAAAGGTTATTCATTTGAGGACTATCAGGAATTTTGCCTGGAAAGAATTGAACAAACATTTTCAAAAAATGACAACATTGCAGCATTTGTAATGGAAAGCGGGGCACAAATAGCTGGAGGTGTTGTCATTTATCCAAACGGATTTCAAAAAAAGATCAGTAAAATGTGTAAGAAACATAACATCTTATTCATACTTGATGAGATTGCAACAGGATTTGGAAGACTAGGATCAATGATTGAATACAAAAACCAAGAAAGCATTCCAGATATTGTATCATTCGGCAAGATGTTATCTGGTGGATATCTTCCGCTTGCTGCTACACTTGCAAACAAAAAAGTCTATGACTCGTTTCTTGGAGAGTACAAAGACATGAAGCATTTCTTCCATGGACATACGTTTACCGGAAATCCTCTTGCGTGCGCTACCGCATTGACAAATATTTCATTATACAAAAAATATAATTTAATATCAAAGATCAAAAAACGTGAAGCCCAGATCAAGTCGCGCATAAAAGAGATTGCAAATTTAGATCTGGTTGGAGATACAAGGCACAAGGGAATGATGATGGGAATTGAGTTGGTATCAGATAAAAAAACAAAGACTCCCATATCTCCACAAAAACGATTGCCACAGAAGATATTCATTGAGGCGAAAAAACATGGAATATACCAAAGAACTTTAGGGCCAATAGTGATGGTCATTCCACCGCTGGCCATATCAGAGCAAGAATTGGATTTTCTTTTAGATGGAACCATAAGGACGATCAAAAATATTGCATTGCAGGTATAGAAATATCGCCATTTCATGTGAAACACTAAAACTATCCTTGGCAAAGCAATACATCATAGCCATGCCACAGATTAGAATCTGCCCAACATGTAACAAGGTGTTACAAACAGGCGAGATCCACAGATGCATCAACACGGTTTCAGAGTACATCATATGCGAAAAGTGCGGTGAAAAATATCTAAAATCTACGCCACACATTTGTCCTACAAGAATTTAACATATGCAAATTCATTGTAAACCCGTAACATATGACCAGTTTACAGTTAAAATAATCTTAATTAATGGACTGAAAAACAGAATAGATATTGACCAATGAAACTGATTTTATAATTTTGTGTAGAGACAAGGTGTTAACAGGACATAGAATCTCAAAAGCAGAGTCTGAAAAACTCATTAACGTGTCGGATGATTCTCTACACATCCTATCTGATGCTGCCAACGAAATTACCAGAAAATTGTGTGGAAACATAGTTGATGTAGAAGCTCTGATAAATGCAAAAAAAGGCAAGTGCCAAGAAGATTGTTCGTTTTGTTCCCAGTCTGCATTTTTCAAAACAGGTATTGACACATACAAGTTGTTACCTTCAGAGACAATAGTACAAAATGCTATGCTTGCAAAAAAAGACGGAGTAAAAAGTTTTTGTCTAGTATGCGCATGGCGTGGCCCTACAGAGAAAGACTTTGAACAGATTTCATCAATTATAGAAAAAATAAACCAGGAGGTTGGAATAGAGGTCAACTGTTCGCTTGGTTTTATCAATGAAGAGATGGCTTTGAGATTAAAAAAACTTGGAGTGAAACGTTACAACCACAACCTGGAGGCACCGAGGAGTTTTTTTGAAAAAATATGCACAACTCACACATATGATGACAGGATGAAGACAAATCTGATTGTGAAGAATGTAGGCCTTGAACTATGCTGTGGCGGCATAATCGGCATGGGAGAAACAAGAATGCAACGATTAGAGTTGGGACTTGATCTTACAGAACTCGAGCCAGAGGAATGTCCGATCAATATGTTAATGCCTCAGAAAGGAACACCGCTTGAACTTCAGACAAGACTCTCAATATCTGAAATACTACGAACAATAGCTGTTTTTAGATTTTTGATGCCAAAAACAATACTCAAGATTGCAGGCGGAAGAGAAGTCCACCTCATAAATGATCAAGAAAGAGTGCTCTTGGGTGGTGCAAACGGAATCATCACTGGAGGATATCTTACCATGGGTGGAAACAAACCAAGAGATGATTTTCAAATGATATCAAAAATAGGCCTTGAAGTCTAGAACCGGTTTCATCAGCGAAAGGTTGAGACAGATAAAGAAGGCAAATCTGTACAGAACACTTGTTTACAACAAGGTGTCAGGCCCGTACATTACAATTCAAGGAAAAAAATTGATCAATTTATCATCAAATGATTATTTGGGATTAAACGCTACACTCGTACCATCACAAATACAATCAAGTTCTAGATTAATTTCAGGAAACGACGTATCTTTTAAAAAACTTGAAAGCAATCTTGCACATCACAAATCAAAAAACGCCGCACTGGTTTTTCCAACAGGATATATGGCAAACCTTGGTGCAATCTCAATTTTAACACAAAAAAATGATTTGATTCTAAGTGATGAATTCAATCATGCCAGCATAATAGATGCATGTAGATTGTCAAATGCAAAAAAAATAATCTATAAACATAATGATGTCTTAGATTTAGAAAAAAAACTGCATAAAAAAGCACAGCGTAAGTTTGTGATAACCGAAGGAATATTTTCGATGAACGGTGACTTTGCTAAACTTGATGAAATAACAAAATTATGTCAAGAAAATAACGCATTTCTCTTGCTTGATGATGCACATGGTGACTTTGTGGCAGGCAGTGATGGGAAAGGTTCTGCAAATCATTTTAGAGTTACAAAAAATGTCGACATGTACATAAGCAGCCTGAGCAAGGCACTAGGAGCATTTGGTGGTTACATTGCGGCAAGCAATGATATAATTGATCTTGCTGTAAACACTTCACGGCCATTTATCTACACTTCTGCGCTGCCAAGTTTTTTAGCAGACATGGCACTGAAGAGATTTTTATCAGACAGGGAAAAGAAGCGACTAGAACTATGGAACAAGATAGAACAGTTCAGCAAGGGTTTGCAGTCAATTGGATACAAAATGGAATCACCTAGCCAGATAATGCCAATCATAATAGGAGCAGAGAAAAAGGCGCTTGAGTTTGGCAAGTATTTAAAAAACAATGGCATATTTGCCCAGCCGATACGCTATCCAACAGTGAATTTAGGCTCTGCCAGAATAAGGATATCGGTCACAAATTGGCTTTCAGAAGGCATCATATCAAAATCACTAGACATCTTTGAAAAAGCTGGCAAGAAGTTTGGCATAATATGACCACAATTTGGAATAGATTTGGAACAAGGTATTAATAAAAAAACAGCATCAATTGAACATGGTAGAACTGACCATAGGAATTGCAGCCATAGCAGGACTTGGTTCATTTCTTGCACCATGTATATTACCAATGATTCCTGCATTTCTTGCATACATTTCAGGCACCACATTAACAGAACTCCAAAGAAATAATGGAACTGTAAACATTGTTACAAGCAGACTAAACATCATATTAAATACATTATTTTTTGTTGCGGGTTTTACCATTGTTTTTTCAATACTTGGAGTAATCCTAAACAGCGTACTTTCTACATCCGCAGGATCTTTGCTTGCAGGATTTAATCATGTAGGAGGCATCATCATAATAGCATTCGGAGTTTTCATGTTATTATCATCCAAGATTTCAAAACTTAATTTTGAGAAAAAGATTTTACCAAACAGGACCAAGTCAAGCTATTCTCTTTCATTTGTGTTTGGTCTTGCATTTGCAACTGGTTGGACTCCATGCATTGGACCAATTCTTGGAAGCATTCTAACGCTTGCTGCAACATCCCCAAGCCATGCATTTGTCCTACTTCTCAGCTATTCATTAGGACTTGGAATTCCATTTATCTTGATGGGGGTATTCTTTTCAAGATTTACCGCATTTATCAAGTCAATGAGCAAGCACTTAAAATATTATTCAATAATAATGGGATCACTTATCATCACGCTTGGAGTTCTAGTCTACACAAACCAACTAGCTGCCATAGCAAGTTTTCCGCTGTTAAATAACATACTATTAGGACGATAATGATGAGAAAAGAGATTAAAACCGCAATGATTGGTGCGATAATCATAGTTGTGGCAATAGGTGGCATAGAAATATTTCTCACATCACTTGACAAAACAGTCACCAGCACTGAAAACCAAGTACTTACTAACAGCACAGTACAAGATACAAACGGTACCGGTGCCAGGTCTGCTTCATATCCAGATGAAAATAATTATCCTCCAGCACCTGATTTAACAGGAATTACCGGGTACATCAACACAACACCGCAAGAACTGCAAGCAAAAATGAAAGACAAAGTCGTACTGTATGATTTTTGGACGTATAGCTGCATAAACTGTATCAGAACCCTTCCATTTCTTGAATCATGGAATGATAAATATGCTGACAAAGGTTTATTGATAATTGGAGTGCATTCTCCAGAATTTGAGTTTGAAAAAGATATAAACAATGTAAAGATGGCTGTCCAAAAATATAACATTACATATCCAGTAGTACTGGACAGTGATCACAAAACATGGGATGCATTTTCAAATAGATATTGGCCAGCAGAGTACATTACAGATGATTTGGGACACATACGACACACTCATTTTGGAGAAGGAGAATACGGTCAGACAGAACAAGTGATTCAGCAATTACTTGATCAAAGGGCAAAACGACTTGGGTTAAACATTACAGCAGATCAAAGTCTTGTCAATTTACAAGAGCACGAGTTTGCATTATTTGAGACTCCGGAACTTTATTTTGGATACGACTTTGCAGATGGTAGAAATTATTTTGGGAATGTTGAAGGGTTTGAGCCGGAAAAAATAGTCAATTACACCATTCCATCGGACTTGCAAAAAGATCACTTCTATCTCGGAGGACAGTGGCAGAATCTTCATGACAGTATGAAGTTAGTATCAGATAATGGAAAAATAGTTCTTCCCTACACTGCACAGGATGTACACATTGTAGCAGCAGGGCCAAGTACTGAGATTCAAATATTGCTTGACGGCAAACCCGTTACAAGTGATAATGCTGGTCAAGATACCAAAAACGGGGTAGCAATAGTTTCAGAAAACAGGTTATACAACATCATTTCATCAAAGGAGGCAGGCTCTCATACTCTTACCATCATAGGTCATCCAGGTTTTCAAATCTACACGTTTACCTTTGGATAATCAAGATACAATGTTTCTAAATTCGAATTTAGAAACATATTTTATCCATCAGTTTAGAGCTAAACTGTAACCCCGGCCAGCTGTCACTACAGTTACACATCAAGTAAGAACATGGTTGTTTAAAATAACATTTCAAATCAAGGCACAGTAAGAATGAATTTTACAAACAAATGGAATGTGCAAAAAGAAAGCATATCTCAAAAGGTAATAGACAAGGTAAAACCAGATGCCCCACTCAAGCCCAAAATTGATGAGGCTCAAAAGAAATTACAATTACAAATTATAAAACTTGATTCCATCGCAAAGAAATTAAAAGAAAAAGATGAATTTATCTTCAAAAAAGTAGTCGAGGCAGTAAGATCACATAACAAGGCATATTCTAATGCATATGCTACTGAATTACACGAGATTAGAAAAATGAACAACATGGTCACAGGTGCAAAATTAGCCATGGAGCAAATTCAACTAAGACTAAACACAATATCAGAACTCGGAGACGTGGTAGTAACACTCAGCCCTTGCATGTCAATAATAAAAGGACTCGGTACAGGTCTGAATGGATTGATGCCAGCGGCAGATTCATCCATGGCAGACTTGTCAAACATATTGGGAGAGATCATGTCAGGCGCATCTGTAAATGGCGACAATTCATTTGTCACAGATACATCAAACTCAGAAACAAACCAGATATTGGAAGAAGCAAATGCAATATTGGAGGGACATGTAAGACAGAGCATCCCAGATCTTCCTCCAACATTGGGTTCCACAACAAAAGCGCCAGAGCCTATCTAGATCGCTTTTCACTCAACTCTACAAAGTGTTTCTTGATTCGCGATATTGTTGGATAACTATACCCTAGTTTTCTATAGTTTGCAATCATCATCTTCCAGTTTTTCAGCCTCCATTTGGCCTGCTCTGAAGTCACAGAATGTATTTCCTTGTTTATTATGCTCTTTCTACCCACTTTGAGTACTCCCGCATCTTTTGCAGTCCATCTACTATTTGCAAAATTCAGACCTGATAGGATTTCCTCCACAGGCATTTCAGCAAAGTGTTCTTGTAATTTTTGCATTTGCGCATTAGTAGGTTTTTTGTTTACAACAAGGCTTATTTCGAATCTTTCCATACTCGAATTTTGAAACATCCTTCCTAATTAGCATGAAGGTAAAAACATCTCTTCTTTTGGTTTAAAATTTCACCAGGCAGCACCAGAAAACACATAGTAATTCAAAAGGAGTCAAGCAAATGAATGATTCTTAAATTATGACAATTACAAAATCTCGACATGGGTGAAAAAGACATACGTGCAAATCGGGTTCCAAAAGGATTTTTGCACAAGGAAAGAAAATGTGAAAGCCCCAAGTGTCACAAAGAAGGCATCTATTCTTCAAAAAGGGGGTACTTTTGTCTCGATCACATATTGGATTATGACATGCCATGTCCCAATCAAGATTGCCCCAGAAACGGTCTTGTCATGGACAAACTAATTTCAAAAATAGAAAAAGACCTCAAGGGAGACTTGCATCAGATATTCCAATGTCCATCGTGTAATCACAGGCATGATCATACGGTTCATGTCTAGTATGCGACCAAGTACAATCTTGAAAAAAATCGAGCTAAAATATCCACAAAGTTCTACTTGAGACTTAAGATATCATTACATCAATTCACTAAATGGCTACCCATAACTGACCAGGCCTAGAATCGTGAGGGTTTTTGTGCCTCTCTCACGATAATCATCTTACCAGTAGAGTTCAAAGACCACAATTTCTACAAGAACAAGTTTGAAAATTATTTACCAGATCATATTTGTTCAAATATCCTAGATCTAAAAACCACACAAAATGAAATCGTGATCACCCAAGTTAATGATTAGAAAAACGTCAAAGTCCAAAATCATAGCAGTATATTCAAAACACAGTCGTTCTTGGCATTAGAATATCATTTCATGGTTTTAGAATCGGCCTTACAGGTGACGCATTCACAGTCAAACATGCCTGCCTTACCCATGCACTGACCATGTTTCTCCTCAAAACATTTCAAACAAAGAACCATCTATTTTCAACTTTTAAGATGTTTTGGGGGTTATTTTTACCCCCTTATTTACACCAAAACTTGTCAAGATCAACAGCCATTTTTGCTCAAAAAAATGATTGAAAGCAGTCGATTTTGAAAAATATCGTTTTTCCCGGACTTGTGCTTGAAAGTTAAACCCCCTAGTATTTTCAAACAATTAGGCATAGTATGATTTTTTCAAAAATGGTCAATTTTAGGGGGGGTGTAACACTTGTGCGTACTAATAGCAGCCAAGGGTCAAAACACCCCCATTGCCTAGTAAGAGTCTTGTTTTCTTTTTCGGCAGCGAACAAAAGCTAAACCCCAGTTTTTTCACTCTAAAATTTGGAACTAAAAAATGTAAAAAACGAATCGTTGCACACAGGCATGAAAAACTTGAAAAGTTTGGCAAGTTCGTGTCCTAAAACCAGGGGGGTTTGGACCAAAAGTAAGTGGAAAAACATCAAAAAATAATGTCGTTATGACAAAGTTTTCCTATTACGCCAAAGTCTTTCGATTTGTGAATATTCCTAATGCCACAGAACTACTCTTTTTTA
>JAGWGC010000065.1 GCA_028867615.1 Nitrososphaerota archaeon | reverse complement strand
AGATTGCAAGTAAAGTTGGAGGAAATCTGTCACAACAATTTGATTTGAAGGAATCTTTGATTCAGAAGGTAACTGGTATTAATGGAGACTATGTGACAATTTCGTCCATTATAAGTGGAATAAATGAAGATGCAGAAAAGGAAGTATTTCATTCTGAGCGATTGTACCAAGTTAATGCATACAGCTTGACCTACAAGGATATGCCTGAAAAACAATTCTGGTTCAAACCCGGGGTACACAAGCAAAATTATAATTTCCTACATCCGTTGATTTTTGCAGATGCGCCACTTATTTATCAAAGAACAGACATAATTAATGGACTTAATGTCTATGTTTTCAAATCTGAGACACGTAATGTGGACATTAGTTATACTTTTCCTCAATATACAAATGTGAAAATACTGTCTAACACGAATTCAACTTTCTGGGTTGAACCAATAACTGGAGATCTGATCAGGTTTGAAAAAAACTGGGAAGATTATCAGGTACAAGACAATAAAACAATAGCTGTTAATGAGAAAGGATGGAAGAAAACTACGGATTACTCTTCATTTATCTTGTCACAGACAGCTAAATCTAAAATTGATGATTTTAATTATAATGTAAAAATCATGCCAATACTTTTAGCTTCATTAACTGTAGGAATAAACTTGATTCTAATTTTGAGAAACAAACTGAAGGAATCAAATGAAACTGTGCTAAAAACTGAAAAGATGATTGCCGTAGGAAATTTAGCTGCTAGAATATCTCATGATTTGAGAAATACACTTACGGTGATCAAAAGTGAAGTTTCTTTGATATCTCTTAAAGACTTTGGAGATGAAAATTTGGATAAAAGATTACAACACCTAATGCGAGCAATTGATAAAATGGACCACCAGATTGGGGGAGTTTTGGATTTTGTCCGAGAGAGACCATTGAAAATTACAAAATTTTCATCAAATACGCTGATACAGAATGCTCTTGAAAATATCTCTGTTCCAGATGATATCAAAATTGTAACTCCTGTACAGGATGTATCCATGACAGGTGACCTTGTCCAGTTGGAAATTGTTTTATCAAATATTATCATCAATGCAATCCAGGCAATAGGCGATTCGGGCAAAATCATCATATCTGTGGAAGACAAACTAGATGCATGTGTAATTAGTGTAACTGACTCAGGGCCGGGAATACCTGAAAAATACATGAGCAAAATATTTGAGCCGTTATTTACAACAAAACAACGTGGAACTGGACTTGGCTTGGCTAGCTGCAACACCATAATAAAAAATCATGGGGGACAAATTCGGGTAAAAAATAATCCTACTACCTTTACTATTGAGTTGCCTAAAGCAAAACTATCATAAAATTCATGTTTTAATGGAACTGTTAACAATATGCTGTTGGGTGCAATTTTTCAAATTTGATTATTTCATGTGATTTGTACGTGTTAATCTCTTAAAGAATTAAATTGCTACATTTTTGTTGTTTTACTATGGTAAGAACATGCACTAAATGTAAAAAGGAAATTCCAGACGGCATCGAACTTGATCCATTTGCTTCTGTATATCCATGCTGTAATGAATGCTGGGCTGAGTGGAAGCAATATAGAGTCATGGTCATGAATGAAATGAAATTAGACATGTCGATGCCCGATCATAGGAAGGTAGTAAAGAAATATGAGAAAGTGTTTGTCGGTGTTCTGACTCCTGAAGGAGATGTTGTCAATTTTGCAGATGAGAGTCAGAGAAAACCAGAAAAGCCAACTTAGATATCTATCTCATTTTTTGCCATTTCTGGAATTATCATGTAAAGTTTCTTTTTGTCCTTTTCATCAAAGGCTTCAATTATTTTCTTGATGGCTGTGGAAAGTATAGATCGTTGATCTACTGATAATGACATATAGATTTCAAAAATTCCATCTAGGTTAAAGACAATTAGCTTTTCTGGATGACTTATGATCTCGTTGATATAACTTGAAAACATGATTATTCTCTGCTCTTCAGACAAATTACAAAGAATTTCAAGCCATGTCTTAAACAAGATGGAAAATTTGTCAAATTGTATAGTAGGTCCTGCTTGTAATGCATTGTTTATGATCTCTTTCTGGTCCTCTTGAGTCATCGAAAAAAATTCTGCTAGTCTCTTGCGCAATATTGGCTTTCTTAGAAATTCTGGAAGGCCTGCCAAGTTTACTATGATATTTCCCGCGTAATTTGGAGAGGTCATGTGAATCTAGGAATTAGATCTGTTCTAAAACCGTATTGTTAAGATTTGGCTTAAATATGTCCGGTTATGCTCATCATGTGTATGCCTTCTACAGTTATCGTTGGTGGTTTTTACGGCGATGAGGGAAAGGGAAAAATAGTTTCTTACCTTGCAATGAAAGACAACCCGACAGTAGCCGTTCGCGGTGGAGTAGGACCAAATGCAGGTCACACAATCGAATATGAAAATAAAAAATACAAAGTTAGAATGCTACCAAGTGCTTTTCTAAATCCTAGTACTAGATTACTCATAGGACCTGGGGTAGTAGTAAGTCCTGAAGTACTTCTAAAAGAAATAGGAGAATTCGGTACTCATGATAGATCGTTTGTGGATTTTCAATGCGGTATAATTGAAGAGTCACATAGAACAACAGACTCTGGAGGGAGACTAAAGCAATCTATAGGCAGTACAGGAACTGGTACTGGACCAGCCAATGCTGATAGGGCAATGCGTACACTAAAACTTGCAAGAGATATCGAGTCTCTTACTTTATATCTTGATGATATTCCTAATCAAGTAAATTTTGCACTTGACAGAAAAGAAAATGTGATAGTGGAAGGAACTCAAGGTACATTTCTCTCGTTATGGCATGGTACTTATCCATATGTTACATCGAAGGATGTCACGGCATCTGCAATTTGTGCAGATGTTGGAATAGGACCAAAGAGTGTTGATGAGGTACTTGTCGTTTTCAAATCCTTTGTTACTAGAGTTGGAGAAGGTCCACTAAAAAATGAAATTAGTCCAGAAAAAGCAGTGGCTAATGGATGGCAAGAAGTAGGAACCGTAACTGGAAGACAAAGGCGTGCAGCTGAATTTGATTTTGAGCTTGCAAGAAGATCAATCATGCTAAATAGTGCAACACAGTTGGGAATTACTAAACTTGACGTGGTCTTTCCCGAGTGTGCACATATGCAGTCATTTTCAGATCTAAGTTCTCCTGCCAAATATTTTATCAAAAATATTGAAGAACAACTCAAGGTGCCTGTGACATTAATTGGTACTGGACCTGATGTAAATGACATTATTGACAGAAGGCAGTAGAGAAAAGAAAACCATAAACGACTACTTTTAATGTGGATAGTTTTTGTCAAATCTTATGACCAAACTTCCTTTTTATATTGAAGTGTCAGACATGACTGAATTTTCAAGAATGGTATGTGCCTTGGAAAGGGTTCCACGTACTGCCTTTTCTTTTGAGCTTGACGGAAAAAGCATAATCTCAGTTCAAATGGATTTACTCAAGGAAAGATCTGTCAATTATTATGTCCACACAGAGAAAAATGGACACTATCTTTCATATGGTTTTAAGGCGGGGAAAGAAGACTTTGATGTTGTCAACACTGTCTCAAATCCAATGTATATCTACTCCCCAATTGTACGAGTAAAATCACTTCCTGAAACGCTCAAACCTGAAACTACATCGCCTCCAGAAGTTGTATACCAATCAATTGAGCTTGAAGATCTTACAAGTTTGATCAAGTTAAGCTATGGATTTGAAGAATCTCCGTTTCCACTATTTGTTTTTCCAGATGGTAATAAATGGAATATGGGAGTATTCATGAATTTTAATGAGTCTGATGAGACTTCATATTTTTGTCATGTTAAACTTGACTCGGAACCTGCAAAACCGTTTCTAAAATATTCTAGCAAGGATGGCGCAGAACCATCTTTTGTCAGCACCGTGAATGACCATGGATACTCATACCTAAAAGTGATAAAACTCAAAGGTAAGCATCCTCTAGTCAAGCTATGAGTAGTTTTCGAAAAAGAATGCGAGATTCTTCTTCTAGAAGCTCTGTAATACTGGCAAATGATCTTGATGGCATAAATTTGGAATTACTTGAAAAACATACTCTGAAAAACATTAAAACACTTGGCAAGCACTTGTGTGCTATAAAACTTAATTTTCATCTCTTGTTGCCTCTAGGCGAAAAAAGCATCAAGAGAATAAACAAGGTTGCACATGATTTTGGACTACAAACGATTGCTGACATCAAGCTAAATGACATTGGAAATACTAACATGGTAACTTTGCAAAGGCTCTGGCATAGTGAATTTGACGCCGTAATAGCTAATCCTATAATGGGTCCAGAAAATTTATTGCAACTTGTAAAAAATGCTCACAGTAATAGTCATGGTGTAATAACTCTGGTACACATGAGTCATCCTGGAGCAAAGCTTGGTTATGGTTTGAGAGTACAGGATCCATCTAGTGGAAAAATGTCAAGTATTCATGATCTTTTCTTGAAATGGTCTTATTCATCACACGTTGATGGGATAGTTGTTGGAGCTACAATACCAAAACTCATAGAACTATCAGCCAAGAAAGCAAAGGGGAAATTCGAGATATACTCACCTGGTATTGGAACTCAGGGTGGAGACCCAAACGATGCATTGGATGCAGGTGCAAATTATCTAATTGTTGGAAGAACAATACTGAATTCAAAAACCCCCCGACTTGAAGTGCAAAAACTCCAAGATCTAACCCTTAGATCATAAATCTTTAATTTTTTTGAATAGATTCTGAGCTGTCTTGTAGGTCAATTTCTCAAGGGCATCATTAAAGTTTAACCATGTATAATCGCGGTGCTCATGTGATAAAACCACTTTATTTGTTTTCGTATTTGCCACAAAGAAAACAACTTCCTTGTGTATGACTTGGCCGTCTCGTTGATAATGGTATTCTACCTTGTCTTCAAATCCGTCTACAAATGTAATATCTTCTATTCCCGTTTCCTCTCTTATCTCTCTTAGAACAGTTTGCTTGAAATTTTCACCTTTCTCAATATTTCCCTTGACAAAATCCCAATGACCTGAGGGGTAGTTTAACAACAAATACAGCTTGCCTCCTGGTGATTGGCGATAAATAATGGCACCTGCAGATCTCTCTTCCAACATTTACACAAGGAGTTTCTTACATCTAGTATTTCTATTTTCCAAGCCTACGACCTCTTTTCTGAAAAGTCCTAATTGCACGCATGAGATCTATTTTTCTAAATTCTGGCCAATATACGTCCATAAAGACAAGCTCACTGTATGCACTCTGCCAAAGCAGAAAACCACTCAACCGTTTTTCACCTGATGTTCTCAGTATCATGTCTGGAGACGATTGCGGCAGGTGAGAGGTATAAAGGCTAGACTCGATTACTTCTTTGTCTATTTGATTGATGTCAAGAGAACCATCCTTGATTCTAGAGCCAATTTTTTTGATTGCATCAACGAGTTCATTTTGTCCTCCATAAGCTATTGCAATATTTAGATAATGATCGTCGTAATCTTTTGTAGTTTCCTCAAGTTTGTTGAGAATATCTCTTAGAAAGTCTGGTAATAATTCCATACTGCCAATGGCCTTTACCTTCATGCGGTTCTTGTGTATTCTTGGATCATTGTATAACTTGTGTAATCTCTTATTTATCAAATCATAAAGATAGTCTAATTCATCGTCTTTTCTGTTAAGATTTTCTGCTGATAACACATACAAGGTGATTATTTTGATATTTAGCTCCTCACACCAGTCCAGTAATTTTTCTACTGCGTCAGCACCTCTGAAATGACCGTCTATCTTCATGATCAGATTACGTTTTGCCCACCTCCTATTCCCATCAAGTATTATGGCAACATGTTTTGGCATTTCTCCACTCTGAATATCATTTTCTAATCTTCTAGAGTATAGGCTGTACAAACCACCCAAGTTGAGAACTTTATCTTTTATTCTGATAGTACTTCGCCACCCTTCTTCTTTCTATATTTATGGAAGAGTAAGGATGCTGATATCAGTATTACTGCAAGACCGATTAGTAACGGTGGAATGAGAGTGAATGGACTTTCTCCTTTTACCATGATTGTAGTAAATTGGGAAACAACTGGATATAGTGTGACTAGTACGATGAGTCTTAGTATGTCTGTAATTGATCTGATGCTTCCCTTGAACCAACTACTTAACAACGAGCCTCCGAAAATGCATCCTATTCCCATCCAAAGGAAAGGCAACATTCCTGATATGAAGAGTCCAGTTGTTTGTTGATTCAAAACTAATTTCAAAATACTATCAGGTTTTGTAGTAATGCCGGGTACTGCAGCGCCAATGCCAGCTGTAAGTGATGCTAGAATCATTACAATTCCTGCCACCAGCGTAAATGTTCGTATGAATCCTCCTGGTGTAGGCTTGTTCCAATTTGTCCAAGCTCTGTCAATATCAAATGCTCTTATTAGAAATGCTCCTCCCAAAATGCTTACTAGGACTGCAAATATTTCTCGGGTTAACCCCAGAACAGTTGCCACTCCTCCTATCAGCAAAAGCATTCCGGGAACGCCTAAAAAGAACTTGGAATATTTTGAATCAAATGCAATTGTCTTGAGGTATCTTCCTAAAACAGCATAAGAATATTCAACTGATCTGCTTGCACGCATTACCACTCTTTTTACAGAAACTATGGGCAAAACATTTTGAATTATTGGTATAACACTTTCATCATCCTCTCCATCTGATACTATGACTGCTCCATTTGCCGCAAATTTCATTGTAATTGCCTTAACTTGGGAAACAATTTTTTCATCTCCTTGTACTCCTTTATGTTGTGTGCCTGAAACAAGTGCAACCTCTGCTTGGTATCCTTTGCTTGTCAAGTCCTCAAATGTTTTCACAGCAGCAAAAATTGAATTAGAATCTGCATCTTCTGGATCTTCTAGTGCAAGTCGTTGGGCTGCTTCTATGCACGCATTACGTCCAACTACTGGGGTGATGACACCTGCCTTGCTTCCAATATCGTCATCTCTGTCAACACAAATTACCAAGAGTCGACTAGTCTTTGTCTCAGCTGTTCCGCTTTGCAAACTAGCCTCTTTTGTTGACATGGTATAGACGAAAATAGCATTTCCTATTAATTAATGTAGTTTCTACCGATTTTACAAATATTTCAAGATGTCTGACTCTAATCGTGTATTTTCTGACAATTTTATGGACGAGTCTGATTTGACTCTGATGCTAAAGAGTCTGACTCTTTCTTGAGAGAGTCAAGCTTTGACATCTCATCACTGATATCACTTGACGATGCTTCTCCCTTGATCTTGTTTGCAAGAGATATTGTCTCAGCCAAGTAATCGTTATACTTTTTGAGGGATTCATAATATGCACCATAGCTGTGTTTCCACTCTGCAGGTGGATTGCTCTCTACCACCTCAGTTATCAATGAAGTAATCTGAGACGATGAGATTTGGGCCTGGCTTGTAAAATTATCAGGAGACACTGTCTTGTCCAACAATCCATTTAGGTTTGATTCCATATCTGCAACGATGAGAGAATGTCTCTCTTTCACACTATCCAACTCGCTTTTGTAGTCTGAAACCACAAACGAAGATCCGCGGTTTTGTGGGAGAACCCATACTACAAAACTTGCTCCTGAGATGACCGCTAATATGATAATAGTGATGATGAGACCTTTTTTAGTTGCCATTCAGATGAGTCTTTTTTGAGGCTTTTAAAAGCATACCTACATTCAACAATTTGATTATTCTTCTGGTCAATTTGTTAATTTCATGGCGTTGAATCCTTTACTCATAAGAAATATCATAAAAACACATATTTTTGTGTAAAAACTGGATCTATGATCTGAATTAGACCAT
>JAGWGC010000064.1 GCA_028867615.1 Nitrososphaerota archaeon | reverse complement strand
CCTGAGCGCCATCCCACTCAACAGTAATTTCATGGGGAATCGTGGTTCCTTCCATTTCAAAGGTGAGGATGTTTTTACGAGCAGCCTCACCTCCCTTGCGGATAGCATCAGAGACTTCGTTTGCTTTAGCAAAGTCCAGAGTTGCACTTCCCAAGTGTGCGGCATCAATTATTATGCCGCCCAATAAAAGAGATAATTCTCCTAGCTGAAAATCCATTGCGGGCATTAGTGCAAGTAGTTTAGATCGTATTGTCCTGACAACGGATATCGTAGGAGACAAGACAGTAGGCACATTACCAAGCCCGACTATACAGTCAAGGCTTCGTCTTATCTGCCTAAGAGATTCAATCGTATATGAGAGTTCTTGCTCATATCTGACTTGTTTTTCAAGTGTAGCAAGCGATGTAGAGTCCTTGTCTAGTAGTTTGTACAAGTCAAGATTATTTTGATTTACATCACGGCGGTGTTGTACAAGAATATCAAGCAAGCCATCCACAATCTCTGTTGCATAGTCAATTCTTGGCTTTATGGTACTTGCACGTACAAGTTGACTTTTACTTTCATGTTCAATAACCCATTTTGATTGATTTATCATCCCAGTAGGAAACCTGACTTTGTACTTATACGGTCCTTGTTACAACAAACAGTGTCACCATGGTAACATGAGTAGCAGATACAGCTTAGTATTTTTTCGAATCTTTGTTCAATGAATTTAGCTATTTAGCTTACCTTTCAACTTGATGAAACCACGTATGGTCAAAGGTCAAGATCTAGCTGTAAGCCTTGAAGAATTCGGGCTTAGTAAATATGAAGCCCAAGCCTATGTTACTTTAATCACAAAGGGTACAATTTCTGCCGGGGAGCTTGCATATTATTCCAACCTGCCAAGAACCAAAGTCTATCCAACCCTGTTAAAACTTGAACGAAAAAAGATTGCAATCATATCAAAAAGTAAACCAATCATGTGTACTGCAATTGCACCAGAAGACGCTTTTGATGAAATTATCCAGGAGCAAATTAATCGTGTAAATGCCATGAATAGTCTCATTACAAAATTAAAGCAACTAAGCGAAGATAGTAAAAAAGCAAGAGGTTCAGAAGAGCAACGATATTTCCATATGGCTGCAAACTATGTATTCAAACAGCTACAAACAATGATAGAAGGCTCCAAGACATCAATACATATCGTGATTGATTCATGGGGACTCAATCTATTATCACAATGCAAAGAAGTTCTTCTTCATGCATTGCGAAAAGATATTGACATCAAGATGGTCATCCCCACAAGCCTTGTATGTTCTGAGACATTCCACGGCCTACCAGCTGGAATCAAGATAAAGACATCAGATAGTACACAGAATGTTTTTACTTTCGATGATTCTGAAATTCTCATGATAAATGGCAACAATGGAAAAGGTGCAATATTTCACTCAAACGATGTATTGGGAACCAACCAAATCAAGTCATTTGATCAAATATGGAAAAATGGAACCAGGATAAGCAACTTAGGAGACATGGCAAAGAGCGATGCTCAAGAGATACTAAAGACAATCCAGTTGATAACTCAAAATGGATTAGGTTATGTTTTGAATTCCATGATAAACTCAAAAAATAAGGCAGTAGACATTTTGAATTTTTTAAATAAAAATGGAATTGATCTTGAATCAAAGACATTTGATGAAATAATATCTCTTGTAGATTCCACACTTGACATAACATGTTCTGGTCATCTACGTTACGAACCTAACGCCAATCACTTTGTAATAGAATCCAAGATGAACAGTGGTCATTCTATTCCATGGGCATTATTGCTTGAGGGGTATCTGAACAAAAAAGGGATCAGGACCAAGATGATTTACAATGATCACATACACAGCGGTGAACGAATTCACATCAAAGTGGATTCCAAGATCAGTGTGAGTTCATAGACAATAGAAAGCAAATCTGCACTTTGTAGGACACATACCTATATAGCATACCTACATAAATTATGAAATCATGACTAGCACAGCAGTCAAAGCGTTAACCGCTACAACCCTGTTTGCTCTAATTGCCACAGTGTTAGTGTCAAGCACACCAGCATATGCAATTAATGGACACGGTGTATCGTACGGTCCTGAATTCGGAGGAGGAAGTCTTGTGCAATATTCAGATGGTCTTCAGATCAACGGAAAATCAATAGACATCTCAAAATATTCGCAAACAATTTCAACTCAGAACTTGTACATAAATGACACTTCAGACATTAGTTTGAAGATCTATCACCATGATGGCTCACAAAACATCCAACATGTGATAGTATTCATGAACCTACACGGTAACAATCCACAATCATACCAGAGCAATACAAGAATAGAATTCGATAAAACAAATGGTGTATCTGTAGTAGATCCAAATAACGTATTCAAGAGCGTAACTGCCAAAGTCACCTATGGTAAAAACTACATGTATCTTAGCTTCAAGATAGTTGCAAAGAATCCAATGAATACAACTGACCTGATAGTAAGAGCATGGGATAGAAACTTATCATCGTCGCAGGTGATAATACTAAACGCAGTCAAAATTGGATACATGCCTGTAACATTTTCCAGCATGGCCCAATAGACGACAAGATACAGATAAATCATTTTTATTTTTATATTTTTCAACGATTGTACCTTTATAATATGATGTAGTCCACTCCACCCTTGAATGTCGTTATCAACGGATTTCAACCCAAAAAAAATAGAGACAGAAGTAAAGAATGATCTATCAGAACTTGATCTAGAGAAATTAATTTTTGAATCCGAAAACAAGACTAGGAAAATCGCATTCATAGAGGGACCGCCAACCATGAATGGGATTCCACATGCAGGGCATCTTCGAGGAAGAATAATGAAGGATTTATGGTACAGATACATGACATTAAGAGGTTACAAAATAATCTTCAATGCAGGATGGGATACCCAAGGGCTTCCCGTTGAATTGCAAGCAGAAAAAGAATTAGGAATTTCAGGAGGCAAATCTCACGTCATCGAATCTGTAGGAATTGAAAAAATAGTTGCAGAGTGTAAAAAAATTGTTTACCGATTTAATGAAAAATGGGTCGCGCTTGACAAACTTCTTGGCATGTCATTTAACCAACAAAAGGCATACTGGACATACAAAGATGAGTACATAGAGCGAGAGTGGAAATATCTCAAAAAGGCCCAAGAGATTGGAATTTTATCCGAGTCGTACAAGGTGGTTGCATACTGTCCCAGCTGCCAGACATCACTGAGTCATGCCGAAGTCAATCAAGGATATGACACAGTGGTAGACCCATCTCTTTACTACAAAGTCAAACTACACAACGAAGATCTTTATCTGATTGTTTGGACTACAATGCCCTTCACCTTGATTACAGATACCATGGTAGGCCTAAACCCAGATGAAAATTATGTACATACAAAAGTTGGAAATGAGACATGGCTAGTGGGTGAAAAAAGATTGGAGGAATTCATGAAGGAGGCAAAGATTGATGACTATACAGTTACCAAGACTGTGAAAGGCGCCACTTTAGAAGGAAAAAAATACATCCATCCACTATTAGATGAGATTCCGGGACTGGAAGAATTTTCAAGATCCCCCAATTTCCACATTGCAGTTGCAGAAAATTTTGTGGACATTCAAACAGGAAGCGGTCTTGTTCACCTCTCCCCTGCTAATGGAGAAGAAGATTTCGAGATTGCATCAAAGAGAGCAATACCAATTTTCAATCCAATAAATGATGAAGCTAAATTTACAGAAAAAGCAGGAGCATATGCAGGAATGTTTGTCAGAGATGCTGATGAAAAAATAGTTAATTCATTAAAGGAAAAAGGTGCGCTTGTAAAAATTGGCAAGATAAAACATCAATATCCATTGTGCTGGAGATCACAGCACAAGTTGCTCTGGCTTGCAAGAAGAGGCTTTTTCTATTTTCTTGACAGACTTGGAGACAAGGCAGTGCAAGCCGCAGAAAATGTAGAATATTTCTTCGAACCCCCAAGAAACAGATTTCTGGAGATAATAAAAGACAAACATCCATGGTGCATTTCAAGGGAACGTATTTGGGGATGTCCATTACCCATGTGGAATTGCAAAAACTGTAAGCATGCGAAATGGTTCTTCTCAAGAGACGAGATAATAAAATCAGCATCTGATCTTCCAGATGGACCAAATTTTGAGTTGCATAGACCATGGATAGATAATGTATCCGTAAAATGTGAAAAGTGTGGAAGTAGGATGGAAAGAGAACAGTTTGTTTTAGACACATGGCACAACAGTGGCGCCGCACCATATGCATCACTTTCTGATGAAGACTATAAGGATAATATTCCGGCACTTTTTCTGACAGAAGGAATAGACCAGACAAGAGGATGGGCATATACATTATTAATAGAAAACGTAATTTTCAACAATGCGCCCATTGCGCCATTCAAGTCATTTTTATTCCAAGGTCACGTACTTGACAAAAATGGTAACAAGATGAGCAAGAGCAAAGGAAATGTAATGGATGCAATTGAATTGCTTGGAGAATATTCTGTTGATCTGGTAAGATTATACTTTATGTGGAAATCAAGCCCAATCGAGCCAATTAATTTTAGTACGGATGAGCTTGTATCAAGACCATACCAGATACTAAGTACTCTGTATCATCTTCATTTGTACTTTAAACAAAATAGTGAATATGACAAATATGATAAAAAACACAATATACAATGGGCAAAAGACAGAAACCTCTTAAAGGAACCAGAGATTTGGGTTTTATCAAAACTGCAGAAATTAATTTCTTCAGTCACAGAATCACAAGACAGATGTAGGTTCCACGAAGCAGCAAGAGCAATAGATGACTATCTGATAAATTCAGTAAGCCAGGTATACATTCCAATCACACGTGAAGAACTGTGGGCAGAAGATGATTCCCAGAAGGAGCGAAGATTTGCAATTTATTCCACACTTTCAGAAATATTAGTGACACTTGACATACTTTTGCATCCAATTTGCCCATTTACAACCCAGTATCTCTATGGCTCTATGTTTGCAAAGAAAAAGAACATACTTTTAGAAGATCATCCAACATCACAAGACTCTCTTACAAATGATAAAGTCGAGGAGGCATTTGACTTGATGAAAGAATCAGTCTCTGTTTCTGCTGCTGCAAGAATGAAAGGTAAGCTCAAGAGAAGGTGGCCTCTTGACAAGGCAATAATTTGTGTAGAGCCAAGTCAAAAGGAAAAATTAGAAACGCTTTCCGAGTTACTGCGTTCTCAACTTAACGTAGAAAAATATGATATAATCGAGTTACAAAAATCAGATGGACTCGAACTTGTATCAGATCTGCTACAGAAAGAAATGCCAATTGTTCCAAAGGTAGAACTTGAAAGGAAAAAAATTGGTCCAAAGGCAAAACAAGGTATGGGAAGATTATTAGACAAATTTTCACAGACAGACCCGAGTACAATTGTAGATAATCTTTTGAAAACTGGTGCGTATACATTTGATCTAGGCGATAGTAAAATTGAATTATTAAAAGAAGATTTCATAGTAGGGTATTCCGAAAAAGAAGGGTTTGCAATGTCAAGCCGTGATTCCCTAATTGTATTTATCAGCACAGCCAGAAATCGTGAGATGTTAGCAAAAGGTCTGATAAGAGACATTGCAAGAAGATTACAAGTATTAAGAAAAGAGAGAGGACATACTCCAACTGATATACTCGAGGCTGCATACATTTTGGGCCTCGATGATGAATCCTTAGAGATGACAAAGGAAATGCAATCAGATCTTTCATACCTAGTGCGAGTTAAAAAAATAATATTCGAGGACAAGGCAAAAAACTACAAGGATGAAGATTTGGATGGTCAAAAGATTCGAATCTCAATTGAGTAGTGCTTCATCCATTGCATTAAATAATAAAAAAACATACAATATCCCATGCCAAAACAGATAACCCTAGACGGTTGGCTCATATCACACCTTGCCATTTTATTAAAGAAGGCATCTTCTCACGTTACAAAGACCAAGACCCCACTCGTATTATACAGAAATACGTTAGAAGAGGAAGAAGAGGCATATCAGGAGACTGTCTGTACCATCACAGAGGGATACGTCATAGTGCAGGTAATCACATCTGGGGGAGGAGTAGTTCCAAGTTTTCAGCAACAATTTGTCTTCACACCGGATGAGTTTCCAAACTGGCTGATGCGAAAAAGCAAGGATCTATTTCTTCAATGCATAGATACATTGGAAGAACAATTCAGCTAAGTTTAGGTTATCAATCAATATATCACAAAATTTCAATTTCGTGATAATGAGGCTTAAAAATACCAGTATGAAAAACAGTCATAGTTTTGGTGGCCGGACCAGGCAAGAGGGTGTCATTTGACACTCGGTACCGACCCCAAAACATTTGTGTCAGAATGTGATACGATATGAAACCTTAGACGAGGTCTGCACACCAGCATAATCAGATTTATGCGTATTACATACAATGCCTGACAATCAGTAACTGATTTTGATCGAATTCAAACTTACTCTACAGACAATTGCCGAAACTTTATTTTAGATCTTGACAACACCATCGATTCATAGTTTGTGTGAAACTATAACATCAAACAGATTATAAAGACCATGAAGAGTATGCCTCAAAATATCTAGAGAGTGACATTTTTGTTTCTTAGAAGAAAGTTACAGAGAGAATCTACGCCAGTTTTTTAAAGCTTGAAAGATGAAGAATGGTGATTTTGAAAACAGCAGGTCTTTTACTAATTGTAATTGCGATATTATTTTCTTCAATCATTCTACCTTCCTTGCCCTCTGTATCGGCACATGGAGTATGCACAGGTTTGCCACCTCGTTTTATCAGACCAGACAGTTACATGTTATCAAAGGAATCAATCCATACAGGCGAAAATGTCACCATAACAGGAAAATGGGTTAGTTTGACAGATAAAACATTACAAGCCAGAATGTTGTTTTATTCCGAGCCAGGTCAACATGGAAGGTGGACTATACTATCAATGAATCCTAGTGGTGATTTTGTTATTCCGGGAAATTCGATAATTCAATACAATATTACAGCCAAAGCACTACTCCCAGGAAAATATCACCTGGAATCTGGAATGGATCTAATAGGAATAGGCGCAAGTTTAATGAACAATGGATGTCCTGCGTCAGATAACATTCAAGTTGACGGCAATCCTCTTTGTGCAACTAATCTTGTCGCGGTTACAAAATCAGAAGATGGCTCTTCAGCATGCGTAAAACCTGATACTGCTCAAAAGTTGATTGAAAGAGGATGGGCAAAATTCACAACTGGTGAAATATCACAAACTAGTAGGACAAATATGCAAAATAATGATCCGTTTGGAATTACGGCTCTTGTTATTTATCATCCATTTTTAGGCTGCCTTTCATCTGGTTGTCCTCACAATAATTTTTATCTCAAGATAAACTCAAACACTACAGCATACCTAACAGGATACAATATTTGCAACAAAGATTCTTGTGCTAAGAATAGCACTTTGTCTGTTTTATTGCCAATCAATACAATATCAAATCCTGATTATGCCAGAATCGAATTACCAGAGAGTCTAAAGTGGAAGGATGGAGACGTTGTTGCCATGCAACTCCAAGTTTCTCCAACTGCTAATAACGAAACGAGATTATTAGTAGATCTTGGAAATTCTACAATTGTGCCCTAGTAATGAAAACTGACTAGTTCCATTTTAAACCAGAAAAAGCCTACTTTAAAAACTCATTTAGGTTGTAAACGATCTTTTCTAACTCCACACCTCTTCATTTACTTTCAAACTTTTCTAATGAACAAACTAGAGAACAAAAAACCAAATGGATCGTCGATAGTTATAGTCTGGTTCTATCGTTTATAAAGACCATAAAAATGAAAAATCACAATGCGTCTACTGGAGTATCAAGCAAAATCTTTGTTTTCAGAGTACAACATTCCAATTCCGAAGGGATTAACATCTACAGACATTGTACAAGGTAGAAAAGATGCCGCAGTGCTTGGATTTCCGTTTGTAATAAAAGCACAGATGGCAGTAGGAGGAAGAGGAAAGGCAGGTGCTATTC
>JAGWGC010000063.1 GCA_028867615.1 Nitrososphaerota archaeon | reverse complement strand
CTGATTCGCCAAGTGACTTGGCAGTGAAAAAAAGTACAAACAGTATGGCAAGCGTGAGCATGTATGCATGCTTGATATTTGAAATCTTGGAGAATCCGTAAAGCCAAGGTATGCCAATTCCAAATCCAAGTCCAACGCCAACTATGATCTCTCTTCCAAAATCTAATCCCACTAAACTAAGGCTGTAATGTCCTGATGCAATGATGTCAAAAAGCAAAAAGGCTCCTATGGTAGCCATGATATCGGTCATGGCAGATTCTAAAATCAAAATTGATTTGGTGTCTTCAGTAATTTGCAATCTCTTTACTATGGCAAATACCACTATTGGACTAATTCCTCCTAAAATGGAACCAAGAAGTATTGCACTTATCCACTGCCAACTAAAAACATAGACTGCAAGGGATGAAACAATGGCCAACGTTGCTAAAAAGCTTAGAATTGCAACAAGCAGGGAATAATGTGCAGTTCTGATTACTGTCTTTATGTCAAGATTGAGGCCTCCGTCAAACATTATGATGATGAGGGCAAGAGATGAAAAATACGGAATAATTCTAATGATGGTGGAAGAATCAACTATGCTAAAGATTGGCCCTAGGACAAATCCCACAACTGTAAGGAAAAGAACTTCTGGAATTCCTGTCTTTCTGAAGAAGGCTTCTCCTGCCACGCCTACAAAAATTATGACTCCTACCGCAAGAAGAATGACCTGAGCTGATGCAAGATTAGTTCCATGAAACACCGTCTGCGCAAGACTGTGATTTATTCTAGTTATCTCAGTTGTAATAATGTTAGAATGTAAAGTCTTGTTTATCGATTCTGAGAAATTGGTTGTTTCAGTTACTGACTTTGCATATCCGATCAAATCCTGGAAAGTCATTTCATTTACATTGTAACTTTTTAATATGCGATAAAATTACTTGAGAAATCTATTGTGACTGCATTTTTTCTTACATGAAATAAAGAGTTATTTTTGTAATTTTCATTTACTTTTGTTTTCATCACGTGTATTTCATACAAATCATTTTTTTCGTAAATGTTCATTATTGATCTAATCTACTTGCTGTGAAACTTTACGTATATTCCACCAGAACGTTGTTCCATCCAGAATAGATTTTGATCTACACGTCTTGTTCTTTTTATATCGTTAATTTCTTGCATGCAACTCTTTTCGATGTTGTAATATTTAGAGAATGATGATCCTTGTTACGTTACCATGTTACAGAAGACTTATCTTATATCAATTTTTGACAAATTTCTTTTAGGCGCCCTAACATGCTGAGAAATTCCATGCCTTGCCTACCTTGTTATCTAAAAAGTTGATCCAATTAGTTTCTGATTAAATCATGAAGTGATTCATAGATTAAGACAAACGTAACATTGTTAATCAATTGTATTATATTTGAAAACAATTCATAAAAACATGGATAAAATATTTGCCTTGCCTCCAACTATTTTTGTCGGTACGATTGCAATGCTGTATGTTTTCCAAATGGTCAGCTCAGGGGAATTTTCACAAAATCTAATTAATAACAAGATTGAATCAATAGCAAATAAAGATAATCTTGCAGTGCTGAATGTAAACGAAAGTATAGACTCTCATGCAGTTATGCATCTTTCAACTGTATTATACAATACTGGTCACGCTCCAATCAATGACATTAGATTTTCAATGGGAAATATGGGATTGCTGGGAAGTCCGTATGACAAGTCTCTGATTACTACAAATTTGAATCCTGGAAAAACTGTATCATACGATGAGATTGTCATGCCAGTTAGAGGAGATCCCAGCATAGGAACAAAGATGCCAGTGACAATAGAAGGCATGTTACAAAATGGTAAAAACATTGTTTTGCATGCTAGTACCATAGTAGGTAAAACAGACTGAGAAGATAAATCATCAGTCATGGTATATTGTAGGTGCAAGAAATCTTTCGATGATATTTTATTGATGAAAAATGTGTACAACCTGCTGCGTTTTATGATCAGTTGATGATTCATACCTTGTATTATCCACGGTTGGTTTGATGCATTTGATTGATAGAAAATATCCGAAATACTACCTGTTGCAAGGATAAAGACTGTACTACTTTCAACAGGTTATGAAAATGAGGAACGAAGGGAAGACAATGAAGAGTTCTAAGGATCTAATCCGTGGATAAACTAATCGAGCATGTTTCTCAAGTTAAAACTAGATTGTTGTCTCTAAGATAAATTTTGTATGTCTGGATGAAAATTGGAATTAACTTACTAGAGATTTAGTAATCCATCTGTAATTTATGACCTTACGTGAAATTATGTATCCCATGTGATGATAGTTGGGCCTTGAAAATACGAAACAAGATTTTAACCGGATTTTTGTTAATTGTGCCTACCATTCTAGTTTTCTCATTCATTCAATTTTACTACACAGATCAATTGCAACAAGTAGCAAATAATGATAGCCTTGATCCTGTGATAGCAAAGCATGATGTTGATAATTTAGTACAGATATTGTCTAGTTTTCGCGTTGTTAGGGATGTGGTATTAATTGCCGAGGTTTTAATAATCGCGATATTTGTATCACGTTCGATATCGCGACCAATAGAAAATCTTGCTGATTCGTGTACAAAGATAGATCCAAAAAATCTACATCCACTTCAAGGTGGAACTAAAAATGAGATTGGCAAAGTCATATCTGCCATAAATTTGATGATCGATCGCATAAATCAAAATGAAAAGGAGATAAAATCACAATATGAACATCTTCAATTACAGAATCTTAGGATTCAAAAATTGGCATCTGTTGGAGAATTAGCCGCACGTGTATCGCATAATTTGAGAAACCCTTTATCTGTCATCACTGGTACTATTGGGATAATTGAACAAACTGCTAAAAACATGGACGAATCTACAATATTACGGCTGAAAAGAATCTCTGATGCATCTTCTAATATGAAAAATCAAATAAACAGTGTGCTGACATTTGTAAAAGAAAAGCCACTTGATATTGCGGATAATTCATTAAAACAAATTCTACACTCTGCTTTGTCGAACATTCACAAACCTGAATTCATAACTGTATCGTTACCTGAAAACGATGTTTCCTTCAAGTGCGACGATAACAAATTACAAGTTGTTTTCATGAATCTGATAGATAATGCAATACATGCCATTGGAGAAAAAGGCACAATCAAAATTCAATCTAATATTCAAGGTAAAGATCTTATCATTGATGTAGAAGATTCTGGACCTGGTATTCCAGATGACGCTCTTCCAAGAATATTTGATTCGCTGTTTACTACAAAGGAATCCGGAACTGGGTTGGGTTTGTCATACTGCAAAAGTGTAATTGAACAACATGGAGGGAAAATAACCGTTAAAATAAAGCCTACTGTATTTACTATTTACTTGCCTAATGTAATTCGATGACAGATCTGAAACGTAGATTTAAGACAAAAATTAATGTGAGTATATTAAATTAATTTAACCCAGTCTTGACATCTATGTTTCCATTGACAAGGAAACGGCACATCTATTCCACTCCTACAATAATCCTGAAATGTATTGTGTATAGTGTTTAGAAAATGATAAATCATTGTAAGTGCATTTTGTTACGGAAGACTTTTCTTCTCTTACTGTATTCTAATATGTAATGTCACTACACCTAGACCATGTTGGATTGTGCAACTCCATCCTATCTATTAATAAAAACATCCAATCTATTGCATTAATCAACAGACAGGGAAGGGCAGTTGAAAAAATCTCAAGACCGGGATTTACAAACCAATTTCCGGATTATATGAGTGAGATGTTTTTCATGCAATGTGTTCTCCAAGTATCCATGGGCGGTGACTTTGATGAACATTTTGGCCCTATCAACTATTACATATCTGAGAGGGATAATCTTACAATGCTTACCTTCCCTATGGACGATCACATCATTCTTGTAACAATAAACAAGAACGCTAGTCCAATATCATTAGCGAGGAAGATTGTAAATTCTATCAATGACTGTCAAAAGCAACCACATGATACGTGATAATTCCAAAATCACCTATGTAATGGATGAGATGTACTGGGATTCATTACATGCTTGAATCCAAGATTTTGATTCTTTAATGCACGTATGTTTTTCTGCAAAACTCACGTTGATATCAAGATCAAATAAGCGAGTACAATTACTGCAAAGATGACAAGACCTATACTTGCCAAATACATGATAGGATGTCTAGGAATGTAAGCGCCAGCTTCGATAGATTTCTGAGCTTTGAGATAATTCATCAATGCGTAAATTATAAGCAAAATTCCTAGACCAATCATACTCATGCCCAACAAGGTTGATGAGGATTGGGTCGGAAGATTTGATGGAATTGTTTGATTCTTTGTTATGATGCTGAATTCTTTGAGAAATAGACCAAATCTTGCAATTACAAAACCCAGTCCCATAAGTGCAATGCAGGTGCGCAACCATGCCAGAAAAGTGCGTTCATTGGCTAGGTGTTCCGTAACTCGATCAGATTTTTTATCTCCTGTAGACATTTGACTGGAACTAATTTTATGTACTTATAAGGTTCTGGTTTTTATCGGATACTGTTGCGTCTTTGGTTGCTAACACTACGGAATTATGTTTGAACAACCGATAAGATGGCAACGTCTTGGTCAATTGTAATAATACTATGTTTGCAAAAACCTGCCATATCCTACTATGCCGTTCTGATTGACATCCCATATTGCAGGTTTTATCCATAAATTCTCATCATTATCAATTTCAAGATAAAGAGTTGGCAAAACATTTGATGGCGCAGCTTGGAGAGACGCAGGTCCTGCAAACGCCTTACCGTTTATCATGTTGTACATGCTTCCATGACATGGACATTCTCCTCTTTTCCTGCCTTCTTGTGGCCAGTATTTCCACAAGCACCATAGATGTAAACAAACCATGCTGTAGGCACGAAAAGCACTGACATCTTCTTTGCCACCTCCAAGTTCATCAGGCAATCGAACAAACTGCCATTTCTTAAATGGCTCTTTATCAAGCACAGGATCGCCTGACAATGGATAAGTGATGACCTCTGAATGATTCTTTGGAAAAGTCTTGACGTTTGCCTGTGTTCCATCGGGGAGTATGACCTCAGCTTTTATCGGCATTATGTTAGAGGGGTTTGGCATGAATTTTCCCCATGGGATAAACGGTGTGAATGCCAGTCCAACTCCTGCAGCAGCCAACAACTTTAGAAAATCTCGTCTAGATATATCGCTCTTGGAAGGTTCTATCTCGATTGAATCCACTCAAACCCCCTACCTGTAAAGACATGGCTCTCTGGAAGCACAATCTGTATAGACAAAGAATTCTTGATTTGTTGATCAATCATGATCTTAATACTGCTTCTTGACTTTTATGTCTCTCTATCATTATCATTATTTGACACATATTTACTAAAAGGGACTGTGTATATCTCAAGATATGGCATTCGCACAAAACACTTTGTCTATTTTAGAACATCTGCTGAACTTGTTGCGGTATTGATACCATAGTTTGACTACCTGTTGTTATCTATAATAAGAACTGACGACTATCTTGCTTGAAAATTTAGTCAGATCACATGTCATACTTTTTGGTTTACATCTTATTACTACCATTTACTTTTCTATGTTTTTACTAATTGACGCTGTTTCGGTTTACTAAAATAATCTATTATGCATGCCTCATGAGTATAACTATGAGCATTGCAGTGGTTTTGACAAAACCAACAAATACCTTTGCAAAATTTTGGTGATTCTTTTTCTACCATGATAATATAATTACGTCATCCCGAGTATTATCTATGATCTAATGTTATTTTTGTCTGCAATCGGGATCATTATATTCTTGAATCACGAATATTTTATCAAGAATGTTGGAATTTGTATATCATAATTTACAGGATCCAGAAGAAATATGGTGTTGTTGAACTGCAAAAATTATGTAAATGAACTCCCACGGTGTGGTAGTAGTATTGTTTGGATCCGACTGACCTATGGTGACACCAATCGCTCCAGATCACCCGTAAATTCCAATGTTGGATTGTCACTAGGTGTGTGCATTTGTTGGTGAAACACTTTCTTACAATCCTATGAAATTCTAACTAGGTATCGGGATGATCAATTTTGTTAGGAGTGATCTAACTACCAAGAAATGTGCTCTGGTTTGAATTAGGAGTAAAATAAAACCTGATGTATTTGTTTTACTGGTATTTAGTGGAAATGTATGGTAAGATCAAGTTGTTTCCCTTGATTGACTCCTCATGTCTCAAAACACATCCGCCTGATTTGATATCGTTAAAAACGGGTGCTGTCAAGTTGACGGTTGATTTTTTCTCTGTCAAAATTCGGTTGATCGTTCAACGAATAAAAAAAGCAATAGAAGAAAGAACGACAAATTATGAGATTACTCCAGAATACGACCTAAAAATACGAGAGGATGGATCTTATTACTATGAAAACGAAAAAGGCGATATTATAGAGCCTTCTTCTTAAGACCAAAATATTTCTTCTTGATAAGCTTGATACCTAAAATAGCTTTTACCATATTTTCAAACTCATGATATTCATTGTTATCAGGATCAGATTCATCCCTAAGAAGATTCTTGGCAATCTCAAGAATGTAGTTAACTCTATCCTGTATTGCAACAACCTCGAATGTTACATCTTTGTTTTGTTCACGATTAGACGCAGAGCTAAAGAAACTATCTTTTGTTTTTCTATGCTCGGCTTTATGTAAAAGGGATTCTAATCTTAATTGATTTACTGCTACTAATAGTTGTAATTTGATAAAATCAATAGACGGATTACGCATTCTGCCAAATTCGGGTTCGTCTTGTCTCATTTCTCATCGTCTCCTGATACTAATTCAATTTTTTTTCCTTTAACCACAAATCTGATTCTCTCTGGATCTCCAAGTATGTCTATAACAGGTTTAGGAATCGAACTCTGATAACCTCGTTTCTCGTTATAATTTACACCTACATCAAATTTAGTAGCATCTTTCTTCCATTTAGGCACAAACACAATACGGAATATACGTATTTAAATTTAACTACGTAGATTATAGTAAATAATTTTGTCTATTCATTCAGAGTTTTTTCTTTTAACAAACGCATCTTTTTTCAGACTTTTTCTAGTGGTTTCAATAATGAAAGAAAAAATCTTACCGCTTTCCTGTCGGTATTCTGGGTACATGTCAAAAGCCATCCATCTACCTAAGACTAATTTGCCAATCCATCCTAAGCTAATAACACTAACAGGTATCAACAGTATGATGGGTATCAAAAAATAGAATAGACTTTTACGTGCAACTTCACTTGGATTGTCACTTTTTGCAGAGAGTTTCTCAAGCCATTTAGCAATTTTTAGAATAAGTTTTGCGGTACTCTCAGGATCATTTTTCTCATATCTTGCTATCTTGACAGTAAATCTTACTGCACTTAGTGGAATAGCCATGATGTAACCATTTAGCTGTAAGTATGCAATAGTAGCTAGAAGTGCAGTTCTCTTATTTCCATCATAGAATGGATGCATACGTATTATTCCCTCCATCAAGCTTGCCGCTTTTGTAAAAACATTATCAAATGGAGTAAACTTTCCATACAATACTTGATTTGGTCTTTCAGATATTGCTTTTACTAAACCCAGATCTTTTACTCCAGTAAATACCTTGAATTTTTCTTCAACTACGTTATGTAGATCAAGTAAATCCTCTGCGGTTAGATCTTCCATCTAGATTTCTGCTAGTCTTTTAAAAACGTCAATATTCTCTTCTATGGCTTTATTTGCAATCTTCTTCAATACTTCTTTCTTCTCTGCTTGTGTCATAGCTAATCTCAGATGAATTAGTACCTAATTCCCTATTATATATTTAGTATGCTTTGTATGCACAAACTAGCCGTCCAATAAGATTGAGCTCACCTATTGATCTTTATCTACGTAGATACGTAACATTAATATAGATATATGATCTATATCTACGTAGATATGAATAGACCCCGTGAAGAAAAAGGAAAAGAGATTGCCTCTCAAAACAACCTTGTCAGAATCAATGATAGCCTCTATCATGTCAAATCACAGACTACCCAAAAGAATTACAATGTTGTAAGGATTGGAG
>JAGWGC010000062.1 GCA_028867615.1 Nitrososphaerota archaeon | reverse complement strand
AAGCATTAGATCTGATGATGATACAGATCTTCAAAGTAGACCAAGCCAAAAAGTAGATGTTATCCCAATATTGTATTCCGTACCTTGTAACAATAAAAGATTAAATTCAGCCCCCAATTGTTGGGAAACAAATGTCTCATCCTCCCGAGCCATCGAACAGCTCACCGCCGGTTGTAAAAGACAAGAATCCTCACAATTATAGAAAAGTTGGTTATTCTATGATTGTAATTTCGGTATCTCTAGTACTCATCGGTCTATTGGTGTTGGAAATAGGTGGCAATTATCATTTTTCAGGTGACATAATGGCAAAGCAAGAGATTACTGCCATGACACCAAAACACGGCTACACAATAGTTGCATTTGACTATACGCAACCAGTAGGTGCCAAGATTCAACTCTTGGGTGCTGCAAGCAACTTTGCAGATGCCGTACAACTGCGAAATCAATACATGCCAAATTACAACGGTCAGAAAGGCCAAGTCCTAATCTTTGATACATCCACTGTAAACAATACAAATTCAGTTTCTCTTGCAGAAGTATATGCGATGACTCCAACATCTGGGTATAACGTTGTATCATTTAACACGATGATGCCTGTTGGCGCAAGACTTTCTCCTCAAACACTGGACTCTTCACTTGGTGCAGCAATGAATGATTCTGCAAGATATGCAACAGCAAATGCAGATCCTCAAGTACAGATACTTACATTTACTTCATCATTTAATGACAACCTCAAGCAGGTGCTTGGCTCAAGTTATACTCCTACACTAGAATCTGAAAATATTAACCAGATCACATTAACACCGCCAAAATTAATTCCTCCTCCACCGCCTGCTCCTGTTGTACAAAATGCTACAAATATTGCAGCTCCCACTAACGCCACTGTAGTAAATGCCACTGTGAAAATGGCATCTAGCGCCAATGTTGTAGCCCCAGTTAATGCAACCGCGGTAAATTCTACAGGAAAGATGTCACTTAACACAAGTATTGCTCCCGGTAACAGTACAAAATCAAACATGACTGCTGGGACTAAGGTAAATATCATTTCAATGAATGCAAATGCAACAGCAACCGGTTCATCAAATCATACAATGGCAATTTCAAACACTACTTCGAACAATACAAAAACAATCTCGCTATCGGAAAATCTCAAAATAAATACTGCGTCTAAATAAAACTTAGACTAGATCATCGTCAATCTCTTCAATGGGTTCTATGAATTGTGAACATGTACAAGTCCTTATGATACACTTGCCAAATTTTACAAGAGACTTGCTTTCTTCAGATGGCATGTGTGCATCGCTTGTATGATGACATCTCTTACAATTCATAACTGAACAATTTCCTAGTTTTATTTAACTTGCTAGTTTCCGACCTGGATTATACCTTTTGTAATGAGCCACTGGATGCCTTGCACAAACTCATTGTCTGTAATCTGACCTCCTGCCCACATTCCAGTGCTTTGCTTTATCCATGCTGGAATTGACTGGGCAGAATTTGCACCTGAAGTACCATGTGGAATGTGCATAATGCCATTTGATATGAGATACTGGATTGCATTTGTAAACTCTGAATCCTGTATGTCGCCCTGGGACCATGATCTGGCAGTGTTTTTGACCCACTTTGGTATTGAGATCTGGCTTTGAGTATTGATGGAACCTGAATCTGAATTTATCATATTGGTGTCAGACAGCTTGTCTATAAAATTAATGACTTCTGGATTACCATTAATTGAAATAATGGATGTGGAATGTTCTTCTAGCAAAATTCCTGTCTCGATATCGTATACAATTTTTGATGTGCTGTTTTCAGTAGAGTGGAATGCGACAAGAGAAGTTCTTTTGAATCCGTTAAAGTCTGTTACAATGGGCGTCACTGAATTGTCTGACTGGTTGTAATCAATTGGTGATGCTAAAACCTCAAGAAATGGGCGAACTGCGTTGACATCTTGCTCGCTATGTACAAAGCCAGTCTTTAGGTTGAGAACTAAGGTAGAGTTTTGGATACCATTGCTGTCCTCCTGGCTTTGTATGACGTTGATGGTGTTTGCATCAGACATGGCCCCAAAATTGTATGTCTGGGAACTGTTAATGTCTCTTATTGAGATGTTGTACCTGAGCATGTCTCCTGGGTGAGCACAAATGGTATGAGGATTACACGCATTGGTCTGTTGTGAAACTGCATATCCTGTAGGTATTGTAATACTCAACACCGAAACTAGCAAAACAAGAGATATCGTACTAAATTGCATTACTTGATTTTGACGTGAAAACACATAACATTATTCTTTCTGTTAAAGAGATTGATACAAATACTGTAATTTTCTTGTATGCTGTGTATTGCCAAACAATTTGATAAAAGAGTCAAGCCCGTATCTTTTACAACATGCTAATAATCCTGTCCAGTGGTATGCGTGGGGGGAAGAGGCACTAGACAAGGCAAAGCAAGAAAACAAGCCAATCTTTCTCAGTGTAGGGTACAGTGCATGTCACTGGTGCCACGTCATGGCTCATGAATCATTTGAAAACGAAGAGATTGCAAAAGCAATGAACGAGAATTTTGTCAACATCAAAGTAGATAGAGAAGAGAGACCAGATATTGATGATATTTATCAAAAAGTCTGTCAGATGACAACTGGAAGTGGTGGCTGGCCTCTTAGCGTGTTTCTGACACCTGATCAAAGGCCGTTTTATGTTGGTACATACTTTCCACCGCTTGATAACTATGGAAGGCCAGGATTTGGAAGCATTGTATTACAGCTTGCACAGGCCTGGAAAGAAAAGCCTGGCAATGTGGAACAAGCTGCTGAAAATTTTATCAACACACTGCAAAAAACCGAGTCTGTTTCACCTGATTCTAAATTGGAAAGGTCAATCCTTGACGAAGCAGCAATGAATCTGTTATCAATTGCAGATACAACAAATGGCGGATTTGGCCAAGCGCCCAAGTTTCCAAATGCATCAAACCTGTCCTTTGTTCTAAGATACTCTAGACTGTCAGGAATTACCAAGTTTCAGGAATTTGCATTTAAGACTCTGACCAAGATGGCAAATGGCGGAATGTATGATCAACTTGGCGGCGGATTTCACAGATATTCTACTGATGCCCGATGGCTAGTGCCGCATTTTGAAAAGATGCTGTATGACAACGCACTTTTACCTCCCGTTTATGCCGAGGCGTACCAGATTTCTAAAGATCCGCGGTATCTTGAGGTCATAAATGATACACTACGATATGTTCTAGGACAAATGACATCGCCTGAAGGGGGGTTCTACTCTGCAGAGGACGCAGACTCTGAGGGCGAGGAAGGGAAATTTTATGTCTGGAAGAAAAGAGAGATCCAAGAGATATTGGGAAAAGATGCAGATATTTTCTGTTTGTACTATGACGTTACAGATGGTGGCAACTTTGAGGGGCACACTATCTTGTACAACAACATGAATCTGTCATCGATAGCATTTCACTTTGGTAAGAGCGAATCAGAAATAAAACAAATCCTAAAACAATCCAGAGAAAAACTCTATGCAGTACGGGTAAAACGAGTTCCGCCTGGCAGGGATGACAAGATGATGACAAGCTGGAACTCACTCATGATTACTGCATTTGTCAAGGGGTATCGTGTTACCGGGGAGCAGGACTTTTTCAATGCTGCCACAAACTGTATCGGATTCATTGAATCCAAACTGACAAGAGATGGCGAGTTACTTCATACGTACAAAGATGGTCACTCAAAGCTTAGGGCATATCTTGATGATTATGCATATTTTGTAAATGCACTGCTTGACTATTTTGAGGTTGCACCGTCTAAAAAATATCTTGACCTTGCAGTGTATTACGCAAATTATTTAGTTGAGCATTTCTGGGATGAAAACCAAAAGAGCTTTTTCTTTACTGCTGACAATCACGAGAAGCTAATCATAAGAACAAAGAACATCTATGACTTGTCTCTACCATCTGGAAATTCTGTTACAGCATGGGTTATGCTAAGACTCTATCATCTCACACAAGAAAAAAAATATCTTGACATATCTGTCAAAGTGATGGAATCACTTGCAGTGATGGCCGCAGAAAACCCATTTGGGTTTGGACAGTTGCTAAATGCAATATACGCATATCTGCAAAAGCCCGTGGAAATTACACTGATAAATCCAGTAAATGACGACATCAAAAACTATCTCTTGAAAAAATTCATACCAGAAGCAATTCTTGTCACAATATCCAAAAAAGAGGATCTTGAGAATCTAAAAAATCTGCAATTTTTTACAGGAAAAGAATTTGATGATGTTAAAACCAAAGTCTATGTTTGCAAGGATTTTACATGCTCCTTGCCTCTTGAATCTGTATCTGAAATTGAGAAACTGGTCTAGATTTTTTTTATGTTGATTTCAAGCCTTTGGCCTACTGCAGGGCTGCCCATTTTTTCATATCTTCGTTTTGGCATGGTTATGGTGATTGATGTCTGGGCGTAACTTTTGATTGCAATTGTTGGCTGGGCTTGGAGTATTGCCTCTATAAATGGCGCAATCTGGTCTCGTAGTTCTGGGTCTAGTTTACGGTTTATTGCATCAAGCATCAACTGCTTTTGCGAAACTGGTTCTGTCTGGACATCTTCGGCAAGTGTCAACTGTACAGTCTGACCATTGTCAATTAGCTGCTGTATCTGGTAATGGATTATCTCCGACATTGAGATATCGTTAAAAATGTTGCAATTTAACTTTTCACAAATCTTGGTCCTGTTTTGTGTCTGGGTCTTCTATTTTTGAACTGGAATGATTCCACTGTCTGTCAAATATTGGAGTCCTCTGACAAACTCATCGTCTGATATTTCTCCTGCTGACCACAATTCTGCATTGGTCTTGATCCATCCTGGAATGTGACCAAGATTGTTTTCACCTGTACTATGCGGTATTTTCACCATGCCTTGGTTTGCCAAAAACTCTAACCCTTTTACAAACTCTTCATCTGGAATCAAATTCTGAGACCACAGCTTTGCGTTATTTTTTACCCATGCTGGAATCTGTGTTTGCAAGGCTGGAACACTTTGCTCCGTATTTGTTGTCTGTGAAATTGGGACTCCTACGGTAAAACTGGCAAAATCCCAGTTTCCATTAATTGGATTGATTATCTCTGCAAGATATTTTTCATTTTTCTGGTACGTATTCCCTAATGGTATTGTGGAATTTGATTTTAAGATTCCAAAATTATCTACCATGGTATTGTTGGAATCAATTACCAGAATTTCTGCAAATGATTTGTCATCAAACATATCTGTATTGACATTCAATGTTATTTCTTCGCCTGGTTGGTAAGACTGCTTGGACATGCTAATCTGATGCACTCGGTGATAGTCATATTTTTTCTGTATCGGGTTGTCAAATCCACCATCACCGTATATTGATTTGACTTGGGAAATATCAAGTGATGTTATATCGTAATGTTTTACGCCGAGGACGGTAACTGTGTCTATCATGATTGATGGCATGTCTTCTAGTCCGTTGACGATGTTGTACAATCTGTCATATGGTACAATATAATGCCCTAGACCAAACGAGTGACCAATCTCATGTCTGATGGTGGAATCTAACTGTGTGCCTGTGGCAACAAAACCCGTATAGTGTGGCTCGTCTACATATGTGTAGTACATTTGGTTGCCTGTAGTCCATTCTTTTTTGATCCAGTTTGGCTCTACATCTAAATAATAAATCTCAATGTTGGTCTTGCCAGTTTCAAAGTTTGGTATTGTTACCCCTGTTGCAATAAACCCGTTAGAATTTTTCTGGGGCTCTGGGAAATATTTTATTGTAATATCACACTCTGTATAATTAAAACTAATTTGCTGAGAAATTGGAACCTCGACTAGGGTAATGTTCCAGACTGGATGTCTTCCAAGGCCCTGATTTAATTTTGTCTTCCAGTCAATTACTGCGTATTCTGTTTCATCAAGTAATTGTTTTCCAATAGTTGGGAAATTTGGATTTGCCTGTGGCTCTATGGCACAAATTATTGGGCCATGATGAACCCTTATTGGCATTTGCAAAAATTGGCCTGCTGCAAAAGCAGGAATTACTGGGGGTCCAAAAACAGACCATGAAAATAAAACAATCAAGGCAATGGATGGAATTGTTTTTTTCATGAAATATGTTAGACCTTGGCATCAAGTATGCCGCGTTTTATCTGGGCTGCCCTGATTTTGATCATCTGTGTAAATTCCTGAGTATCTTCTAACAGCGGCTTTAGTTTTTGGTTTTGATATGCTTGCAGAAAAGCTGAATAGATGCAGCCGACTATGATCCCAAATGCATTTGCGTTTATGTCTTCAACCTCGTCAGAGTATGCCTTTGCCAGTTGCTTGTATGATGCAGCCTCGCTTATGTAGTAATCAATCAGACTGTCAATGAACTTTCGTGTTGTCTGGGGAATCACGAACTAGATTTTCCCTGCATTGTTTATAATGTTTGATTTTCACAATTCCTAGTGTAAGATCTGATGTAATTAGAGAACTTGCAAACTAAATTTGACCACATGTATTTTTGAAGAATTGATCCAAAGTCTTACCATGCCGATTGAAGTTAACCGAGTAAACAAGGAATGTCCCAAGTGCAAAAATCCTACTATCTTTAACACTGGAAAAGAGTATTTCTGTGGCAAGTGTCTTGCTACGTTCAAAATAAATCAGGTAGCAGAAAAGATAGCGGCATAATACAATGTGGACCATTGACCAAGAAGATGCTTATTTTAAGATCTATGATACCCGTAAGACGTTGGTAGGCTATTTTGCACCAGAGTATGGCGACATCCAGCCCGAAGACAAGGCTGACGAAGTAATTCAGGAAATGCTAAAAAACCATGATCCTGTAAAAGGTGGTTACTTGATGGTGCCGTTTGTCAAGTTTGGGATATTTGAAGATGGCGTGGAGATGAATCTTGATTATATTGAACAACAGATACGCCATGTGCATGACAGAATTCTTGCTTGGAGAAACCTACTGACTGAAAAAGAGATTGCACACCATAAAATTTTGATATCTCATACGGACCATGATATGCTAAGCATCACACTTGGGATAATTTTTCCATCAAATGTTCCGCTTGAGAAAAAAGAAATTCTTGGCAATCTGGGAAACATCTTGGATTTTGCCAATAAAAAAGGTCTACTGTGAGCTACCAGTTTTTGCACTTTCGTATGACTGGAGTGCATTCATTTCATATTGGAATGATTGCTGTAACAATTGGTCGGATTTTGCCATTGTCGCATTGTTTCCTGTTATAACCCACTCTTTTAATGCCTCATCACTTTCAATCTGGGTCTCAGTAGACAATCTGAATAATTGCAATGATGGTTTGAACAACTCTGGGGCCTTCAAATCATCATATCGTGGAAGTATGTTCTTGACTGCAAGTATGTGAGCATCAGTTATCTTTAACATTTGATCTTTTGAAATCTGACCGTGTTTATACTGGGTAAAGTTTGCATCAAAACTCTGGGTCTCATTTTTAAGATCTGACTGGATCTGCGCCAATTGGTCCCCGAATAGTTTGCCTGAAAGACTTGTCTGGTCAAGATAGTAGCTGACAAGTATTACAATTGTTATTATTGTCACGCCTAAGCCAATTGCTATTGGCATAACATGGCTTTTGCCTGGGGCCTTTTTTCGTCTCACACCAAAGCCAGAATTTGATACGAGATAAATCTATTTGAAAATCGAAATCTGTCGCGCTTTTGGTTTGAATCTTTTGTCATCAGTTTGACAAGTTACAGGTATGATTTGTACAAAATCTAGTCGATATATTTTCCGTCTGGGTCTGCCTTTAGCTCTATTATCATTATGCTGCCGCTTATGTAGGAATCATTTCGTGTGGTTCTCACTCGTCCCACTTCAATGTGGTATGGATATACGTCCACTACGATTGTTCCGACCTTTACGTCTGATGGAGCATCAGTGATCTGAATGTCTTCTTTTTTTACTCCATAATCGACTAGCTTCTTTATGCAATGATCAAGCAAGGGTTGCGGCAAACCATGGTTTATTGCCCAGACGGTGCCCTCGTATTCGATCTTGTCCAACTATTAGCACTCTAATTTACTAGTATAATTACTATCGCCTAACTGACATTACTGACTCAAAAAGACGCTTTTGAAAATGGGACCAATGGAAAAATCGGACATTATGATTTTTCGAAGTACCCTTTTTCCCAGAAAGGAGAACGCAGAATCCGATTACATGGAAAAAGAAGAAAAAAAGAACGGGTCTATCTTGAGATCTTGGAGCTCGTCACCAAGGGCATTA
>JAGWGC010000061.1 GCA_028867615.1 Nitrososphaerota archaeon | reverse complement strand
AAATAACAAGGCATCTCTTGAACCAATTGGGTAAAACCCCTTCCCATGATCTCCATTATGCAATAGTAACACATTACAGGTTAAAAGATGTTTTTTATTTCCAACAATTTTTACAATAACAGAGGGCAATACAGGTCATTTTTGCGGTCCTAGTTAGCTCACATTAGTGTGGTAGTGCATCGCACGTTTGACAACAGGCGTATCTTTTTTGCAATAGTTTCACGTATCTCATCAATGTCCAGACACTCTAATTTCACTATGACATCATAGTTGCCAAACACGCCTGACACTTCCTTTACAGAATCTATTGATTTCACACCCTCTACAATTGTCCCCTCCGCACCCATCTCACAGTTAATCATCACATATGCGGTTTCCAATCATAATATACCGTGTTCGTGATATATGAGATTTTTGGGAACGGGATAATTTCGAAATGTGCAATCGTAAAAACACAGCATGGTTTTTGAAAAACGTCAGGTAGGCATACCAAGTACAGGACATCGGTTACTGTCACAGTATCAGTGTGTATTTCAAAAAATGAAGAAATGTAAAACTACTGGTCCCCAATGAGGAATGTTACATCTACAGTAGTTGTTACTTGTTGGTTTGCAGTAAATACCGGTGTTGCCTTGTCAGCCATGGATTGCATTGCGCCATAATACATTGGAACTGGTGCCGTGTTAAACTCCGACAAGCTTACCATCTTTACACCGATTATCTTTTGGCCTAGAGGATCAAGTGCTTTTTCTGCCCTTGACTTGGCATTCAAGACAGCTTGTCCTAGCAGATCATCTTGCATGCTTTGTTGTTTGCCAGGAGAAAGTGAGAACGATATGTTGTCTACCCTGTTTGCTCCTGCACCAACTGCAGCATCAACAATACTTCCTGCAAGCGACAGTTTGGTTGTCTTGACATACAAAGTGTTTGAAGCATGGTATCCTGTCAGGACAGACTTGTGAATACCAGTTACCAGATCAGGTACAGAGTCATTATATACTGGATAAATTGAAAATCCAGCCGTGCTGATCTCATCGGTGGTTATACCAATGCTCTGAACAGCGTTCACCACAGTACTCATCATCTGAGCGTTTGAGATTATTGCGTCTTTGGCAGTCTTTGCCTCGGTGTCAACGCCAAACTGAACAGTAACCATGTCAGGCGTGACAGATTCACTTGCAGAGCCTGTGACAGATGCAGTTCTTTCTCGTGATGCCGGTATTACAGGGGCTTGTTGTCCATAGGCGTGCTGTTGAGAAATTTCTAGGCTTGCAAACACTGCAGTTGAAACAATCAAAATTGCAGCAATTGTTGCAAGCATAGTTTTTTTCTTGGTCATCATTACACACCATCATACCTGCAGAGTTTATAGGCTTTGATTAAATTTCATTTTAACTTAATTTTTTTTAAAAATCTAGGTTACTACAGGCAACATAATGTATTTTTTTTTTCAAATCTTTACCAAAGAGCAAATTGTATTATTTTTGTATTTTTCGTAATTTTTTAAATGCACGTATTGCAAAAAGCACTGCAAAAAACGCAGCGGCTGCCCCAGATATCGCAATTGCAATCATCATAGGATCTGCAGATACAACAGTTGACTCTGGATTTGGCACTCGTGATGCGGCAAATGGTGCAACGGGTGCGTTATTTCTTAGCGACTCGATTACATGGGGAAGACTTTTTTGCGCAGCTTCTCTAACAGACTCTTGGTTTGCAGCCTGGTTTTGTTCTACAAGGTAAATCACAGGACCAACTATGACAAATGCCAGAATGCTTGCCAAATAATGTCGCAATTGCATAAATATGGCCTCTTTTTTTGTTCTTGAAATATTATTTTCAGCAGGATTTGTAGGTGGCACAATTACAAATGCCGTTTTGACAGGACCATAGTATTTCATTTTTTTATTTTTTGAGCTTAGTTCAGTCTTTTCTACTTTTATCAGTCCCACACCAAGCAAACGAGTGATGTGCCAGTTGACAAGAGGCAGTGAAATGTTTAGTGACTTTGCCAGATCGTTTGTGCTTGAAGCCCCTTGCGATATCTTTCCAAATATAGCCCTGCCAGTATCATTTGCAAGCTCTTCACCAATTATCTTTATTCTTTCATCTTCGGTGCTGATTACCTCAATGTGCTCTTGTGCCTTGACAAGAAAATCATTGTCGTCTGACATTGTCTAGTAAATCATTGCAATAGAATATAATTGAACATCTCAACAATTATGCACATGTCTTATTTCCTTGACAGGTATGATTTTTCCCACTGGCAATGTACCGTAAATATAATCCAGGCCAGATTGAGACCAAGTAATTGCAGGCCAGTTACAGCAATGTTCCCAATCTAGATCCACCACACTACAAAATTGTCAAAGACATGAACCGATACTTGACAAGTTTTGATACCAAGAACAGATAGTCAAATTTTTAGATGATCGACTGTAAAACCAGCGATTTATTCCCAATGGATAACATTGTAGAATATTCAAACCATTTCACTTACAATCATTTCACAACCTCGTTAACTGATGCTCATAGATAATGTAAAAGCACCATATGGATATTTTTAACATATTAACATGTTACCTTTAGTTTTTGATCTTTGGGGATGTATGACAGAGATCTCAAAGAACTGTAATGATATGAGCAATGCGTCATCAACATATCTTGGAATTGCCGGAGGAGCAATAATTGGAGGAATTGTAAGCTGGTGGATATACAACAGGCAAAACAGGACAGCTACCCAACAAGACAAGATACTTGGCAGAATAGAAAAATTAGAGGAGAATCACAGTGACATTTTAAAAAAACTTGCTGACTTTGATGACAAGCATGAAAGCTCGTTTGATGCGATACAAGAACTTGACAAAAAAATTGACATACTTTTAAAGAAATTCCAAGACGATCCCAAGTGAGGATGTCATCACTTGTTTGAAAACGACCACTTGTCTTCCTTGTTAATCTTTAGTATCTGTTCAGGAGGTATGTCTTTGTGATCAATGCCAATATGATTAGTGTATTCTATCAAGCTGGTAAATTTTTTGCCACACACAGGACAATTCTTTTCAAATCCTCCCATTGATATGATATGTATCAATTTTATATTTTAAGATATTCCAAGTTATCAGATCAGAGTTTGCCATATTCTTCTTCATCAGAGTAGGCCCTTTCTGCATGTTCTTCAATATCCAGACCTGCCTCTTCTACACCAGGGCTTACCCTTATTGGAATCAATGCTTTGAGTATCTTTAGAATTAACCACGTGCCACCAAATCCCATCAATACTGCAATACCCACTCCAAGTGCCTGAGCTCCCAGTTGTCCCGGATTTCCATACAGCCAACCGTTTATTCCAAGGTGGTTTACTGCAGAGTTGGCAAACACTCCTACAAGAAGTGAGCCGATAATTCCCGATACACCGTGCACTGCACCAATGTCAAGGGCATCATCAATCTTCAGTCTCTCTTTGAGCACTGGCACCATAAGTGATGATGCAAAACCTACAATAATTCCAATCACGACGGCAAATTCAACCCCCACATATCCAGAGGCCGGAGTAATTCCTGCGAGGCCAGCAACCGCACCGTTGATTGCAGCAATTATACTAGACTTTCTTGTCCGTATCCAAAATATTACAACCCAGATAAGACATGATACTGCAGATGCCATTTGCGTATTTACAATTGTAACTCCAGAAAGAGAGCCAGCAGAATATGCGCTGCCAGCGTTAAATCCAAACCAACCAAGCCAGAGAAGTGAAGAGCCAAGAACCGCAAGCGGGATATTATGCGGGACCATTATACCAGGACCAAACCCAAGTCGTCTTCCAAGTACTAGAGCAGCTGCGATTCCTCCAACACCTGTCGTAGTGTGGATTATCATTCCACCTGCAAAGTCAACTACACCAAGCTTGTGCAGCCATCCATCTCCCCAGATCCAGTGCACCAGAGGATAGTAGATCAATGCACTCCATGCTACAATAAACAAGACATAGGCACTAAACCTCATCCTCTCTGCCACTGCACCTGTAAGAATCAACGGTGTGATTACCGCAAACATCATCTGGAACATTGCAAATGAAACACCTGGTACAGTTGGGGCATAATGGAGTCCTTCCTTTTGTGAGACACCGTGTAGGAATCTCCAGTCTGTGTTACCAGTCAATCCTTCACCAGTATCAGGTCCAAAAGTCAGACTAAATCCAACTGTAAACCACATCACACTAAGCAATGCAAGACCAAAGAAGATCTGCATGAAGACAGAGACTGCATTTTTTTGCCTTAAAAGACCAGCCTCGAACATACCCAGTGCAGGGATCATAAGCAGCACCAAGCTAGATGCTATCATAAGCCAGGCTGTGTCGCCTGTGTTTATCGGGATTGGCAAGATGGAATTAGGTCATAACGGTGTATTATTAATTATTTTCCAAAGAGGGTTAAAAACAGAGATCTGGAATTAGGAACGGGGCATCATGTGAAATATTTTTAGGGTAACTATCTTTAGCAGGATTCTCTTTTCTCCAGGCACTGTAAACGGATACTTGTCCACTCCAAGGTATTTTTTTGCCATCTTGTCAATATGCCCATCAGCGCCCTCAGTTGTCTGTTCCACCACCTGACCCTGGATTGTAACCATGTTGTATGGGTTATTCCTGTCAACTATCGAAATTGCAACCCGTGGATCTCTTGAAACATTTCTTTGTTTTACCCTACCTTCTGCAGTATTTACAATAATTTTTCCATCAACCAAGTCTATCCACACAGGAGTTATCTGTGGGGAATTATTTTTCATCAGGGTTGCAACAAACGCCAGGTTCTTGTCTTCAATTAATTGTGCAACCTGCGGAGTCATGTCTCCAGTCATAGCGACTGGACCTTGTTGCCAAACTTACCATCCATTACAATTTCAGACAGTGGTTTTCTAGTGTTAGGAATTTCGCGGGCTTGGAGTTCAGGAGACAGTTTTTCCCTCGGGCCTCTTTTCCCTATTGCAATCATTACCACCACTTCATAGTCATCAGGCACTTGCAAGGTTTTTCTTGCCTTGTCATAATCAAATCCAGCCATTGCATGGGTAGCCAGTCCCTGAGAGACTGCCTGAATTGCAAGGTTTTCCCATGCAGCTCCAGTGTCAAACTGGTGCGTTATGGACGGCTTTTCATTATTTTCAAAGTTCTTTCTTGACACAACAACCACCAATGCTGAAGCATTGGCACACCACTGTTTGTTAAAATCAATTAATAGATTAAAAAAATCATTCCAGTTTTCAGAATTTCTTTTTGCATAGATAAATCTCCATGGCTGGCTGTTAGAAGACGATGGTGCCCATCGTGCAGACTCGAAGAGGGAAAACAAGTCTTTATCATCAATATCATACGGTACAAATGATCGTGGGGACCACCTGTTTACTATGACAGGATTAATTTCAAAGGTCATATTTCGAGTCTTTTGTACTTCGGGATCTATCATGAATTTCACATTCTGTGACAAGCATCCAGTATTATTGGTTTTCTAAATGGCCAGAATTATTTTTTGTGTTAAAACAAGTCATCTTTTCATAGAATCAATGCGAGAAAAAATCGGCCCCAAGTATTTGCTTGATGCAACTACTGCACACGCTATACCAGTACCAAGCAAGATTCCACCAACTACATCCAGTGGATAGTGAGCACCCACATAGACTCTAGCATAGGAAACAAGTAGCGCCTCAATTCCTAGAATTATTGAAACAATCATCTGCCTTCCCCTGTTGAATCTCAAAAGAAGTATTGCAGCGCCCCCTGATACAATTGTTGCATGTCCAGACGGGAATGAAGGATCAGTTTCTGCTTTTACAAGCAGGTTGCCACCAAGTGGAACAGGCCTTGGTCTATCTATCTCAGATTTTATTATCGTCCCAAGAGGAATCAGAATCAGAAATGTTATAGTAAGTAAAACTGCGGCCTTGCGGCCATCTTTTTTGCCAACAATAAAAAGTAGTGCAGTCATTCCAATCCACACGGCTTCTCTCCCATATTTACTCAGGTCAACCATCATCTTGTCTACAATTTTGTTACCAGGTTTGTTTACTTGAATGAATGAGGCATGATCCCATTCTGACACATGTGTGTTATTTCCAACAATTATGAAAGACAAAGCTGCCAAGCCTGCAAGCAGGATTGCAGAAATTACAACATACTTCATTTCAAACAAATGAAAAACAGGACCCATTATAAAACAATCTTGTCAGATAATTTTCAATATGGTCATTTTTCCAGCCATAAGAATACAGAGCAATAATCTTTCAATTGATTCTCAAGTACAATCAATTGAGCAAGTTAGATTAGCAATAATAAAACAAGCTTATGAGATCTTATCGTCTTGTCTGATCAAATACAGATATGACAGATAAACCAACCAAACACTCAGTGTGGGCAACAGAGGTTCGCGCTCCATTTAAGAAAGTAGTGGCATTTGACATCCTGTTTTGGGGATTAGGTGCAATCACAGGAGCAGGAATAAGTACAGCAGTCCTATTCAACAGATAGGACTAATTTTTAATTCAAAAAAAATCCAAGTTATAAAAAAATTTTATTCCACATGATGGAATGGTACAAGTTGATCGTAATATCTAACAGACTTGACATTTACAAATTCAAGCATTCCATATCTTGAAAGTTCCCTACCAAATCCACTCTGCTTGACCCCTCCAAACGGAACTCGCGGATCAGATATGACCACATTATTCACAGTCACAATACCTGACTCTATCAGTCTAGACAATTTTTCTGCCTTGTCAAGATTCTGAGTCCATATGCTTGCCCCAAGGCCATATTGTGACGAGTTTGCAAGCCGTACTGCTTCATCCTCATCCTCAACCACAGTCACAGGTGCCACAGGCCCAAATACCTCCTCGTGTGCTACCATCATGTCAGGAGTTATGTTGTCAAGTATGGTTGGTGCGTAAAAATAGCCCTTGTCTCGCAGTCGCTTGCCTCCTGTAAGAACCCCGGCACCTTTTGCCACAGCATCTTTTACCATCGTTTCAATCCTATGCAAGCCATCTGCATTTACAAGAGGACCAATGTCAGTACTATCAGACATTGGGTCTCCCACGTTTAGTTTTGCAGTTTTTTGTACAAATTGTTCGATGAATTCTTTTGCAATATTTTTTACTACAAAGAATCTCTTTGATGCAATACAGCTCTGGCCACAGTTGATGAATCTCCCCTTTACTGCCCCAGTTGATGCCTTGTCAACATCTGCATCAGAGCACACTATGAAAGGATCACTTCCACCAAGTTCTAGAACACATTTCTTGATTTGAGATGTTGCCCTCTGCGCAACCCTTGCACCAACAATGTTGCTGCCAGTAAATGTTACCGCATTAATATTAGAATCGATTAATTTTTCAGCCATGCTAGAATCACTCACCAGTGTTTGAAATATGCCTTCAGGAAATCCGGTCTTTACAAACAGTTTTTCCATTTCAATACCGCATTGCATGGTAGCGCTTGCAGGTTTTAGTACAATGGTATTTCCAGCCATAAGTGATGGCGCAGCAAATCTCAATGCCTGCCAATATGGAAAGTTCCATGGCATTATACTTGCAATGACGCCAATTGGTTCAAATGCGACAAAACTTTTTCTTGCATCTGTGTTTATTACTTCGGTGTTTAGAAATGTCTCCCCATTGTCGCCATAAAACTCCATTGCCCATGCACATTTTTCCACTTCAGAAAGAGATTCTTTTAGTGGCTTTCCCATTTCCTGTGTGGCTACTTTTGCAAGAGATTCCTTGTTTTTTCTAAGTTCCAGAGATAAAAGATGCAATAATGTTGCCCTGTTTTTAGAGTCAGACTTCCATGTGACAAATGCCTCCCGTGCCTTGCTTACCTTATTTTTCAGATCTGCTTCTGTAATATTTTGATATTCGTGTATGACATCTTCAGTGACGGGATTGATTGTACGAATCGTCATCACTTGTGATATTAAGCAATAGCATTATATACCTTTGTGTGGTTATCATTACCAATGACTGGTAACTATGACCAACCTGACCCATCGGCTATCTTTAGAGAATGGATCCAGCGAAGTGGTAAGGCCCAGATGGACTTTATGAGAACATTTGGCGACATGATGAATCGTACAAACCAAACAAATCCACTGGATACACTAAAGGAGATGGCGGACAAGACTACCAAGACACAAGCAGACTTTGTACAAACTTTTGCGGAGAGTGGATCAAAGGCCATGTACAATTGGTTCAATCTTGCACAAAATTTGCCCCAGTTTTCATCATGGGGTGCATTCAAGACATCAGTTGGAAGCAATGGTAGAATTTCCATACCCGAAGCAGAAAGAGAAGCAATTGGGATCAAGGAAAACGATCTGGTCCAAGTGATTGTAGTTCCAATCCATAAAAGTAATTCACGACAGGAGGTGAAAAAATGAGCAAGACAGAAGCAAAAGAGACATACGCAGTATACAAGCAGAATGTGAACCGATATTTT
>JAGWGC010000060.1 GCA_028867615.1 Nitrososphaerota archaeon | reverse complement strand
GGCAGTTCCAAATGGAAGCCCCTTTATTGCATTATAGGCAGAAATTAATTGGAATGGTAACATCTTTGATTTTCTAACCATCTCTGGATCAGATATTTTATCAAGTATTGGTTTCATATCTACTCCATGTTCTATGAAATTTCTTAGATTCTTGACTAAAGCCATATATGGCATAACTTTAGAAGCTTCTGTCCAAGTTTCTTTATTGGAGCCCTTACCTGATATAATTACTTCCCAAGTATTGGCGGGAGTAATTGTACCATTAAGTATAGACTTGAATAATTCAGCTTGTTCTCCATCTTTTGGTTTTGGATGACATAATTTCAATACATCTTTTAATTTAAATTCGTTATCTCTATTATATTTGGAAAGTTTGTAGTGATCAAAATTAGTTATTGTCTTTGCAATGCCTTTCTTAAGTCCCGCTGGAACTGAACCCGTAGAAGATAGATTACCTAAATTACCTATTCTGCTCTTTAAATAAGCCAATGCTTCAGTCATTTGATCCGGTCTAGTAAGAATTTGCGAAGTATATTGCTTTACAAATTTCTTTGTGGACTCATTAAGAGAAGCTTCTACCAACATTACAACTGGAATAGTTCGTAATCTCAATTCATTTCTGGCATAATTAGCCAATTTAAGTATAAATTCAGGATTATTTTGACTTATATAACCTATTAATTGTTGAATTCTTGTCAATTCATCAGAACTACCATAGAATTTAGGTTCATTTACCAAGCAAGTAGCGATTCTTTGATATAACTCTATTTCTGGACTTAGACTAAAGGCCATTCCACCTTCTTCATTAAGAGTCAGGTCATCTCTACTTGAGATTATTTTTTCTATTGTGTTTGTTCCATTGAATTTCATATTATATCACTATTTTTGATGAGAAAAGCGAACTCAGAAATGGGGCTAGGCCCCGCTCTATAACCAAGAAGTAACTGAGTTCTACACTTCATCAATTATAGAATATAATATCCATAATATAAGTGTAACTAATCTACAAAATCTACAAAACATGTAGATATTGAAAAAACTAGACTATACAACCACACAACGTTTTTATTTTTTTGATCACCCACATATTATGACAAAATATACACATATTAGCTTTTCAAAATTAATTTTTGCTTAGCATCCGCTAGGATCTGTAATGCGGATGTTGAGTATATAAGTGTTTATGTGTATAGTTTAAGATTTTGTTTGGTTGTACACATAGTCTAGTTTTCAGTAAAGACTTAAATCAAGGATATTATTATGTAGATTATGAATGAACTATATCCGCCATTTAGAGGGACTCCTGTAGATTCAAAACCCAAAAAATTAACTTCTGATGATATAAAAATATTTATGGATAAATTAAGTTTAGAAATACACGAAATGTTTAATAGAAATAAAATATTATTACAAGAGGGAGAGAGTCAATTAGAAAAAGTTAAGGAATTGACTGAAATACAAGAAAAATATCAAACTGTTTGGTTATCTTGTACTGAATTAATAAGAGATTTGAGAATACCTACTAAATGGAGAGAAATATGAACATACCAAAGTCAATCAGTGATATTCCATATAAACAAATAGAAAACTTTCCGTGTCCATTTTTAAAATCCCCGCTGAACCAGGTATCAGATAAAGACAAGTCCCGCGTGATATTTAAACTGGCATTTGACTTTGAAAGAATGACTATGGTTGCCCGTCAATTGGGTTCTGATCTATTGCTTCAGAACGCCCCGATTTATGGAGATCAATAAGCTTCTTTGGTTTTCTTTTATATGGAACTTCCTTGCCTTCTACTGCAACATAATATCTCCTTCCGCGCTGATCTCTTTTATTCATGTATCGGGCAACTGCATATGAGAAATCCATTTTCTGTTCTGATATAATAAAATCATTTTCATCTAAAGTGTAAACAACACCGCTCATAACTACCAAAAGACTTTTAAGTACATAAGTTTTTCTAAGTATATGACCTTGTGTGAAATTATCAACTGTAATAACATTACTAAAAATCCCTGCGGAGTTTGTAATTTTTGTTTACAAGACATGAAAGATTCAGGTGATATATCATAAAACTCACAGAAATAGCAGGCTTGGGGCCAGTAACAGAGGAAAAACTAGCCAAGTTTGGCATTACAGATGTATATCAGTTCATGAGTCATTCTCCGCAAGAGATAAGGGATATGACCGGTATTGATGCAGATACCGCGGTAAACTATTTTGCTAAAGCACGACAAGCTCTACTAGATAATCAAAAAATTGATAAGATTAAACAAACTGGAAATGATATCAAGAAAAAACGAACCAACTTAAAAAGAGTAACTTTTGGTTGTAAACCATTAGATGATCTATTCTTGGGGGGAATTGAAACTCAAGCTCTTACTGAAATCTATGGTGAATTTGGAGCAAACAAGACTCAAATATGTCACCACATGGCCGTCAGAACACAATTATTAGAAAAAGACGGCGGATTATCAACTGAAGAAAATCCCGCTAAAGTAGTTTGGATTGATACAGAACATACATTTAGGCCAGAGAGAATAGAACCAATTGCGGAAAGATTCGGATTAGATCCAGATAAGGTTCTTGAAAATATTATTGTATTTAATGTAAGAAATTCAGTTGAACAACAAATGCAATTGGAAGAAACTGAGAAATTGATAAGAGAGGATAATGTAAAACTAATTGTAATTGACAGCTTGATGGGATTATTTAGAAATGAATATCTTGAAAGAGGCATGTTGTCAGTAAGACAAAGTAGAGTAAATAAATTCATAGGTCTTGCCGCAAGATTCGCAGATGTCTATAATATTTGTGTTCTTGTAACTAATCAAGTATCATCTAATCCAGATGGATTCCACATTGAAGTCCAGGCAATCGGCGGAAATGTAGTTGCTCATACTAGTACATACAGAGTTTTCTTGAAAAAGTCAGGTAAGAATCGTATTGCCCGCATGATTGATTCACCACATCATCCTGATGGGGAAGTAATGTTCAAGATAACTGGAATAGGTATTATGACCATAGAAGAAGCCGAAAAATACGAGAAGGAACAAAAGAAAGAACAAGCAAAAGTCAAGGCGGCAGAAACTAGGGCCAAGAACAAGAATAAAAAGGGAACTTTAGATGAAGAAACTGTTGAACTATCTGGAATTGCAATAATAGATAACGGCCATTCAGAAATTCAGATCTAAACCTTTAAATAAGGTAAGACAACTTTAAATATCATGTCAAAACAACCATGTGAACACAAATATCCTATTAACTTTATAGGTCAAACTAATACTCCTATTGGAGCTCAAAATCTATACGAATGTTCCAATTGTGAGGAAGAATTTGTGCTTGAACCTCTAGAAAAGGCCCAAAGTCTAACATAAACATTTATATTAGTAATGTTTTAATATCTTCTTTTTTATTTAAATTACTAGAATAAATTTTAACTTTATTGAAAATGTTAAAAATTTAACAAATCACTACAAACTTGTTCCTAGACAGGAATGGAATCATATTTGGGGAGATTATCAGGCAATACAAAAGGAATTTGACAGAAATGCAATGAATGATAACTCAAGACCAACACTTCCAGTTCCATATATTGATACAGCTTCCGGCGCAAAGATACCAAATTGGGTACTTATGCCAACTCGTATCTATGATATGTCAAATGAGATAGGTGATCTCAGGATAGTATATGAAATCATACAGAGAGAGATGTTTAAGAACGGATATGAGATAAGACCAAAATTCAAGTATAAATGCGGAAAATGTCATAAAACCTTTAAAGATAAACCAATGTCCAAATTTGTACCACTCCAGGACAAGATAGACGAAGGTTCAGCTTCTAATCAAGTTCCTAATTCAAACCTTGGGGATAAGACTGATGATTCTTTCAATGAAAAATTTGAAAAAATAAATCCCGTAAGTGACCAAACAGAATTCAAATCAGATCCAAAAGACACTAAAAATTCAGATGACAAGAAAAATACTGAAAATCCAGAACAAAAAGAGGGGGATACTGAATCAGAACCATTGGAATGTGATGAATGTGGAAATGATGATCCAAAGAAATTCTTCAAGCCAGAGCCAGAAAACAGGGTGACACTACAATCACTAATGTCAGTAATGGCAAACAATAACAACATGACACTTTTGGATATGGCAAGAATATATCAAAGAGATTTAGATATTATTGATAATGCCTATTGTCTTGTATCAAAGCGGTATTTCCTAAAGCCATTGAATGAACCTGATCCACTTACGGGGGCAACAATGGAAGTAGATGAAAATAAGACTGAAATTGAAGAATTTATTCCGCTTCATCCAATGAACATAGCAAAACTGGCAAACTCAGAGGGAAGACTTGGATATGACAACCAAAACAAACCAATTTGGATATGTCCTGACTACAATCACAGAAGTAAACGACTTAATAAACCCAAATGTGATGTTTGTGGATGCAAAGCCATAAATGCAATCATTGAATCAAGCAATATTCCATATGGACTTTCAATATCTGATCCAAAACACATGATGTATGGGCGGGATGAATTAATTTGGACATCTGGAGTATCAGTACCTAATCTTCTATATGGTTATCCTATAATACTTTCAATTTGGAAAAAGGCAATGTCACTATATCATCAAGACGAATACATTTGGAAATACTTTGATAAAGATAGACCTCCAAAATCATTACTAGTATTTGGTACTAGAAACTATGAATCAGTTCAAGCCTTCATGGAGCGACAAAAACAAGGCGCAAAATCTGATCCCTACATGCCAAGACCAATACTTGTCAATGCAGAAAACGCAGCTCAGGCGGCACAATTTATAGATCTAACTCCTAACTTCAAGGAACTAGAATTAACTGAACTCAGAAAGGAGCTCAGACAGGTAATACTCACAATACATGGTTTATCTCCAGTATCCGCGGGAGAGCAAAAAGGTTCAGGACTTGGAAACGAGGGATTGCAACTAACACTACAGAACCGTACAATAAAAGGCAAACAGGCAACACTAAATGAAAAATTCTTTGGTCAAATTACTTCTCGCATATTAAAGATTGATGATTGGGAAATTGTTCTAGTAGATTCAGAAGAAATTGACGAATTGAGGACAGAACAAATCAAGGGCCAGAAGATTGATAATGCTTCCAAGATGGCGGCAATGTCATTTGAATATCACACTGATGGAAACGGAGAATTCGTATTCTCACAATTCCCTAATCCAGAAAAACAAGCACAGTCCGGCGGAATGGGTAGTAATATCAAAGCCGGTAACTTGGATAAGGTGAAGGGAACAAAGCCTCCAAAAGAAGAACAAACTGACTTCCAGGGACAAGGAAAAGAAAATAGACCATCTGATATAGGCGGAGATAAACAAGGCTCACCTATGGGCGCGGGATTTTCACAAAGCAACAAGGCATTAAGAGATCTCGGAGAAATGGGCAAGGCGGTAGATATTATAAACAAAGGACTTGTAAACAAATGGACAATAACAACAATGGCTAAAAAAATTGCAAAAGCCAATGACTGGACTGTAGATGAGGCATTTGATACTGTAACTGCATTGATATCTCAAAAAATGGAATACAATCAACAGGAACTAATGTCAAAGACAAAGTAATGTTTAAATACTCAACTTCGGAACAGTTATATTAATGACTAATAAAAAACTTCTGATTACTTCTCTTGTTGCAGCTATAGTAGCTATATCCGCAATAGGAGCGTATTCAGTGACAACCCCTAGTTTGTTAAACGGATACTCAACCGATTATACAGATGTACAGGGTGTTAGACATATATCGTATGGTGATCCATCACAAGACAATATTCCATATCATGGAATGGTTACTTATGTAGGTAAACATCAAGACGGAACGACTTTCTTGATTGCAAATGTACATAATACAAGAACAGTTCAAGGTATAAACTGCGCCGAACAATTCTTATTTAATGGTTTGAGTACCGGCCCACTTAATACTAATGGAACAAATGTATGTGGCTTCCAAGCTCCACTATCTATAACATCCGCTAAATTTAACGGATTTAGATTTATTGGACTAATTAATGGAAGTGGTACAGCAATTATGAATGGTTCTGATACTTACACTACATCTAAAATTGGTGGATCTAGAGCTTCAAGCCATGACGGTATAATTTCTGTTGGCCTTACAAATCAAGGTTCTCCAGCAAATAGTACTGTGGCTGGAACATCAATCTACAATCAGCTAACCATAACAAGTCCAGCATTTACATTTACAGGTGATGCTGTAGCTGGAACTACAATTAGAGGAGCAGTATTGCTTAATGCAACATCTGGAACACCGGCTCTATTTGCAGAAAACGCCTTTACCGGCGTTGCGTTAGCCAATACGGATACCATAACGATCACTTGGACAATTACGCTCAGTTAAACTGGACGTAAACCCATACCTTTTTATATCTCTTTATTTTATTACTATCTATGGAAACATTAAGAATTAATAATATAACACATGTAAAGTTTAATTGTCCTAAATGCAATAAAGAAACAATTATTGAAAAAAGAAAATATGATAATAGACTAAAGAATTCTAAACGACATTTAGTTTTTTGTTCATTAGAATGTTCAAATAATATTCATATAGTTACTGATGATATGCGGGAAAGAATATCTAAAAAACAGAGGGGAATATCAGTTATGTCAAGAGGAAGACCTGGTCATATAACAACTGAAGAAACAAGAAGAAAAATTAGCCTATCAAAGACAGGTCAATCTTATCCTAAAGATTGGAATATTATATTAGAAGAACTACAAAACCAAAAATTTGATCGTTCTATGCCTTTAATTAAACCTGTTCCAGATGCAATAATGATAAAGGATGGAAAAGTTATAGCACTAGAAGTAGAAAAAGAAACAGGCGAATATGGAATTAGAGATAAAATGAAATTATATGAAAATGTAACTTATTTTGATCAAGTTATCATAGTTTGGTACAGAACTGATACAAGAGAGCGTGTGGGTGAATTTCATAAGGTTAATGGAGTATGGTCTGATCTAATTCCTACTCCCGTCGGATAAACCTTATATACTATTTTAATAGAATTATACCATGGTAAGTCAAACTGGAACAGCAATAGATAATATAAAAATTACTGATAATAGAATGTTAGATACTCCATCTCCGCAGGGATTTTTAAAACCATATGCATATCTATTCTATCACATGGATGTTGATATAATGAATAATCAAACTCCAGTTGTTCCAATTGTAAATCCGCCACAGCCAGCAAATATGAATATTTCAACAAAGGGATTCGTATCATGAGTTTTGTTAAACCATTTGAGTATATGTATGAAGATACAGATAAAGTAATTGAGCAAGGTACAAAAATTCCCGCGGTGAATCAATTTGGTAATACTCCTACAGAACTAAAAGAACAAATTCCAGTTATAACTCCAATAGTTGAACTCCCCCATGTAATTCCTCCACAACCTCCAGTAATAGAAAAGTCAGTTATTCAACCAATTATTACCCAACAGGACAAGCCAGAGGCGGTAACTTCTGTGCCAACTATAGAACAACCTCCAGTTCCAGTATCTACAGCAATAGAACAACCTATAACAAAACCAAAGAACATAGTAATTAATGTGGAAGATAATGCCAAATCAACTGACAGATGATCAAGTCTTTAAAATAATCGCGAGAAAAATAGGTAAATATTATTTTAATTCTCATGACATGATAGTTGAAATAATGAGAGAAACTGGACTTCCAGAATATAAAGTTTTAAATATCATTAACGAATTGATTAAATAATGGTTCTTGAATACGGGGAAAAAGATAAGGATACTGGAATAAAATACACTCAAGAAAATGTAGATAAAATTGAAAAAATAGGCAGAGATGAAAGAAATTCTCAATTTAATATAAATCAAAAGAAAATCAGAGAAAGAATTCAAGGTGATGAACAAACTTCCATGAATAAATATGGGGAAGCATTTTGTTATGGATGTGCCAGAACTACACAGGCAATATCAACTGTATTCTATGTATGTCCTAAATGCAGACATAAGAAAGGAACTGAAGGACTATATGCAATTGTAAAACGAAAATTCGCTCAAGAACTTTGTGATATTTGCGGACATTGGGAGTTTGGAGTATGTCAAGTAAACGCCTCGCTTTGTACTCACCGTTGTATGCCAGCACTTCACCGTATTCATAGGGCATATAGGGCCGCCGGTAAAGCTGCAAGTCATCCATACATGAAAATGTTACAAAAACGATATGGCAAAGATTGGATGTTGTATTATAATCCCGCCCGTCGCGTGGATGAGGAAGCTACACTACCTAGAAATTAATGATGTAAAAACCAAACAATATTATACATTATACTAATTCCAGTTGCTAATCCATAAATCCAAAATTCTAATTTTTCATTCATATTTTATCACTTGTTTTTGATGCCACAAATGATTTAGGCTCTGCAAAATAACTTAATGTAATGTATATGATATTCTTGTATGAATCAAAATACCATGGGCCTAGCGCGGAAGTGGTTTT
>JAGWGC010000005.1:33434-33726 GCA_028867615.1 Nitrososphaerota archaeon | reverse complement strand
GCAGTTAATCGAGATCTTGCATATGATCTACGCAGTGATGGGGAGTTGGCTTTTGTTACAAGATTGCTCAAAGCATCCCGTAAGACCATGAAATTACCAGTCTGGCGTACTTGAAATCCTCAAATAATATACGCAACAAAACACTGAATCATAGTTGGATACCAGTGTACCTTGTTTTTTGGGTCAGGAAACACATTACAGAATTCTGTAATATCTGAGAAAAAACTTGGCAATTAATGTTGACTCAAAGATGTTCATCTTGGACATGAACAAGACAGTCCAGTCTGTAACT
>JAGWGC010000005.1:0-33424 GCA_028867615.1 Nitrososphaerota archaeon | reverse complement strand
CCTTATAAATAAAATACATTTTATGCACAAGCAACACCAGCTTACACAACAAAAACTCCGCATATGTCATTTGGCAACATAGCCACCAATTCTAGAATCTCTTTTCATTTTTCTAATCCACATCCAACAAACAACACAACTTTGCACTGATTTGACATGTGATTATTACAGAATTCTGTAATGTTAAATTGCCCATCTTTTTGGGTACACACCAACTAACAAAAATATCTGCTCGCAACAAAATCTTCTATTATGATACAATAGAGCAACGTGGATTTTTCACACCAACTGATTTTTTAAAACAAGATGTGTGACATCACTACCAACTCTTTTGATCCTTGAGATTCACGAACAAAGAAAGGTGTGAATTGCAGCATGAAACATGGTTAGATTAATTAGAGAAAAGACCTCTAAAAATACATGCCACAAGCAAAAATCAATTCACTTCCACTTTCTACGGCAGAAATTAGGGACGTTGAACAAGCACGAAAAAGCAAGGGCAAACTGTTTAACACCCCTGAAGAATTGATAGAGGATTTACACAAAAATGTGGCGGATAGTAAGAAAAAATTAGTTTGAAAAATAGTATAAACTTCCTGGCAATGAGATAAGGAAGAAATTTGATGTAGTAATTTTAGACCTGGATGATGTTTCTTTTATACAAAATACGAATCGTGGTAAGAAGAATGTCTTGTTCGTAAAAATCGTATCAAAAATCAAGTCATCAGTTTTTGTTGCCCATATCTTTTATAGCTGGCTTCTTTTTTGTTTTAAATTATTTAGGCTGTCTAACGACGTTTTCTTTTTACAAGCTTTCTTGATCAGTATTTTTTAGTACTTGTTGTTCCAGTGTTACTATCATTCTTAGTTATCCTGTGTCTATTTTGTCTTTTTGAGCCTTGCTCATTATTTCTTTTCTTATTTCTCTAATGTCTTTTTCCACTGTTGACAGACTACTACCTACTTTTTGTGCAATTTCCTTTTGCTTATAGCCTTCTGACAATAGTTTCCTCACCTGATTTCTCCTGCCACTCACTTTGTCCTGCACCACCAGTTCCATTTTCCTAGTTAGCAAATTGACTATACCGTTGTTGAACTGTATCTGGGTCTCTTTCGTTTTTTTGATCATTGTAACTAGGCCTAAGAATATCTCCTGTTGCTGTTTTGCGAGCTCGTGCATAGGAGGTCGTGTCTTGTTTGATTCTTCATATTTTTTTAAAACCTCGTCGTAGAGTTTGATGTCTTCTTGATGATGTTTGTTGTTTTGCTCAATCAGTTCGATGGCTTTCTTGACCGTCATGATTCTCCCTCACCTTTACAGATTAGCATTGCACCCCGTGCAATACTTTTGCCCATTGGGATCAACATCATGGTCTTTCTTTGGATGCTTGCAAACTATCTTTGTCCTGTGCTGTTCCGGCAGAAGCTGCCTTTTGATTGACTGTAACCATTCAATGTCTGTCTCTAACATGCTTCCCATTGCTCTATCGAATCTGTTTACAAGGTCACCGGGAATAGGTAGTGGCAGTACCGGGCCTATCATTTTCATTTTGAGATCATGCTTGTCTTGAATCAAAAGATCAATGTGTGAAATAGCCTTCTTTACCGTCATGTATCACATTCAAAACGGTTCTACACAAATTGCTGGTAACTCTATAATCTTTCTTTTCTTACAATGTTATATTATATTACAATCATGGCCTGATTCTAGTTACTTGTCATTCTAGCAGTGACCTATCACTATCAAATTTTTTCAATCATGTACTTTTGCAACAGTAAACTCGTTTCATTTTGACTAAATTCTAGTGCCAAGATAAGGAAAAAATTTTGCCCTTATGTTGGCAATGTTTGTTCCAATCTTTCTATCCTCGAATCTAAAAGATCAGAAATTAATTCCATCCCGTGATGGAATTTTTCATCACACGATGGAATTCTGCTTTAACCCTCAAATCCTAGAGAGTCAAAATCTGGTCCAATTCTATGCCTGACACTACGGTACCATCGTAAGTGAGAATTTTTCTCACTTGCAATGGAACCTTCAGGGCATACTTTACAGGGTTTATACACAACAAATGTTTGATTTTGTAAGAATCTAGATTTATGAATTTAGTTTAGAATTCAAATATACTAAATTTAGTATATTCCGGATATTTTGCATATACGTACTTCAATAAATCATTAAGGTTAGCGCTATTGGCAAATGCCTTTATTTTCTCACTAGACCGATAGATTTGCTTTAGTTGAAGTTTTTTGTTTCTAGGATCTGATAATGCAGATTCAACATGTTTGATTCCCTTTTTAGTGATTGAATATCTATACTTGTATTTTCCACTCGGTAATGCTTGATCTTCCTCTTCTAAAAGGCCTTCATCAATCAATTCATCAAGATCTGTTTGCAAGGTAGATGAATACGGTCCATAATCATATGCATGATATTTGTATTGAAAGTCACATGACTTGTATTCTTGTTGCAAAAGAAACAGCATTTTCTGCATTCTTGTTCTACCTTCTACTGGTTCCTTATCAGAGGCATACGCCACAAACAAAGGTAAAATTTGCCTAACTAACAAGTTCCTTCGCCGTTACTTTTTTTGCTGCCTTAAAATCTCTTTCGAAGTCATCTATAATTTTTTTTACAAATGACTTATTACGAATAACTACTCCTGATGGTGGATTTCCAAATTTGAGTAACACAATTGTTCTATCAATTATATAACATGTAGAGATCTTATCTTTTGTTTTAACTTCTATTCCATAGCTACTAAGATCTTCCAATACCTCAGAGAAAACAGATGAGCTTAGAATTTTAACTTCTTTTTTTGCTTTTATTATGTTTCTGATAATCTTATAATCCCTTTTTCCAAGCCAATTTATGTCATCATCACACAATATTACAGATTCAGATATATTTTGCATGAGTTCTCTTAGTTGTGTAACTATTCCTTTGGATCCTCTTACTGTCCATGCTGATTCATTATTGTTTGCAATGGTATTACTTCTTTTCTCCCATGATTGTTCTGCTGATACTAGCGCTTTGTCAACTTTTTTTTCTATGGCATCTAGTTCTCCGGACAAAACCATTCTAGGATGTTGTGCATCACAAATTTTTGGTTTACTCTCAATTTCTATGAGAGCCCCTCTTTTTTCCAATGATTTTAGTACGTCATAAATACGACCCGATGGAACATCTGTTTCATAGACTAGATCTTTAGGAGACATTGCCCCCTTTTCCACCAATGTTGCATATACAGTAATATCATAATCTGGCCATTTTAGTGCCTTCAAAACATCTCTTAGTTGTTCTAACATACAATAATCCTGAGTTGTTTAATTAAACTCCAATTTGGAGTTTTTTTCACAATTATTAAAACCTTCGATATCATAATAAAAAGTCGGAATGGTTAACATCATAGGCCGTCTAATTGAATTTGGCACAGTTCTCGGGATTAGTGCCATGATAGCACTAGTATTGAGTCATTCAGTTTCAGGCCTTGGTTATGGCATTCAAGTTTCAACTCTTTCTGCATGGTCTTCGTTCTTTGTCATTCCTATGATTTACTATAGATTATTTCATTATCAGGCAAGAGGGAGACTGTTATGATAAGCAATTTGTTGGATTCTTTTAATTTTTCAAAGATTTCAATCTCAGAATTTACGTCTGTTCTAACAAGAATCCATGTGAAATCTGAGAAGAAAATTGTAACATCGATAGGAGGTGAATAGGTTGGAAAAAGAAAATGAGAAACACGAACATCATGAACACCATAATGTGGAAGTATCAGTCGTATATTCAGGCACAGGTAGAACTGTAAAGTTTGTGATAGCAAAGAATGCAACACTCCATGAATTATTTAATGAAGCTTATGTAAAACTTGGAGAACCAAAGAAGGATACTGATCAATACTTCTGTCTGAATGGTACTTCTATGACAGGTGAGATGAGTAAGACAGTGGAATCAGTCATAGAAAGCAAGTGTAAAGAAGCAAAATTCGAGATAAGAACCCCGTCAGGCGGAGCTCTGTAAACCGCATGTCACAAATAGCAAAGACAAACCAAGATCTTGCCAGAGCCCAGTTCAAAGAAGATTATCAAAAAATACTTGAACAGAATCTGCCATCGATGTATGATTGGATTCTGATTCCGGATTTTGATAATCTTCTTTTATACATTGATCTTTGGTCAACAGATGAAAATAGTGTCAAGCTAGATGATTATCATTTAAAATTAGACATGTCATATTATCGAACTCATCCACCTGGAGTCACATACATAAATCCAGTTACAAAAATATTTGATGCTACAAAAGATCTGAGATGGTTACCTGTCAAGGGACAAGCGCCACCTGGAATGGATATTGGATATCATCAAACTTATTCTTTATCTGATGGGACTCAAAGACAAATGGTTTGCAATTCCATGATTCTAGAATATTATTTATCAAATCACAATCCAACGCCTGAACAAATATGGGATCCTACAAAACACACATTTGCAGCAACACTTACTGTCCTTCAAATAATGTTACGAAAACCATACTATGGAGGTAGATCTGCACCATGAAGTTCAGAAATAAAACACATGATGAATCATTTGGCAGTCATAAGATAGTTAGTAAAAGTAATAGCAATAGAGTGCTCCTCGTTCCAAGCTATATCTTGGAACAAACACAAAAGACATTTAGATATTATTGGAAAAAAAATCAAGAAGCAGTTGCATATTGGTGTGGTAAAGAAAATGATCAGGATAAGACGGATGTCGTTCTTTCTATTGTAATACCCAAAGCATTTCATTCGGGAGGAAATTATGAAGTACCAGCAGATGAATCAACAAAAATAGGTAAAACGCTATCTGCTCGAGAATTGGTTTGCCTTGCACAAATTCATACTCATCCTGGAGACAGTGGGAATCATTCCTGGTATGATGATGAAAATTCAATAAGTAAGAGAAATGGCTTTCTTTCTCTTGTAATGCCCCACTTTGGAAACATTGGAATTTATGATATACAAGACATAACGGTCCACGAATGTTGGGAAACTAAATGGGTGATACTAGATAATCAAGCTAAATCCAAAAGAATTGTGATCATAGATGACTTTGTTGATTTTAGAGTAGAGGATCTTGAATATCGCCAATGATTCTAGAGAGAGGCATACATTACCTCCTTTCAGAGAGAAACTACCTGGAAATCCTATAACTTCAGGAAGAATAGGAGTAAAAATCTCTGAAAATTGTGCAAGTACTAGAGAAGGACAATTATTGCTTTGGATGATATGTAATCTAACCGTCCGATTAAAGGGAGTAATGAAACAGATAGAATTAGTAATTCCACATAACATACATCTATCAAAACCAAATTTTATTCCATTTGTTAACGTAAATGACGATTATTATCTACACGACATAATTACAGAGTGTGCAAAAATTTGCTCTCGAGAATGTAAAGTAATAACTTCATCCCGTTCTGATTTTGAACAAGAAAATGATGCCATAATCTTACTTGGGCATGATACTGAAACAGACGTTACAAGTAAATTTGTAGTAAGAGCAGTATCCGATGAATGGTTAGCATACGTAGGAAAACAGAATTGGCACCCTCGTATATTATCAACGAATAGTATAAACCCATTTGGGGCATTTTCAGCAGCCTGTATATCCGTAGGAGATATTTTCAAATTCATTGGAGGAATTACGGAAAAACATGGGACTTACGCTTCAAAGTTATGTTTTTCATCATATGATTTTTCAGTAAAAGAAATTGATGGTGAAGAATATACCGTCGCAAGCAATCCATCATTTCCTCAGCATGTGGAAATCGGAAAATTATATGTAGTTGGAGCTGGTGCAGTGGCACATTCAGTATGTCATAGCCTCTATTCTACTCCTGGCATCACAGGAGAATTGATAATCATAGATAGAAACTCAAATGAAAATGGGGAATTGGAAGTTATTGACGATACTAACCTGAATAGGTACATAATGGCTTCCAATATGGACAAAAATAAACAAAAAGGAAATTTACTTGCGAGTATAATGAATCACAAAAAACCATCAATTTCTGCCATTGGATTTGATGAAAGTTTTGAAGATTATGTTAATAAAAATGCAGATTCATATGGTCATATTTTATCTTGTGTAGACACGAATCTGGCACGACATGCAATACAAGATCAGCTACCAAAATTCATCCATGGTGGCAGCACATATGAGATGGGGATTCAAACATCATTTTATGATCTTATTCGCAATACGCAATGTTTGAAGTGTCACAATCCAATTAGTTTAGAATCAGAAACAGATGAAGACGTTATCAAACGATTAAAATCATTAGGATCTGAAGATATTCGTCAAGAGTCCATAAAAGCTGGTATAGATACCAAACAATTGTTACAATATCTAGAAGACCCAAAATGTGGCACGTTAGGAAATGAATCAATACAAAAATTTGCAAAAATTAAAACTCAGACACAGGCATCAGTTAGTTTTGTTTCTGCCATGAGTGGTTTTATGCTTGCTGCAGAATTAATAAAATCCAAACTTACTTCGGGTTTTCAAACCATTTTAAATTGTAATCCCTATACAGATTTTGTCTTTAATTTCTGGAATAATTCTGGGTATACACGTATTACCAAACCAAACGAAAATTGTTTGTGTAACTTAGGCAATCCCTCACCGCGAATGGTTCACGCATCGTGTTGGAATTGATATTAATTCTCAAATCTCTTTATTAGATATTATGTAAAGTAACCACTATTGTCTAAAGATGTAGAACATAATTTAGGAGACATATGGAATAAAGCAATACCAAAGAAAACAAGAAAAGATAATTTCGATCCTTTACTTCAAGAAAAAATTAAGCAGCGAAAAGCAAAACACATTATTGGAAATCCTGCTGAGTTTACAAAGAGTAGAGAAATTCTCGGGAATATAATAATTGAAGGTATGAAAACATCTGGTGGAACAGATGTTGACTGGTTAGTAGAACATAAAGGAAAATTCATCATTCTTGAAATCAAATCATTTAGTGATGATAGAATTCGTATACCTGTAGCTCAGATGATTGCATATGAAAATCTTCACAAAAAACTAAACGAAAATGGAAAATGCTATCTGTATGTAATCGGGATTGATGACACTAAATTTATGATTGATTCCGATGCAGTATGGATCTTTGAAATGTCTGAATGGAATAGACATGCAATTCCACATGTAGAAAATAGTATGATTGATCACAATTATGGTGGTAAGACTAGACGATCATATATTGTGGAAAGAGCACATATGACGGAAATTACAGTAGATACGCTTTCAAATATAATAGAATCTGCATGGATTGAATTTGAAAAGTAGAATTTACCCTTTTAATCGTGAGTTATTCCAGATCCTCTTTCATTAGGAGTCTTTTCGATCTAATTCCTGACGTTTCAATACACCCTTGGAAGTAATGAAATATTGAACTTTTTTACCCTCTTTTTTTGATGCTATAAGTTGTTTATCTTTCAATTCGTTGAGGATCTGTGCTATTCTAGATCGTGATACTCCAATATTTTTTACAAAATCTTCTGATGATGCTGACGTATATGGCTTGTGAATTAAATAATTGAATACAGCCCTTTCAATATCTGAAAAAGATGGTGGATATGGTATACCAAAATTTTCTACTTGCTCTTTAGTTATAATTTTTAATGATGGATTATTTTCAAAAATATATTTGAATATTTCTGCAAGACTTCTTGGATTACCCTTGGTTTTTTCAACAATTCTGTCAACTGCATCATCCTCTACTTCTACAAGAATTCCTGAATCTGTGAGTCTTTTCTTTAAAAATTCTTTTGTTTTTATTTTATCAAATGGTTTTAATTTTATCCAATATTGGAAAAAATGATCTAATGGAGGTTTTGTAATTTCAGAAACCTGATTTGGTAAGACTGTCATTATGATGGAAATTCGTAATTCCCATAAGCTGTCTCGTATTCCACGAAATGTACTCCAAATCACATCAGAACCTATCTTGTCTGAATCATCTAATAGAATACATAGAGTGATTCCTTGTTTTCGAAGGGAGTTCACCAAAGTAGAGAGTCGATTTAAAAGAGTATCAACATCGTCTTTCCTACTGAAATCATAGTTTAGTTTAGATCCCGTTGTATTGGGTATGTTTGTACCAGGCAACCCCAATAGACCGCTTTCAGCCATTTTTACAAGAGTTTTTTTGAATTTGTCTGTATGAGATTCATACTTGTTCATTACATCTACCAACTCAAAAAGCAAATCGGAAAGAAATGATGTCTGATCAAATTTTTCCATTCTTAGAGCATTCATTCGTATCGGCACTGTTTCGTTATTCTTTTTAAGATGGTAGATTATGTGGTTAAAAAGAGACGTTTTACCACTACCTCTGTCTCCTATGATTAACGCATTTTCATTGGTATTGATAGTAAGTAAGATCTTCTGTGTTTCATCTTCAAAATCAGTGAAATAGCGTTTATCATCTTCCAAGCTTAGAAGAGGTCTAGATGTGAATGTCCGTAATAGTGCGATTTTGACTGTGTTATTACTATTATCTGTTAATTCCATTAACTGTTAATCATATTAACAGATTAACATATAAGGCTTATTCCAAATTTTAAGAAAACACACCAAGAATAACAAAATCACGTAAAAAACACTTAACTCAATGCAAGTGAATCTTTGTTTCTAGAGTCAATCAGTGATTATCGAAAATGAACAATGTTGAGAAATTATATCATTTTGATCCCTTTTCAGGTAAGACGGGCATTCCGCTTGAAGATATCCAATATTTTTATGTGCCTTTTGATCAATTGATGAATCATTCTCAAATTGAGACGATTTTGTTAACTGAATTCAAGAAACAGGCCATAGGAAAATTTTATGGTCTACTAGGGAAAAGTGGATCTGGTAAAAGTTCGGTTCTAAATTATCTACTCTCAGAACTATCTTCTGCCGGAAGTAAGACTTTTTGTATAAAAATTAATGAATTTTATGATGACATAACAGGGCCAAGAGATCTACTAAGACACATAATTAGACAAATCCATAGAATGTCTTCACAATTTATCAAGCTAGGAGAAACTGAAAAAAATCAGGCCAGAAAAATGCTTGCAAAAGAGTATGTCTATACTAGTGAAGAAAGACAGACCGCAAAGACTGGACTAAAGACATGGTTTAATGTCATCCCCATGGTTTTGGGTATGAGTATTGATGCTAGTACTGAACTAGAATCACAGTCTGGAGTAGAAATAACAGAGGATACCACTTTGGAAGAACTTATTGTATTTACAAATCAATTAGTAGAATCACTTCAAAAAAATGCTGGAATAACACATGTTGTGGTCATGTTGGATGAAACTGACAAAATAAGAAAACCTGGAACCACTGAAATTTCTAGTGATGAAGCAAAGACATTTTTCCTGGATGCCATTTCCAAATTAGAAAAAACAAAATGTTCTTACGTATTTGTCCTCAATAATCAATACAATACTGCATCTTTCAAAAGTTCTATTCTGGAACCATATTTTACCAAGACTTTGGAAATCCCTTCAATAACTACACAAAAAGCAATGACTATGATAATCGAAAAGAGAACAAAGGCTGCTTGCGGTCAAGTTAAATTAAATGATGTATGGGATGAAAGTTGTATGGACCATCTTTATTCTTTTTATGAAAAAGAGTCTTTACGACAATTAATGCCGGTTTGTCGTAACTCCATAGAAAAAGCAAGAAGTGACGATGCAGAAACGATTTCTGTACGACATGTAAAGCATGCAATAATGGAAGAGGACCAAAAGTAACTGTTAATTCCATTAACTGTTAATCATATTAACAGATTAACAGATACAGACATGAATTCGCATGAAAAAATAGAGCATTTTAAAAGAAAATTGAGAGATTTGGCTGAAACTGGTTAACTCCTAAAATTTTATCGGTATATGACATTAACAAAACCAGAAACACCATGATTTGTTCTCTCTTGTTTTTCTTGTTTTAAGGACGACATTGATGTATCTAACTATGATGGATATTTTATAAGAACAGTATTTTAGTGGAACGTACCAGAGTCAACCACTTAATGTAATTAATACAATTACGATCAAAATAGTCTACTTTTCTGAATATGGGTTTGGTTATACTGTATTTTTCAAACTAAATTAATGAATACTGATTTAATGGATGAAATTGCAAATACTCAACGAGAATATGTAAAGGCACGACTAAAAGCAGAAAAGACAAGGGATCCTGAAGCTGTAAGGAAGATAAAACAAGCACAAAAACTGCTTGAAAAGGCTGAAGATGAAGCCAATAAGACCATGGATCCTAAATTGAAGAAAAAATCGGATGAATTATTTAGAAAAATGCATACTATATCACATAAGTTTGAGTATTGACATTTCAGTCAAATAGTAAATTGTAGAGTTCAGGTCAATAGGATCAATATAAAGAAAAATAACCTATCGATTAGCAGTCGTTTTTAAATTGTATAATCTTTCAATAGGATCTTCATAATATATGATCAGATCTTCTGACTCTTTCTTTGTAATGGATTCAACAGAGTTTTTCTTTATCTCAGAAACTGATTTGTCAAATGGAAGGGGTTCATTATCAAAGAACCAAAAGTAACTACTAGCAAAATCTAATTGTGAAACCAATGTTTTAAATTTTTCAACTCCTATAGGGTTACATTCTTTTTCAAATCTTTTCAGTGTGATGGAAATCAACTTGCATATTATTCGTGCAACATAAAGCAATACTTGTTCTTTGACTATGTCATCTGGATACTGATCATGTCTTTTGTAAAATTTTGCGTTTGTAGTAAATTGAGTAATTGCATGAATGGATGGATGTACATATCTGCTAAGGAAATTATAATGTATTATGATATAATCTCTCTGCGCTTTTGTAATTAATTCATTCAATAATAAATTTTTCAATATTGCTTCAAAGTATATGTAATTGTGATACAACTGTTTTTGATCCTTTATCATGTTCTCAGTTATGTCTGGAAACATATCTCCTGCTTTAATCGATGGAAGCTCAGCATTGAATCTCAACGATTGGCTATAATGATCTGTAAGTACAAATACATAAAATGGAACAATCTTTCCGGTTTTTTGTTTATCTTTTTCTTCGTACAATCCTTCGTATTCATATTGTACACGAATTTTGTCAGTATCAATAGCTTGAATATGAGTAATTGCTTCATAGCCATCTTTTTTTTCCTTCCAACTTTGAAGCCATTTTGCATATGTTTCATCTCGTGCAGTCTTGATATCCTGTTCTGGATCTGGCTGGATTGTATATGTGTGCTGTAATTTGTATTTCTCCCCCTCTAACATTAACCAAAAGTATAGCATAAGCTCAAAGATGGCACGTAATATTATGAAACATTCCTTAAAATTTCCTTTATTTACTAAATCCATTACTACCTTGAGTGTCTGAAGTTCAGATTTTATTGTATCAAATAAGATCTCATTGCCCAAATCATACACCTCTGCAATTGGGCTCAAATCAATTGTAATTGATTCAGATATTTGTAATGATTGTGTTATCATGTCATGTAATTGACTGGCGCTATTTGGTTTACTGTACAAACTGATCAGCGAATATCTTTAGTTTCTGGTAATGCCATTGCAAATCCTACATGAATACAATCATCTGATTTATCTGAAAGGCAAAACCATTTTTTGTCTTTGATTTGTACCTCTACGAATATCTTTTCTCTAGCATCTTTAAGCACTATTATGTTATCGTGTACGGTTATCAAAGAAAGGGGTGCAGCCTGTTTGACTATTTTTCTTCGTTCTAATTCCATGATAGCATACTCTGATATGAATCCAGCAAAAGAAAGTGATGGCCTTTTCTTTACTTCTATTCTGTATTCTTTCAAAAGTTCTTTGAGTATTATGCCTGACATCGTAACTGTCTTTTGACCATCTTGAGGCATGACTCCGACACGATCTTGCGATCTTTAAACTTTACTTTAATTAATTAAAGTTAAACACTCTTTTAACCAGCTATTTATATACTACTATGCCTATTGCCAAATATGAAACTAGTTCAAAATGGGGATGATTTGAATTGATGATTACAGCTGCAGTGGTTCGCGAACAAGGTATTACTTTTACAATTGTACTGGTGAAAAAATATGTAATTGATTCTTCACTTGAATCTGATAAAGCAATAGTTGCATTCACTCCTGTTTTTTCAGGCTTGCCAATAGTATTAATGGCGCAAGACCATCGTGGTGTACCTAAGTATTATGGACGTCATGATATTGTTCATTTTCTTGCAAAAATTCCATTGCAGTGCATTCCATGGAAAAAATATTCAGTGAGTTAAGTAATGCCACTTTTCAAAAAATGGTCCTCATTTAAAAAAGATAATGTTCTAATGGAAACTGATGCATATGGAATTTATGAATTGGCAGACCGTGATGGCAAAATAATTTACATTGGCCAGGGAAGAATCAGTTCTAGGCTCAATTCCCATTTTCTAAATAATAACCATCCAATACCTAAAGCATCATACTATCGTGCAGAAGTTGCAGGAAGTAAAGAAAGAGCAGAACAGCGGGAAAGGTCTGAAATTAGAGCGCACAAGAGATCACATGGTTATTGTCCATCCTATAACATGAGGCTTGGATGATGATTGGAACACTTCCATATACAAAGAAAAGCCATAGGTTAAAGGCACTATCAGGGTCTGTATCATTTTATACTGGTAATCCATACAGAATCTTTTCACATATGGGAATTATTGCAAGTTTAATTTTTAATTTTAATATATTTGAGATTTTTATTAACAACTCCAGTGGTATCATACCACTTTATCTTTTGGGGCTTCCATTGATGATAATTCCATCGTACCTTCTATTTTCTAAATTGGCAAAAAAGACGGTTGTAAAAAGTATCTCTCCAAAAAAGAAATGGATACTTGTAGGATTACTCTGTGCCACCTTCGTAGCGACTATGGAATCTGAGGCTGCTTTTTTCAATATAGAAGTGACACATTCGGCTTTGCAGTATTTTGGCGCAAAAATACCTGATTCTGCCAGTCAGCTCATCTTTTTTGGTATAATTTTTGGGGCTCTGTGGATTCCATTTATTGAGGCCATCACATTCCATCTAAGAGATATCAAGAACTGGTTGAACCCATTTAATAATTCAAAATCGTCTGTAGCAGGAATAGCTAACTGGAAATGAGAAATTCTTAACTCACGGTGTGATATTTTGGACACTGAAATTAAGAGAACTAAACTAACTGAACAATTCACGAGTCCACAAATCATTCTTGTAATAGTCTGTCTTACCGAAATTGAACTCGAAAATGAGGGACTTAGACCAACTAAACAATTCCTCTAAATGGAATCTTGAATGGGTTTCAAACTGAAATTACAATACCTATCAAAGGTATTGACTAATAACAAATAGAACAAATCTACACCAATTTTTTAAACTATGCATGTCCAGTACGTGTATAAATTGAAAACTCTACATTATTCCATAATTACAGGAATTGGAATTAGCATTTTAACAATAATTGGATTATTTATCATGTTTGCTCCGCCACAAGATCAATCACACGTATCTACAATTCATCCACCTATTGACAATTATCCAACCCAGAATTTTTCTGCGCCCATAACGGTAAACAAAACAGAACAAATCCAAAACGAAGAACAACAATTTAGACAATCTGCACAACACATTGTATGGAATTATGATGTAGACGGACAAATTTTGTCTATTACAACATCGCATAATGGATCCTATGTTGTTGCAGGTACTAGACTACAGGAGGGGCATGCAGACGACAATGAGCATCAAGGCTCGGTATATTTTTTTGACAAAACTGGGAATCTAATATGGAAATACGACTCTACAAGAAAAATTGCAGCTGTTTCAGCTTCAGATGACGGTCAATACGTTCTAGCATCCGGATACCAGATTGCACCTGGCCCTGCAGGAATATATGAAAACGGGGCAATGTATCTTCTTGACAAAAACGGTAACATGTTGTGGAATTATGCACCAAATGACTATGGAAAAATCTTGGTTTCAGCATTATCATCAGACGGCTCACATGTTGCAGCTGCATCTGGCACAAATCTTGTCTGCTTTGACAACCAAGGAAAAAATCTCTGGAATTATACCTCAAGTTCAGACATAAATTTCATCTCTCTATCATCAAATGGCTCCAACATAATTGCATCATCTGGAAACACAATACGCTCCTTTGACATCAAGGGAAATCTACTCTGGACATTTAATACAGATTACGGATATAGTCAGGCAAGACTTTCTCCAGATGGCAAATACATAGTGGCAAATGATGCAGCAAGCGGATGGGATGGAAAAATTTACTTGATAGACAACAAAGGGAATTTGATCAAAGAAGATCAAGTTGGCAGCCCAGTCCTGTCTCTTTCCATTTCTGAAAATAATCACATAGCTATCGGTACAAACTGGGCAACCATGCTCTTCAATTCCACAGGAGACATGATCTGGAATGACAAGATGCCATCACAGGTAGCCGTGTCCTCTAATGGCTCATTTCTTGCAGCTATTTCAGGTGCAGGAGATGGAGTATACTTGACATATTTTGATAATCATGGTAACATATTGTCAAGACATCCTATTGGCAGTTGGGGTCACATTGCAATCTCTGGAGATTCCAGATATGTAGCACTTGGTTATTCTCAGAATGGTGGAACAAACAATGTACAATTTTTTGAGGTGCCGCTAGAATATGTGCTTGGTCTTGCCACAAGTGACATCCCTCAGTTCAACTTGCAAAGCATGCAAACATCAAATGACACTCATGTGTCAATTACATCCACAAATGGGACTGAATTGTATACAGAAGTTGAAGTTGGCCAAACTGTACAGTTGCCATATGATCTAAATTTTGAAACAAACTATACCAGTTCAGATTTACAACTCTCAATCAATTCATCCTCAAACATTGATGCAAGAATATCGCCTGTCTTTCCAACTGAAATAATTAACGGAATTCCACCTGGAAACAAAGTCATAACGATTCATGCAGGACCTCATACCATCTCCGGAGATTATGTTTTGACAGTAAATGGCAATGGGAGAACCGAAGATTCCAGTACTGGCTGGATTACACCACTTGACAATACAATTCTTGCTAAAATTCACGTACATGTAAAGCCATATTCTGGACAAATCTCAATTCATGTAGGCACTACACACTATGAAATGCGTACTTTTTGTGTAGATATGAAACCAAGTGGACAATCTTGTGGTACTGGTCCAATTTACGAAGAAGTACCGATAACGGTTTATTCTAATGCCCCACAAGAAGTAAAGCTAGACGCATTAGGATTGGAAAAGGGGGCATGGGTCAAGTTCTTGCCTGATCATCTAGTTGCCAAGCCAAATGGTACCATAACAAAAATGATTCTCGCAGGATATGAGATACCTGCCATGTCAAATCCTCTAGCAGACGAACCGTTGACAATACAAGCAACATCATACAACGAAACTCAAACAGCGATTGTTTCTGTAAGGCCATCTAATCTTATCTCGGTATTACATTCTCCCTCTCCGATAAGTCTTGGAACAATTACTACAAACAGTGATGGCACAAACTTTGCAGAATCCGGAGTGGTGTATGATCCCTTGGATGGTTCCAATGGTACATTGCCTGTAAAACTTTCAGTAAAAGGCTTTTTGAATGGAAATGATACTATATTTCCACCACTGTGGCTTTCAGTCAACATTCCGGATTCCTCGTTTACCTTGAATGCCACACAGCCATATTATTTCATAATAACAGTAAACACACACAATGCACCTTCATCTGGTACTTATTACATTGCAATAGACGAAGACATTGGCGGACAGCACTTTATCCAACCTGAAGCGATTACAATTGAAAACATCAGGCATTAGAAAATGAAAGCTCTTGTCAAAGTCATGATAATCATTTTCAGTATTTCATATGTTGGGATGCTATCTCCAGTGCTAGGACAGGATCTTGGAGGTCCAATAAGGGTCGCCCCATTCCAATTCTCTCAGATGGTGTCATCTGGCAATAATGTCTATGTGTTATATCAACAAAATAGTGACAACGGGGCACATTTCCATAGTTATTTCGTCAAGAGTTCTGACGCAGGAAAAAGTTTTGGCAATTCAATCGACCTTGGCTCCGCAGTCGAACCGATTGTAACCACATTTGGAGATAACGTCTTTCTCGCATGGGAAACCGGTTTTACGGGATGGCCACCGTCCCATGTTGTATTTGCAAAAAGTAATGACAGAGGCAACATGTTTGGCAGTCAAGTAATCCTTGATAATAGTCCTGATTCAAGTTCTGTTATTACACAATTACTGTCCGACGGAAAACATCTCTTTGCAGTGATTGACGAGCTTGGCGAAAAGCCCCCGTATCAGTCAGACGTCTATCTGATAACAAGCCAAGACAATGGAACTACATGGGGCAAAAAAGTAGAGCTCTTACCATCTGCACTACTTGAAAACCCTCTTGGATATGATACATCAATACAAGAGATTGGAGACAAGCTTGTAGTAATAGGTGAAAAAAAACTCGATTGTGAAAATCCCAATTATTGCCAGTATGCAATATTTCTGCGTACAAGCACCGACATGGGGTCAACATTTGGACCAGAAATTGATATTGCAAAATCTTGGAATCCAGTACGATTACAAACGATATCATCAGGCAATAACATCTATGTCGTGTGGGTAGATGGTACAAGAGGACAAGGACCGGACCTGTTATTTTCAAAAAGTAATGATGATGGGAACACCTTCAGTACACCAATAGCCTTGGGCCAAAAGGAGGGAGAATACGACTGGCCGCACATGATGACAAGTGACAAGACGGTCTACATCGTCTGGCAGTATAACAATGAAAACGTAATAGCAAAGGAACACTATGGGGGTGTCCTGACTCCCGCATATGTGTCTGGAATATTTTTTGCAAAGAGCACAGATGGTGGCAACACATTTTCCCAACCGTTGAATCTGAGTGGTGATATAGGAACCTCATATTTTTCAGGAATATCAAGCTCAGCAGGCAATGTTTATTCAAGTTGGACGTCAAAACATGGAGACCATGTTCAGGTATTTTTCAGCAGGAGTACTGACAACGGAGCCACATTTGGTGATCCAGTAGACTTGACAGGAAGGTCAGATTCTTGGTTTTCTCAGATTGTCTCATCTGGAGATAATGTCTACATTGCAGGAGACGCCTCTGATGGAAACATGATCTGGCTCAAGGCAAGCAATGATGATGGTGCAAATTTTGGTCCTCTACTAACACTGAACAGCGGCATTTCAAATCCAGAATATTCTCCAAACACGCAGCAAAAAATGGCGTACACTGAAAACCATCAAAATCCAGATACTAGTAATGCAATCGTTCTGGTAGAGGTGATGGTTCCAATTGCAGGCGGAGTCTCTGTCGGAGTCTTCTTGTTTACTAGGAAAAGAAAATGAAAACTATACATCTCCTAACAATCACGGCTTGGGCGGTCTTGCTTGCTTTTCTATCGTTGATAATGCCTGCTCAAGCTCAAGAATGGAAATCAATTACAGTGAATGCACCACCTTCATCCTTGACACAATCTGGGCAAAATTTCAACATCCAATACTCTGTTGTAAATGGCACTGGTGTACTGCAAGAAAATCACTATATGTTTACAGCAAATGTACGGGCTGATACAAGCGGTACATTTGAGATAAAAATTCCAAGAAACTTTCCATACTATAACGGAAAAGATGGTCCAAGTGAAACAGAAACATATGCCATCATAAAAGATGGCATACAACTCAAATCTGGTCAGTACGACAAGCGTGTTTCTGACTGTTCTTATGATTATTCAGTTCCATTTAGCCAAAGATCTACGATTATAGTCACTTCAACTGATGAGTTGTTGCTTATGACTCCAATTTATGGAGACAGAGTCACAAGTGACTGTACGCCTGGAGCCATGGTTCCATCACAAGCATCTGTAATCAGGGCGTTGTGTTTACAAAGCTTTGATCATGGTCCCACATTTGGAGAAACAATCGGAAAACAACAATGTGAAAATCCTCAAAGCCAGATTATCTACAAAGACGCAAACCTGACAGTCACCAACATCATGGGCAAAAACATGTTCAAGGCAGGAGAGAACATAACCGTGATTCCAGAACTAACAAACGCGGCAAATCATAATGTTACAATTGGGTATTGCGGTCCATTGTTTGTGACACTAGTAGTGGATCAGTATGGGAAATTAGTCTCACCCCAATATTCTTGGGCGTGCCCATTAGTTGGGTATAGTATGAACGTGGCACCAAACTCATCTACTCCGGGAGAGAGTTATGGCCAGAATATCGTGCTGCATACCCCTGGAAATTATACTGTAATGTCAATAGTAAGTTTTGGTGATACATCAAAGCAAATAATTCTCTGGTCCAAACCCGTTCAGATTACCATACTTCCAGAAAAAGTTCCTGAATTTCCATTTGCACAAATAATGCTTGCATTTGGAATTGTTTCCACTCTTATAATTTACAGGAAGAGGAAATGAAAACTCCCAAGTCTAAAAAATTAATTGGGTTTGTAGCAGTCTCTGTAACAACTATTATTCTGGTTCTTGTCATTCTAGTAATGATCTGTCATTCAAATTTTTTCAATCATGTACTTTTGCAACAGTAAACTCGTTTCATTTTGACTAAATTCTACGGTACCATTACAAGTGAGAAAATTCTCCCTCATGATGGAACTTGTTTTAACCCTTCAAATCTTGGAGACCTAGAATCTGGTCCAATTGTCTAATAATCATGGTAAACAAAGGTAAACATTTTTTTGTTTACCACTGTTTTGCTCTTAGAAAATCTCCAAGTGGTAGATCTGGTAGGAGAGTCACTTGAGTTCTTTTTCAGGATCCGTTTGTTCGTAAATTCACTTATAGAATATTCTACACAGAAGGGATTATCATCTATATTCTGCTAGTTTTGGTTCAGTTAAAACAAAAATACATGAAGTATATTCGTGAATGAATTTGATGCCTATCTATACCTAGGATTGATTCGTAAACTAATTACACTATGGTTTTGAGTTCTTTTCGTATTTTTGAGATCCTTACAGAATCAATTCCATCAGCAATTTGCTCTATCTTGAGCACAAAGTCTTTGGTCGCAGAGATTAGTTCTGTAGCGTTAATTTTTACAGTAGAAGTGTAATATTGTGCCTCCACTCGATCTTTTTTAGATTGTCTTAAATCTTGCAAAAGCTGTTGCGGAAGATCATTTCCAAATAGGTAGATGAACAAGGCAATTGTACAATCATGTATCTCACACTTTATTCCCATTCTTGACAATAGTGCATAAATGATAAAATATTTTGCATAATAGCTTGCTGATACTGCCCACTCATTAATACCGGCATTAGCATTAACCTCCATGGATTTGAGAGCTTCTTTAGATTTTTTTACATATGCTTTTTGTAGGTTTTCTGATTCTTTAACTACCTTGATACCTTTCTTCTGCTTTGCACACCATTCAAGATATTTTTTATCAGACTGCATGATAGCACCACATGATATCAGAGAATTCATCTGCTCCCTTAAGAATAATATGGTTAGAAACAACTTCTTTTATGAGAGGATCATTGTTTCTTAATCCCTCAAGAAACTGTTGCCTGTTTGCAGATTTCAAGCTTATTTCTCTCCCTACCATATTAGTTGCTTCAATTATAGAACTGGTGCTGATCTTTTTATCACTTATAATGAATACATCTACATCACTCTCTTTTGTGTAAGTTCCCTTTGCAAAGCTGCCAAACAGAATTAGTGGATCATGAATCTTATTCTCAATTTCTCCAACTATTTTTTTTATCATAAAGTTTTTCTTGAGATAAATGATGGAGACAAAAATCTCTGCCATGACTAGGTAATATTTCGTAGTTACATTGTTCAAGTTCAAGCGATAATCTTTGTTACGACCTCTAATGATACTAGACAAAACATTAATCTTTTCTAATTTTTTGAGTTGTAATTGAATTGCCTTTACATCGATCTTGGTTTTTCTAGATATTTCTCTCAGATGCAGCGATTTTTTGTAGTCATCAAGATAAAGCCCTAGTATTTTTAGCGTCGTTTGGTTAATGTTGTATTCTTCCAACATATGTTGTATAAATACAACATATAACTTAAAGTTTGCTCGATGAAAAAAGTTTCTGAGAATAAACAGTCGTCAACAAAAAAACGTTACCTTTGTTTATGATCTAGGTTTGTTCATGTATAATTCACAGACAAATAATGCCCCTGTTTAGTTCCCCCTTAAAATAGAAAAATATTCATGGACAGGGCCGGAAATGGCCTGTTTTGCGTTCTAGTTTAGGATCCGTTTGTGCCTAATTTTTTATTAAAAAGTGTCAAGGTTTCAAGGTGCAGGATACGTTCTTGTAAGATTTAGGAGTTCGTACGACACTACAGAATTATTTTGTAAACTAATTGCAGCGATGAGGTTTTTTGTGTTATTCAAATTGATGTTAATTCCTTGATAGGTTCCATTTTGTGTATACAGTGTTGAAGTAGACATGAATTCACAGTATGTACTATCATCTATGAGATTTCTAGTTTCAGGATAGGCTAAGATTATTGATTCAACTTGCTGTCTTGTGGCTAGACGCTTGGCATCATATTGGAGATCTGCTAGCTCTGGATCCGTACAATCCAACTTGGTAGTTTTTGCAGAATTTTGAATAATTTCATATGATGTAATTATCGTTGCTATTGCCATAATTCCAATTATCATTCCAAGGTGTAGAGTTTTCATGTCCTATGGAGGTATCCCAATCACAAATGATGTTTGACTTGTCCTATTTTCATAAGTTGCAACAATCTTGTAGCTACCAAATATTGCATGGTTTAGAATAAATTGGTATTTGTAAAAGCCGTCCGGTAAAATATCTGCAGAAGATACCACGTCAGTTCTATACAATGCATCATCATGCAAAACTTGAATTTGTAATGGAGAACTTGATTTAGTGAAATTATTAATAAATACATAAATCGACATGTATTGTACAAATGTCCCGTTTTCATATTTGAGAAGCCCAGTATCTCTCTGAATTACACTGATTCCTTGATTTCTATAAATTTCTGATACTACAAACTGATTGATAGCCCAACCCTTGTTCATTAGACTGTCAGTGTCATTTCTTTGCACACATGCGGGAGAACCATCTTCTTTTTTTATTATAAGGGCATAGTTTGTAGAACATTTGACATTTAATGGAGAAACTCCGGACTTGAACTGTTGTAATGGAGTATCCATCTTGGGTGTAGTGTCACCATATGTATTCGGTCCACCACCTGATGGTCCGCCACCGGTAGTATAATTACAGTTATGTGATTCCACGGTAGGATATGTTGCTTGGATTACTTTCATTGTTGTCCTGTCTATTATCACCATTGCACTCCAATTGTTATTGCTATCACACGGTATGATGGAACTACCAGAAGATGCTTTTAGATAGACAATTGCATATTGCCAATTACCTGGCTGATTTTTTGCAGTCATAAATGCCATGGAGTCAAATTGCCAGTCATTAGACCATTTTTGCAAACCAGGTATAGATAGTGCTACATCAATAATTGCCTGATTCCCGGAGGGCGATAATGTTGGCACTCTGGTTTTAGGATATATCATAAAAGAAAACTGTTTTGAGATATTTTCTTGGGTGTTTGACTGTGCGGTTTGGTTCCAAACATTATACGGAAATGATACAGTAGCGTTTATAGTTCCATTTTGTGCTGCCACGTATGTAAGATCCAAGTATGGACTAGTAGATGTAATTTTCGTACCCGGGTCTAGTCTTTGCTCAATTAGTTGCAACGTACAGGTTACATTGTTTGTTCGGACCATAATGTGATTGTCAAAAGTTACAGAGAATGGAGAGCCACAAGATCCATGTTCAATAAATATCGGATGTGTGGAGTTGTTTACCAGAGTTGCATTTATCTTAAATGTCTGCCCAATTATAATTGAGGTTGGAAGCGTTTGAATATTTTCAATTACAGCACCACTTTCATTATCTGCCTGGACTGGTTTTATGTACGACAATGTAGAAAAGACAAAAATTCCAATTATGAGAATCTGTAGAGTTTTCATGGCAGTACCTGAACATATTTCATAGATGCATTTGCCAGAGGTGAGCCAAATAACGATCTCCATGCAAATGCAGTAAGAGTATAATTTCCAGAAACCGTTGGTGTCCAGCTAACTGCACATTGTGAAAAAGATTGTTTTGGAATGAATATTCCTTGTCCCCATCCAACATGGTACCCCAAACCTGTGGAATTGGATACTTGGACAATACAATAGTAATAGATGAGAGGTTGCATATTTTCCATCTTTGTGATGTTAGCGACAACCTGATAAGGTTGATTTGCTCTCACTGTCGTCACTGGAATAATATCAATTGGCCCTGCCACATACACGTTAGTTTTTAGTTCAAAAGGCATGAAAGTGTAATTCTTTGGTATGATACCAAACAAGTCTTGATAATTGGTTAAATTCGTAGCTAGTTTTTTATTAGTTTGATCAAGTATTTTGGTTTGAGATTGTAATGTTGAAATTTGAAAAAACATAACAGATATGATTGCTATTGATGTCATGGTTACAACAATTATAATAATTGAAAAATATGATATTTTCATCTTCTAGACGTACTGGACAGACATGCTTTAAAAAACTGGTGTAGAACTTGCATAGAGTGCTCTACATTCTATCCAATGTCTGTTGCATCTGTTTTATTCCCTATTACAATAGGCATGGGTGGTAACTGACTACATCCTCCCGGGACAAAATTCAGCCAGTATGTTCCCTTTGGAATGTTTTCGTTTGTAGATATCTTTGCTACAACTGTAACATATTGATCACGATTGATTATCTCTGATTTTTGGTTAAACCAAATCATGATTGTAGAATTGGCATCTTGCTTCATTTCATGACGTGCATCAGGCTGAAAGTAAATGTCAGCACCATTTGTCACATTTATTTTGCTTGGGCTCAATATTGGAGGATCAAGGTTGTACGAATCGCTGTAAATGTTGTAGGTAAAAGAGCCTGATTGTTTAGGCTTCAAAATATAATGTGTTATTCCAGAGTAATTGTAGGTCTCAAATCCTGTCGAGTTTACAATCGTAGCATTTGGAAATATGAACGGACAGCCAAATCCAGGTCCACTGCTGTATACTCTATTTAACACAGGAATGTATTCTGGCTTTTCATATGGTTTCCATCCATGTAATGACATTTTTGCTACATGATCTGGACTTATGCAGACAGTCTTGTTTTGATACATCATCAACTTGAGATTATTGTTACAGGTTACATCATCTGGTTTTATCATTGACGATATCTGCTTCAATGGACTGGGTGCAGAAAAATTCCAGTTATTGTCTACAAGACTCCATGTTCTGGAATCATTGTAGGTATCAGTCAATGGAGGTGTTGTGATCTTGTATGTATTAGTGCTGTAATTGTACCCAAATGATATGATAACGTTTCTTGGGTCAGGTATGGATGCCTGCTCTACCCATGGTAGGGCAAATGTACATCTTTGATGAGGTTGCAGATCAATCCATTCTTCATTTGAAATTTCGGTTCCTCCAAATTCACTATGCTCTTTTATTCCAAGTGCATATCCTTTGATTTGGATCTCATATGATGTGGGGTTGTAAAGATCAAACCACTGGTTTGCAAAAGCATCACCATCTCCAATGCATGAATGTTCATGGTGTGTCCAAGGTCCGTAAAACTCAACCTGTGTTATTATCAATGGAGGGTTTTGTGGTGATGGTAGTCCAGTGATATCTCCAGGCTTGCCATTGCCAGTAAAGTAAAAGATTGTTCTCTCGTATGAAAATGAATCTTGTTGAACTGTAACTGTGTAGGTTCCTTTTGATTTCCACAATGGACCTGATATGAGATATGATCCGGAATAATGTCCAGAACGTGGTTCTATCGCATCATGTATTATTGGCTGGTTGTTGGAATCGAAAATCTGCATTTTTATTGTTCCATATTTTATGGCGTTTCCCTCTATGGTTATTGTATTGCCGTAATCATAGGTTGCTCTGTTGGTTTTTACTGTGATAAATCCCTGAAAGGGACCTGTTACAGAATACTGTTCATAGGATAGATTCGTTCCAAGGATTACAAGCAAAAGTGTAATTATTGAAAGATGTAGAGTGTTCATGTTCTAAGGTACTATCGTAGAATTTCCAAGATCTACTAACAGTCCAGTTTCATTATTAGTAGTTGATGAGACTTCCAGTTGAATATGCACTATATCCCCATACTTCCATTGTAAATCTACAGGTAATCCTATCATTTGATAATCAGGTTTTGAAATGACATTGATTGGTAATAAAACTGACAGGTCATTACTTTTGGTACAGGATTCTCCATCACAAACGTTGTAGCCCAACAAATATGCAGTAGAGTTTGAGTTTATTTTGAGATAGAAATTGTTAGGAGGACAACTGGGCATGCTGGCTGGAGAGCTATGAGATGTAGGATTAAGGCATAAATCGGGAGGGTGATAAATTATCAATGCTGTTATTCCAAACGGATCACTGTTTTTTACATCATAACGATGATTGCAAGCATCATTCATGCCAAGGCATACATTTGCAAAATCTATTTCTTCCTGCAATGAGTTTGGTTTGTCAGCCCATCCTCTTTCAACTAATTTGGAAACATCGTCTGGTTTTACGCATGCGGGGGAACGGTTCTTTGCCTTTATGACCAGATGAAAATCAGGTGCACATGTGATATCTTTGAGTGCAATTCCTGACTTGAACTGCTGAAGAGGATCCAAGATAATTGTGACCATAGGTCCACCTCCACCATACCAGTGATTCCCCAGTTGAGATACCTTGGATTGATTTTCAGATAAAGTAGAATTTTCAGTATTTCCAAGCTGTGCATATTGCTGTGATGAATTATTTTCTACGCTTACAAGAAATTTTACTGAATCATGAGTCACCGTGATTCCAGCCTGTGGGTGTTCATGGTTGCTAAAAACTGTGACAATGGGATCCATATGGAATCTTGGTGTCCATGTACCCCTAGTCCCGTTTGGAAATATTTTGGTTCCATTTGCAAGATATTCATGAAAATCCATTGGAGGACCTATGGTAGACCACTGGTTGTCTCTAATTTCCAAAGTCTCATTTGTTTTGTCATTGAATTGGACATTTACATTGTATGAAGGATTTGACACAGTCGGCATTGGAAGACACTGCCCGCATCCTGGAAATGTAAATGTAACACCATGAAATTGTATTGTAGTATCATTTGGTGCAGTCAAGTCTGAAGGAGTTTTGTGAACAGTTGTAAGATAATATGACTTGTCTACAATTTCTATGTCGGTGTTTTCTTTATCAATCCCTGTATACGCACCATAGTAATGTAGCATGTTGTTTTCTTGAATTGTTCCAGTAACTGTAAGATCTTTGCTTGCTTTCTTGTCTGCAAATGTAACAATTAGTGTGTACTTGCCAGTTTGGTTAATGACGGGTACGTTTTCACTGTCTCTTTGGACATAGTACACTTTTGTCATGCCCTTATACCCATTTGGAGGTAAATCATCATCACTCCAAACCGTTCTGTTTTGTTCATCCACAATAACTGCGGTTGGATGAACACTACTCTGCAACGGACTTGAAATTTCCACAAAGAATGAGATTGGTTCCCCAATACCAACTTCGTTTTGTTCAACGCCTATTGTCAGACCTGCTTGATCAGCAAGAGAAGACGGCATTATAACTACAATCAATGCAAAAGATATCACACTTGCAATTCCTGTTCCGGTAATTATTGAAAGGTATAGAGTTTTCATTTCTGAAATATCACTCATGGTATGGCTGGTCGCCCACAGTTAGAAGAAACGAATCAACACCAATAGAAGGCAGTATTATCAAGTATGTACCCCTTGGTGCATCGCTATCTACAGTTATCGTCATTGTAACTACCTGTGATGTTGCATTCATGCCAAGCGGCAACACCTCTGATGGCGGCTCAAACAAAATGTCTATTCCCGGATGGTCTGTCACAAATGCTTCAATGGGATTATTCCCCCCAAATGGCCCTCCTATACACATACCTTCGCCGGCAGGCCCTGTGGAGCATGCCCTAAAGTGACCGTAACTACCATCGTCAAAAGTGACTCCCGGATATTTTGAAAGATCCTCAAGACTTGTTATTTCATGATAGAATACAGCATAGTTTGTCAGGTTGAGAGATTTTGGAAGAGATATTGGATAATCCTGACCTTGCTGTTCTGTTGAAACTGCTTCAAGCTTGAATATTATAATTCCAGTACTTCCAGGCTTGAGCACATAATCATTTTGCGTTCCACGGAACTGAAATGTTTCATTGTATACCCCATCAAAGCCACTGTAATTTATGACTCGTGATGGTTCATAGTATGGAATTCGAAGACCTGAGCTGCGCGGCAGGTGTGCAGGCATTATTGTCGAATTTGTGTCTAGTGCAAATTGTGAATCTCCTCCAGGATATGCTGATTCGCTAACAGCCCACTCTCTTTTTATGAGCATGTATGCAACATCAAGTTTCACACATGCAGGAGAACCATCTTCTTTTTTTATTATAAGAGAATAGTTTGTAGAACATTTGACATTTAATGGAGAAACTCCGGACTTGAACTGTTGTAGTGGAGACAATGATATTGATACAGAGTTTTTAGCTGCAAGTGTGTCAAGAATAGGTGCATCTGCAACAATCTGTCCAAATGTGATCTTTATCGGTATATCACCAACAATATCTTTGATCTTCTTTTCATATGCTTCTTCAGACAAGACAGCTTTTGCAGAATCAATGCCAATGTCAAGTGTAGAGTTTATCACGTCAACTCCTACAGAATTAAATGGTATGGTCCCCATTTTGCTTCCCATAAGATTTGATATGGCATCCCTTGCAATCACCAGTTTTTTGTTTAGCTCCTCCTGGGCCTTTTCATCAGACTGGAACTTTGGATCATCTATGATGGCAATGTCGCCTTGTGCGTCTGCATAGGGTTTGCTCCATACAGTATTAAAAAAAGGTGGATAACCGTTTGTATAGACAAGATATTTTTCTCCCTGAACTATGGAGTATCCGCATCCTTGAAGGTCATTTGTCATTACAATCAATGGTTTTTGGCCTACTGTGCCTCTCCAAATTTTGTCTACGGTAAAGTATACTTTCCACTGATGATTTGTGGTATTGTCAATATGTTGTACAGTTCCAGCAAAAACCTCGTCTGAGAGTAGGTAAAATTGTGGTGCGTTATATGATGTCAATTTAGCAGAACAGGTGTCTGCAAATGCATGCTGAGTTGTAACCAGAAGTGTGACAGATAGACTCAACGTCATTATCATTGCAAGATATATGATTTTCACGTCTGAGATGTACTGTACTGTGTATGATTTAAAAAAGTGACGTAGGTTTCTTTCAGAGTAGAAAGAGAGGACTGAACCACATATTATTTCATAACGGATCACAAAATAGAGTCTTACAAGTTCCAGTACAATATTGTATTTTTCATCTGTTCATTTTTATTAGATAAATAATTCCACCAGTAATTGCAATTATAATTCCTAAATACAGTAATGGAAAGAAAATTGCAGGGTCTACGGTGTAATAAAATCCTCCTATCGGACATAACGGGTCAATACAAAATGGTTCTGATTGTAACTGAGGTATACGTACTGGCATTGCAAAAAGTAAAGATGATGTCATTATACTACCAATGAAAAATATCCACTGCGGTACAAATTGTCTTGAAATTGACACTCTATTTCTAATTGAAATTATTGCACCAGAAACTAGGCTTACTGTACCTGTATAATACAACGCCTGGCCAATTCCTACGTATGGTAATTTTGCGTAGAAAGGAGGACTAGGACAAGTTACACCGTGACAAAATTTTGATTCTGTTAGTTCTTTATGGTATTGTTCTATTTCTGAACTTGTCATTAGCACCCTTATGGAATTGAACATTAGACCCAAGACAACAAAAATAATGCCAACAGAAAATAATATGACAAGCAATATTTGATTTTTATTCACAACCTGCCTTTGAATGGTTTGAAAATAAATGTGGTGTAGATTTGTCCAATAGATTCGTATTTAGACCACCGTATTGCAGTTGACTAAAAAACATTTGTTCAGGAATACGCTAGTAGGCTTGAATTTGGAATCTTACTATGAAAATATACGCCAGTTTTTTAAAGTTTGAAAAGTGAGTAATAGTATATTTTGAAAACTCTGCATCTTGCAATAATTATTGGAGTAGGAATATGTACAATGACAACTACTATACTTCTACCTCCATTTCTTAACACCAAGTCAAGGATTGACAAAATACATCCTCCAAATGGACTTGTCATGTCTGATGATGAAAAACAGAAATTGGTAGATGAGGCATTAAATATCACTGGAATACAAGCGTGGTCAAACCAATGGCAGTTCTCTACCATGGGTTTTAGTGGAATATCAAATAAAACTGGTACTGATTGGAAATACGTATTTATCATGTTTCATCTCCCCCCTGATGCTAAAACTCCATACTCATGTGATACGGGTTGGAATGCACGAGTTGAGATTGATCTTCATACCAAGAAGATTGTAAATGCATGGTATCCAACTATGCAAGACCATGAATGCCATGGGAATGAACTAGGACCGATGGTCGTGAAAAATGTCAAATAACAAGAAAATGAAAACTCTACTCTCCAATAATTTCTATTTTAGACCACCGTATTGCAGTTGACTAAAAAACATTTGTTCGGGAACGCATGAGTAGGCTCAATTCTGAAAGTATCTTACTGTGAAAATCTACACCACTTTTTTAAAGTTTGAAAAGTGAATGATAGTATATTTTGAAAAGTCTGCATCTTTCAATAATAGCAATTCTGATAATTAGCATATCTTCGATGTTGATATCAAATGTGGAAGGGCATGGAGTACAATCACTACCATCAACGGTGATACCTCCACTGAAGATGATTAAAGAGGGTTATTCCACAAGTGATGTAAAATGTAACTTGGGCTTCTGGCTTGTAACAAAAACAGAAGATAGGTCTCCTGCATGTGTCAAACCTGATACTGCATACATCTTGATTCATCGTGGTTGGGCAAAGGAAGTATCTCAGACATCACTTTACACCATACCAACCATCTCATCTGCACCATGTGATGATCCCTATCCTCAATCAAATACCGGTGTAGCAGTATTGTACATGTCACCTAATTCAACAGGGAAAATTTGTGCAACATATCATAATCCGGATTCTCCTACGCAACCTAGCATCAGTGTTTTTATCGCAAAAGATATGCAACAGCAAGCAAGCGAAATCACTACTTCGACATATCCTGATATCGTTCCAACGGGAAATAGTACAATAGTATATACCATTAAAACTGGAAGTCAGGCAGGGCTCTACGGCGTGTCCTTTTTTTGTAATAGCATTCCATTTGTAGTGGGTTATGACAATCAATCGAGAATAATTTTGGATGATTTTCCATGGCTCTACAAAAATGACATATGTTTTTCCCAGACTAATGTATTCCAAATTACAGGTTTAAGCGGAATTCATGTAAAATATGTGACTCAAGTACATCGTAATTAATCACAATGACTGAGTTAAGAAAACAAAAACTTACTAGTTTCTATGTGAATAACCTAACAACGATTAGTGTTTAGACCACTGGATAGCAGTTGACTAAAAAACATTTGTTCGAGAACGCAATTAGGCTCAATCTGGGGAGAAGATACTATGAAAATATGCGCCACTTTTTTAGGCTATGATAAATAACCGAGAACAAATGAAAACTCTACAGCAGTTCTTAATTATTGTAATTTTAGTTACTATTACGTTATATCCTAACATTGCATTTGCGGATATATCAAAATCAGTAATTAGTGTTAATGATACTCAATATGATATCACTTTCAATACTGAGAATTCAAGTATCAACAAAATATCCCCAAACCTACACTCCTACGTTTATAATTCTCTTGATATGAATATAACAAGTAACAAGCAATACAATGGTTCTTTGACCTTAACATTAACAAAAGATGCAGTGGCAAATGTTTTTTGCGTTACAAGATCTGATGTAGATAATTATCTAAAAAGCGGTAGTGCGTTTGATGTGAGAGTAGATAACAACCACGAAAACTTTACAACATCCACCACTAATGATGAAGTCTCCTTAACATTTGATATTCCAAAAGGTTCACAAAATGCCACCATAGTCAATGAATTTGTTGGAATGGCAGTATCTCCTTTGGTATACTTTAAAGGAATTCCTCAGACAGGCATCTACAGTTCAGGACAGGATGTGATCTTTAATGGTACACTTGTTGATGCTTGCAATAGACATCTGGGTGTGGAAAAAGTATACTTTACTGCAGAACAACTCAATATCACAAAGGAGGTTACATCAGATGCCAGAGGCAAATTCAACATTAATTTTACAATTCCTGCAAATACCGAGTCTGGAAATTACACATCTAAAATTGAAATGTATCAATACCCTTTTGCATATCATCTCAGTGGGGTAGAAACACTTTATCTTAAAGTGGGAACAAACAACACACAGATCGTCCCTGAATCTCCACTACAGCAATTCAAATCAGGAATAACTGCAACAAATGTCAAATGCGCAGATGGATTCACTCTTGTAATAAAATCAGAAGACGGTTCACCTGCATGTGTTACTGATTCTGGCATGGGAAGGATGACAAGACAAGGGTGGTGGGCTTGGAATGACAAAGTTGGAGATACTGTAGTAAACACACCTGAGAAAAGAAATTTTGATAACAAATCATGTGGAATTACTGACACAATGTCTTCAATTGTAGGTACAAATGGTTTTGTACTAGATGATCTTCCTGTAAATGGCACCACATTTTATGGTGCAGACATTAGCAGAATGATAGGCGGTATTACACAGTTTGCAATACATTCTGGAACCGCTGGGAAAATAACATTAACTTATGACTTTAACCCTTATCCTGGAAGTAACTGTAAAGTTACAACAAGTGATGTAATTTCAAATGTATATCCTTCAAGACCCAACGCCACCATATCTGAGTTGATAGGCTCACCAGATATAATGAAGGTTGACGAAAATTCAGTAAACACAAGCATTCCACCACTTGGAGATTCTGGTGATATTTTGTTAAATCTTGCAAGTGTAGAAAACCTAAATGACCATGTGGTAAAAGTGACATATCAAATCTTTACTAAGCCTCAAGCCCAATTGGGAAAATCATACTATGTTGAGTTCTGGTGGCATAGTGCAGTTGTGATAACAGTTGGTAATACTCTCTATACAGGACACGCATTTGAAGGAACTCACTACGGATAGGATTTCGTATTTAGACCACTGGATTGCAGTTGACTAAAAAACATTTGTTCGAGAATTCAGTAGGCTTAGTTCTGGAAGGATCTTACTGAGAGAATCTACGCCAGTTTTTTAAAGTTTGAAAAATGAATAACTAACATCGTTTGAAAACTCTATTTTCATTATGTCTTGTTGGGCTAATAGTCGCACCATTGTTACCTTTAGCGTCGGCACATGGAGTATGTACTGGAATACCACCGCGTTTTGGAAGATTAGATGATGTTCATTTTTCAAGCCAATCAGTTCAAACTGGAGACACAATCATAATAACTGGAAATATCACAATGATGGTACAACAAGATTTACAGGGATATCTTTCGATTCATTCAAGTCCGTCTCCACATGCAAGATGGATTGTGGTGTCAACAGAACCAAGTGAGAAAATGATTAATGTTACACAATTCTCAAGAGTTCCATTTTCCATGACAATCAAAGCATTGCAACCGGGAACCTACAAACTCTCTCCCATACTTAACTTACCAGAGATAGGACCTGCATTTAGTATGCTAAATGGATGTAATACAGAACCTGCGATTACGGTTACAGGCGAATCAGTATGCAACACAGGATTTGTATCCGTATTGAAAGCAGAAGACGGTTCTTCTTTCTGTGTAAAACCTGATACTGCTCAAAAACTAATTGAGAGAGGGTGGGCAGATAACAGAACAATAAAACAAACAGTGGACCACAAACTCCCTCATCCTCCTGACGGATTTGGCTGCGGTATGTGGTCGAATGCTACAGGATGGGTTAAAGGCAACTGTGTTTCGCCAACATTCCACATCCATAATCTGGTGACCTTTATTGAAAACTCTACTCTCCAATAATTTCTATTTTAGACCACCGGATTGCAGTTGACTAAAAAACATTTGTTCGGGAATGTAGAGTAAGTTCTGGGGGATCTTACTATGGAAACCTACGTCAGTTTTTTAAGGTTTGAAAGTTGAAGGACAGTATATTTTGAAACCTATCAACTATCTGATTGTGACACTTTCCATAATTATGATTACTTACTTTCAAATTAATTTAGTCAATGCTGACTCTATAACCATTTCATTTGATAGCAAGACATACAAGATAGGCGACACTGTGACAATTACACTCACTGACCCAGACCTTAACGTTAACAACGGCTTGGTTGACATTTACACCGCAGTCACACCAGTTTATGCAGTAGCCGGTACACCAGATAATACTGTACAAGACAATGCAACCGACACAATCGGTAAATCAGGTCTAGGACAGTACTCTGACGGCAGCGCATTTGGCAGACTCGTAGATGTACAATTTGGTCAGCAAAATGTTAGATGGTCTAACAGCAAGATTAACAGTCAATTTACACCGGATAATACCGGTTCATGCTTTACAAGTGAAAGCAACACCGCAACTACTGGCGGATTTGCATCAAGCTTATCCGCTACTGGTTTCTCACTAGTTGAGACTGGTCCATCAACAGGTATCTTTACTGGTACCTTTGAAGTTCCAGACCAATTATGCCAATCAGGTACTATAGTCTCCTCAGTAGGTCAGAACATCAAGACCAGCTATTACTTCAGAGATGAATCAGGTAAGCTGGTAGAGGTATCCGACAACGCTGGCATCAGAGGCAAACCTTCTGGAGTCCAACTAGTTTCCATGTCGACAGACAAATACGTCTACATGCCTGGTGACGTTGTATCAATCAAAGGAAAATCTTACTTGAATGATACTGATGCAAAGATTAGCCTTGAAAAAAATGGCAAAATCCCAGTAATAACCAAAGACATCCCAATCAACAAAAATGGTACCTTTTATGCGAATTTTACAATCCCATTTGACACTACTGCTAGAAGCTGGTGGCTTGCTACAACTGTAGGAGGAGGTACTCTGTCTCAAGGCATTTCCTTCAAATCTGAATCAATTCCGCCTTTGGACCAGTTTTGGTCTGGACTATCTCC
>JAGWGC010000059.1 GCA_028867615.1 Nitrososphaerota archaeon | reverse complement strand
AATAGTAACAAGGAATACAACGATTCCAAAAATAATGGAGGAGTGTGGAATAAAAAAGTCTCAAATGCCTTTGAGATTGCGTCCAAAATTGCTGAGTTGTATTTTATTGCAAAATCAAACCACTTGAACACATAATTGTAGTAGGGATTGGATTCTTCCATCTTCTTGTTGAATGTAGTCGCCTGAAGAGTAAGTGACAATACTGCTAAAGTACATTCTTGAGTTTTAAATCATATGATCAATTTCAGACATGAAAATCTAAATCACTTGCTATTGCGCAAATTCAATCCCTTGTGTTCCAACAACTTGTAGATTGGACCTTTCACAAAGTCAGTTACCAAAAACCATGCAAATGCATATCCCCATACAAATAATGCGTTATACCACCCTATTGCAGGTACCAAAATTCCTTGAGCAGTAATTATTGTTGCAATCATTTGTGTTGTAATTATTGCCAAAAATAACTTCAATGCGGGTTTTACTGTCCAGAAATGACCGCGGGTTCTTGCAACAAAAAATAGCATGTGGCCTGCAACGGATAATTTCAAGTAAACTAACGATTGTAATGATCCTGTTTTCAAATCGAAGACATTCATTCCAATGTAAAGGAGAACAAATGTTGAGACTACTCCTATCATGCCAAGACCTGTGGCAATCCCAAGAACTTTTCTCATATTCCACCTCTCAGGACTAGATGAGATCTTTACATTGTCATAAGCTATAGTCATAATTGGTACGTCATTTAAGATGGCGAGCAAGACAATCATTAGAGGAGTAATTGGATAAAAGCTGAACGCAATTATGGAAAACACCAGAAAGAAAAGGACCCGGATAGTTTCACTGATTCTGTATATTGCATAATTATTCATTCGCTGGAATATTTTGCGACTTTCTTTGATTGCGTCTATGATGACTGAAATTCCAGGCTGTGTAAGAACAATGTGTGCTGCAGATTTTGCAACATCGGTTGCACCAAAAACTGCAATTCCCACATCTGCCTTCTTGAGTGCAGGTGCATCATTTACTCCATCTCCTGTCATGCCAACAATATGCCCGTTTGCCTGTAAAGCACCTACTATCTTGTACTTGTGCTCTGGAAAGACCTGTGCAAAACCGTCTGCCTGTTCAACAACGCCTTGAATCTCCTTGTCTGTCTTGTCAATTATTTGAGAAGCATCTTGTATATTTGTACCAAGATTCAACTCTCTTGCTATCTCTTTTGCAATATCCATGTGATCACCTGTTATCATTTTAATATCGATACCCATGGTCTTGGCAGTCCTAATAGTATCCTTGGAGTCGTCTCTGGGCGGATCATGTAATGATATAATCCCTACAAACTCCCAAATTCCTTGCAAATTTGTCCTTGCCACTCCAAGTGAGCGGAACCCTTTGGCTGCAAGTCTTCTTACGTTTTCATCTACCTTTGATGTATCATCTTTGTTTAGAACAAGGGCGAGTATTGATTGAGGTGCACCCTTTGACACTGCGAATTCTTTTCCAGAAGGATCTTCTATCTTGGCTTCAACTCTTTTTATCACTGGATCAAACGGTTTGAAAGAAAGCTGTTTGTATGACTTGGATTTTTCCAAGGCCCCAGAGGTCTTGGCTCTTGTAAGAATTGCATTATCAATATGATCTGTATCTTCCCCCCGTGATGCAAGGCTAGCAAACATCAACAGATCCGAGTCTGTGAATCTATCAAACGTTACAAGATCTGCAACACTTAGATCATTTTTTGTCAGTGTTCCAGTTTTATCTGCACATAAAATGTCAACACCAGCCATCTCTTCTATTGCAGTCAGTTTGCTTACAAGAGCCTGTTTTTTTGCAAGAACTGTTGCACCTACAGCCATAGTTACTGACAATACCGCCGGCAATGCAGCTGGTATTGAGGCAATCATCAAAACCAATGCAAATTGCAAAGTTTCAAGAAGGCCACCATGTCTGAACATTGCCACAAGAAAGACAAGTACAACTAGTCCTATTGCAAGTGCGATAAGGTAATCGCCTATCTTTACCAGGGCTTTTTGGAAATGGCTTTTAGTTCTTGCTTCCTCGACAAGTTTTGCTGTCTTTCCAAAAAATGTCCTCATCCCTGTGGAAACTACAAGTGCACTCATCTCTCCTTTTTGCACAATGGAGCCTGAATAGGCAACATCCTCCACATGTTTTTCCACAGGCAGCGACTCTCCAGTAAGAGCAGACTCGTCTACAGAAAAATACTCGCCGTCAAAAAGTTTGGCATCAGCAGGTATTATGTCACCAAGTCTAATCCTTATGACATCCCCTGGAACAAGATCCCGTGATGAAAGCTCAACCCATTTGCCATCGCGTAATACTCTTGATCTAATTGATAGTTTTTGTTTTAGCAGATTTATTGCATTGTCGGCTTTGTGTTCCTGAAAGAACGCCACTGTCCCGTTTATCAAAAGCAGAGACATTATTACCCAAAAATCTTCCCAGTGAGAAATAATTGCAGAGATAACTGCAGCTATCTCTATCATGAATGGAATTGGGCCCCAAAAATAACCAAAAAGTTTCCTAAGAGGATTTATCTTTTTTTCTTCAATCTCATTGTAACCGTATTCTTCTAAACGCTTCTTTGCCTCTTGAGAACTGATTCCAGTTTTTCCTGTTGATAGTGATGAAAAGAGATCCTCTACTGAAGCTTTTTTGATCTCATCAGCAGTAAGAGATTTGTAAAGTTTTATCATTCCAGTTATTTTATGACAAACACTGGACAATGGGAATATCTTACTACATCTGTTGCAACACTGCCAAGTAAAAGTCTCTTGAAACCAGATTTTCCAGTACTGCCCATTATTATGACATCGACATTTTCTTCTTCAGCACGTTTGATAATTGCCCCTGGAACCGAGTAAATCTCTTCTATTGTTTCAGTTTTTATTTCAACTCCTTGTTCTTTAGATTCCTTTCTGATTGTGTTAAACCACTCTTCAGATTCCCTTTTGTTTTTCTCGATAAATTGTTTGAATGTTGATTCTGTCGTATACATCAATCCTGCAGCAGGAATGTGAATAACGTGAAGTATAATGAGTTTAGAGTGGTACTTTTTTGCAAACTCTATGCCATAATCTGCCGCTTTCAATGACATTTCAGAGCCATCTATTGCAACAAGTATCTTTGACAAAACCCTCTCTTTATTCATAAACTTGTTCTCCTTACAGCATGAAGGTATTTTTGTTGTCCACTTGCCAGTTGCATAATGTCTGTTTTACTTATGACCCCAAAAAGCTTTGCATGCAATAAAAATGGTACGATTTTTTCTACATGTTTTTGAATCATTTGTATGAAAACTTTTCCAACTTTCATGCCAAATTTCGCAATTATGAGATATACCATTTGAATCACAATGTCTTGAACTTTAACATTCTTTCTTTTATTTTCTGCGGTGTTTAGCATACTTTTTAGAATTATCATGATATTATCTCGATACAATACATCTGTCATCCTTTTAGTTTGTCAGTGTAATTATCACAAATGATAATTTCATGATACAACTAAAAACAGGTTAATTAATAATTTGTCAGCGTGAATGAATAATTCTATCAATTCTATAAAAGATAATAAAATGATCATCTTTGGATCTTGGCTAGGATGGGCATTGGATGGATATGATCTTGTCCTTATGCTCTTTGTCATATCATCAGTAAGTCAGTTGTTTTTCCCAGCTGAAGATCAAAAACTTAGCCTGCTTGCTACTTTTGCAACTTATGCGATAACTCTTGTGGTAAGACCTCTTGGGGGTGCACTCTTTGGCATCATCGGGGATAAAGTTGGAAGAAAGCGAGCAATGATATTTACAATCATGGGATTCTCTATTGCTACATTTTCAACAGGTCTTCTTCCCACATGGCAGATAGTTGGCATTCTGGCTCCCATGCTCTTGATCATTCTGAGGTTCTCGCAGGGGCTTTTTGCAGGCGGTGAATGGGGTAGTGGAGCAGTGATATCGATGGAATCAGTTCCAAAATCATCACGTGGTGTTGTATCAGGTTTCATCCAGAGTGGTTTTCCTTTCGGGTTTTTAATTGCATCAGTGACTTATTGGATTGTATCTGTTTTGTACCAAAATACCGCATTTACAGAAATCGGGTGGCGCATAATGTTTTTCACTGGAATAATCCCAAGTTTGTTGGCACTAGTATTGCGTCTTAAGATGAATGAATCAGAGGTATGGGTGGAAAAATTAAAACAAAAGTCTATAGAAAAAACGCCTCTAAAGAAACTAGTTTCAGGGGCACACAGAAAACCATTCTTCATGGCTTTGATCATTACCACAGGATTGATGTATGCATATTATGCATCAATTGGATTTATGCCAACACTGCTTTCTGACTACGTCCATCTTGGTAGATCGGAAATTGCGGTAATGATGACCGCTGCTACGTTTTCATCCATTATAGGGTATGTTTTTTCCGGATGGATTAGCCAAAGGATTGGAAGAATAAAGACAATCGGAATATTTTCAGCTCTAACTATAGTTCTTGCAATACCTTTGATGATAGGTTTGTATCACACAACAAGTATTTTTGAAAGAATATCATACAGTTCAGTCCTTATCATGATTGCAACTAGCGGATTTGGGCCAATGCCAGCTTTTCTATCAGAAAAATTTCCTACACAAATAAGAAATACTTCAGCAGGCTTTGTTTTTAATTCCGGATTAATTATTGGGGCATGGGCACCTTTGATAGCAATAGAATTGTCTTCAAAGATAAATTGGTCACAACCATTTGTCTTTGGAATTAATCTCATGATTGGTGGTATAATAGCAATAATTGGTCTAAAATTTAACCCAGAGACTAGAGACACGGATCTTCGTACTATGGTTTCATGAATCACCGATTCACAGCACAACTATCAACCTGTTAGCAATCAGTTTTATAATCTTGAAATACATCCATGGTAATGGCAAAATACCAAGTCAGGAAGATTCTAGTTCCCATGGATGGATCAAAGAACTCGTTTAGAGGACTTGATACTGCAATATATCTTGCAAGACAGTGTGGAGCTACACTTACAGGACTGTTTGTTATGCCAATATATCCACAATCGTTTATGCCAATAACATATGATAAGAAATACCTTACAAAGGCTGCCAAAGAATTCATGGGCAATGCAAAAAAACGCTCTGCTCAAAATGGCATAGTATTTGTTGGAAAAACCACAATTGGAAAAGAATCGTCTGAGATAATTGATTTTGCTGCGAAAAACAAATTCGATATCATAGTGATAGGGGCAAGAGGTCTTGGCAGCGTAAAAGAAGCCTTTTTGGGTAGCGTATCACATGCAGTGGTTCACAAATCAAAGATTCCTGTATTAATAGTAAAATAACTGGGAAAAACTGCGGGCGGTAAGACCCAGTTCTACCAACTTTTGGAATTCATGAGAATACCTTTGATGCATATTTAGACATTAGTTAAAAATCTGCTGAAGGTTTGGAGTTTTGTAAGACTCGGTTACAATTAGTTAGAAAATGCTCCATCATGAACTAATTTACTAATTCCAATCAATTGGAATTAATCATGATGTATTCTATAGTGTTGAGATAGACATAACCTAGTGCAATTGATGGTATTGATATCACCCCAATCATGTTTATTGGAAATGAAGTGGCTCACTAAAATTACAAGAATATAGCCATACAAAGTTTTCAAGCAGGTAATAAGATAATATTTGTAATAGGCAGATTAAAAAAGATGAAAAAAATCAAAGATGAAAAAATGAATGCAAAAAAGAAAAACAGTAAGATAATTGCATTGTTAGTCATAACTGGAATTGTAGCTGGAATTGTTTATGCTGGATATAGATCCGACAATACATCTTCTAGTGCCGCACCTGTAATTGATGGAATAGAATGCAATACAAGCGAACTTACAACATTTCACATACACGCACATCTTGATTTTTTTGTTAACGGTAACCATTTGACAGTGCCAGAAAGAATCGGGATAGTTGACAACAAATGTCTCTATTGGCTACATACGCATGATTCTAGTGGCGTCATACACATCGAGTCACCAAGATCACAAGAATTTACCCTAGGACAATTCATTGATATTTGGAAAGCCTCAGGAGATTTTCCCATCTATGGTGCAACTGCAAAAATATTTGTCAATGGGCAACCTGTCAATACAGCATTAAATGACACCGGGATAAACAAACATGACGAGATTGCCCTAGTCTATGGCAATGTGCCGCCTGCAGTTCCATCATTTTATCAGTTTGGCCCTGGAGAATAGATTTATTTTTCAATGTTCAGCTTTTTTCTCTTGCTTGGCGGAGACCATCGTTTGAGCAACAAAGAGCTGCTTGTCACCGAAACAGAACTTGCTGCCATGGCAAGACCTGCAAGAGTGGGATATAGGAGACCCAAGCCTGCAACTGGAATTAATACTACATTATATGCAAACGCATAGAACAGATTTTGCCTTATCTTGCTTATGGTTTTTTTACTTATCTCTATTGCAGAGACCACATCCATCAAGTCATCCCTGACGAGAACTACATTTCCTGCTTCCAATGCCACATCAGTTCCACTCCCTATGGCAATTCCAACATCTGCCTCAGTCAAGGCAGGTGCATCGTTTATGCCGTCTCCTATCATGACTGTCTTTCCTTCTTTTTGTAATTGTTTTATTATATCAGACTTGCCAGACGGCATCACGTTTGCAAATACCTTGTCCATCTCAAGATCCTCTGCTACAGTATTGGCCGTCCTATCGTTGTCCCCAGTAAGCATTACAACTTGAATCCCCATTTTTTTCAAAGATTTTACGGCATATTTTGCACTGGGCTTCGGAGTATCTAAGAGCGCAACAAGGCCGACTAGATCATCATCCAATACAACAAGCATGACAGTCTTTCCCTGTTCTTGCAATGCAATCAGAGACTGTTTTGAAGATTCAATGTCTATGTGTTCTTCTTCCATAAATCTTGGACTTCCCACCAGTATTTTGTGTCCATTGTAAACTGTTTTTACTCCCTTTCCAGGTATTGCAAAAAATTCCCTAGTCTCAGCTAAACTAATCTTCAAATCCAAGGCATGTTGTACTATGGACTTGGCAAGCGGATGTTCAGAATTTTTTTCTGCCATTGCGGCAATCTCAAGTATTTTATGATCCGAACTAACTACACTTGCAGTGTTTTCTGATGCAAATCCAATCTGCTTCATAGTCATAATGTCTGTGACTTGGGGTTTTCCCCGTGTCAGTGTCCCGGTCTTGTCAAATACAGCAATCTTTACCCTTCCAAGCATTTCAAGCGAGTCTCCACCTTTGAAGATAACTCCATTTTGTGCCGCTTTGCTCATCCCAACCATTATTGCAGTAGGAGTTGCAAGCCCAAGGGCACAAGGACATGCTACAACAAGTATCGCAACTGCAGGAATTATGGATGTAGCTATTTGATGCGCCCCCATAGGAGTGATCAAATACCAAGCCATGAAAGTTGCAAGTGCCACTCCAATTACTACAAACGCAAAATATCCTGCTATCTTGTCCACCATTCTCTGCATAGGTGGCTTTCTGCCCATCGCTTCTTCCACTAGCTTGACAACCTGGGCAAGCATTGTATCACTTCCCACCTTTTCTGCCTTGATTTCTAGTGCTCCTTCCCTGTTTATTGTTCCGCCTATGACATAATCTCTAGCCTTTTTGTTCACAGGCATGGACTCACCTGTGACCATTGATTCGTCTACCGCGGAATTTCCTTCAAGAACCAGACTATCAATTGGAATCTTTTCCCCTGGCCTTACAAGAATGACATCTCCTGGCTTGATTATCTCAATTGGAACATCAGTTTCCTGTCCATCTTTTTTTATTCTAGCAGTCTTTGGCTGCAGCTCAAGCATCTTTCGTATGAGTGATGATGCCTTGCCCTTTGTTTTATTCTCAAGATATTTTCCAAGAATTATAAAAGTAATGACTACAGACGCTGCATCAAAATAGATGTTGTGCCATGCAGGAGTCGGAAATGTATTGATTGCACTAAACAAGTATGCAGCCGTGGTCCCAGTTACCACCAAAGTATCCATGTTTGCAGACTTCATCTTTCCTATCCTGTACGCTCCAATGTAGAACCTGCTTCCTGTAACAAATTGCACAACACTTGCGCAAGCAAAAACAAGATATGCTGCATAGAAAGTTCCAGCCAGTGGCACAAATGAAAAAAATTCGGGATATCCAAATATTAGAACTGGAATTGTAAATACAAGTCCAATGAAAAAGAATTTCTTGAGTTTATTTGCTTCAACTTCTTCAGCTGAAGCGGAGAGATCCTCGCTTAGTATCTGATAACCATTTTTAGTTATGACTTGACGTATATCTGAAAGAGAGTGCAATGTGGGATTATATTCAACTAGAATCTGTCCGTTTCCAAAACTCACTGAGACATATCTTATCCCTTCAAGTTCTTTCAATTTTTTTTCCAGTCTCTCAGCGTCACTAGAGTCTGTCATGTTGCCTATTTTGACTGCGAGTTTTTCATAAACTACCTTGTAACCAATTTCCTCAACTGCTTTTTCAATTGTAGTAAGATCAGTTACAGCAGGATCAAATTCTAGAGTGGCCTTTTCTGCAGCTAGATTGACCTCACAGCTTGTCACTCCCCTGAGTTCAGATACATGTTTTTGAATGGAGTTGACACATCCAGCACAGTGCATACCGCCTATCTTTAATGCAGTACGCCTTGTCTT
>JAGWGC010000058.1 GCA_028867615.1 Nitrososphaerota archaeon | reverse complement strand
TGCAGCTGCAACAACTGCACCAATTAATTGAGATATAATATAGCCAATTCCATCCTTGATATTGATTCGTCTAGTCACTAGCATGGATATTGTGACTGCAGGATTGATGTGACAACCCGAAACATGGCCAAATGTATAAACCATCAGCCCAATGGCAGCACCATGTGCAAGTGCTATTACGACAAGTGATGGAATTGTAAGAACCGAGCCAAAATATGCGACTGAAAGTATGATAGATAGCGGTCCAAAGAAGACAAGAGCATATGTCCCAATTGCCTCTGCAAGCCATGCACGTAGATTAACCATCAATCACTCTGACCTCTGAATATACAATATAAAACATTCGAAACCCCGTAGACAAAAAATAAGTAGGGATCGTATACACCACATCTCAGATGCTATCAGAAGGAGATCAAGTTCCAGATTTTGCACTAAAGGATGTAGAAGGCAAGACAGTGAAAAAATCAGATCTCAAGGGCAAAAAATATGTTGTCTATTTTTATCCAAAAGATTTCACGCCAGGATGCACAACAGAGGCGGCAGAATTTTCTCAAGATTACAAAAAATTCAAGACATCTGGAATTGAGATAATTGGAATCAGCCCAGATGATGAAGAATCTCACAAAAAGTTTGGCGAGAAGATGAATGTTCCTTTTATTTTACTTGCGGACACCGAAAAAGACGTAGCAAAAAAGTTTGGTGTGTGGGGCAAGAAGCAATTCATGGGTCGTGAATACATGGGAGTAAACAGGACAACTTTTCTTGTAGATGAAAAAGGTAAGGTCCTAAAAGTTTTTGAAAAAGTAAAACCTGCAGGACATGCACAAGAAGTGCTAGATGCCTTTAAGAATTAGGCTTTAAATCCCGCTGGAAGTGTTGTGCGGAATGTAGATTTTGGTTTTGCAGGTTCTGCAGCTAGTTGTGGTGCAGTGCTAGTTGTCGAGACACTGCCAGTAAACTGTTTGTCGGATGGGTGATATGACAATCTCTTTCTTGTTGCAAAATACTTGTTACCTGTATAACCTGTTGAGCTTATCTTCGCATATGCTGGTGCTACTTCTCCTGCAGACGGTTCATGCACACTAGATGTTTCTGGTGCTGATTGTGGTTTTGGAGCTTCTGCTGGTTTCATTCCTGCTGGAAGTGTACCATGAGTTGGACCTGATGCTGCTGGTCTTGGTTGTGGTTTTGGCTCTGGTTTTGGAGCTTCTGCTGGTTTCATTCCTGCTGGAAGTGTACCATGAGTTGGACCTGATGCTGCTGGTCTTGGTTGTGGTTTTGGCTCTTCTTCTGCAACATATGTCTCTGCCACATCAGAACCCTTTGCTTTCCACAAAGACTTTTTCTCTTGCGGTTTGGTTCCTGCCGGAAGTGTGCCACGTGAGGTGCTTGTCTGGGATTCATGTTTTGGTTCAGGAGCTGGCGGTGGTGGAGCAGTTGTAGTTACAGTGCTAGTTGTCGAGACACTGCCAGTAAACTGTTTGTCGGATGGGTGATATGACAATCTCTTTCTTGTTGCAAAATACTTGTTACCTGTATAACCTGTTGAGCTTATCTTCGCATATGCGGGTGCTACTTCTCCTGCAGACGGTTCATGCACACTAGATGTTTCTGGTGCTGATTGTGGTTTTGGAGCTTCTGCTGGTTTCATTCCTGCTGGAAGTGTACCATGAGTTGGACCTGATGCTGCCGGTCTTGGTTGTGGTTTTGGTGAAGTCTGTGCAGGTTTTTGTTCTGCAGGCTTGACCTGTGATGATAAATTAGCAAGCTTTGCTTCAAGCTGTGCTATCTTTGCCTCTAGTTCGGCTGTGTTAGATCCTTCTGTAACTTTTTTAATAGAACGTGTTTTTTTTGGCGTAGATTCTTTAGACATGTGTAGTTGTGAGATATGGCAGTTTATTTACATTTTGATCAAGCTCAGAATAGGGCAATTTTATAGAAGTTTTATAAGAAGCAGGCACGTCTTTTAGGCATTGGACGATTTTGAAAAGGAATATCCTGGCTTTGACTGGAAAAATACGCCTGCATACAAGCATCCAGGAGGAAGAAACTGCCCATGCCCAAAACACGAGTACATTAGAGAGCAGATAGGGGTTGCAAAGACTGTAAGCCAGACTGCAAAGGAGCCAAGCAATATCACGCTAAAGTTTTGCCCAGATCACTATAACGTATATCTCAAGGAGGTAATTCCAGCCATGCCTATAAAATACAGAATTTTAACAAAGATTGCACTCAAGATAGGTGCAATCAAGATTGAACAACTCAAGTACATGCAGTCAGACCAGTGTTTTTATTGCAGATTTGGTTCGGGCGGACATGACAAGAAGAATGAACTTCCGCCAATTTTCTAAACAGGACTAATCAATACTTTGGGTTTGTTTGGAGTGTCATGATGACATCTCTTTCCACAGAGCGGACAGGTAATCCTGTCAAGAAATATGCATTGGCAAATATGCGATTTCATATAACTATCAGCAGTCTTGGAATATTCCCCCGTTCCATTACAAAAAGAACATTGTGTGTCAAGAAGAGCAATTTTTCCCTGACCTCCACAAACTGTACATTTTTCGTCGCCCAACTTGATGGCATTTTGCTCCACAGTATAATTAAAGTTCTCTTGTCGGATATTTTTGAAAAAATCCAGTCTAGAATCCAGTTAAGCTTATACTGGATACAAATCCAGTAAATATGTGCCTGTTGAAGACATTACAGAGTTTATTGAAAAACTGGAAAAGTCTGGAGAGCTCAAAAGGGTAAAAACTCAGGTGGATTCCAATCTTGAAGTTGCAGAAATTCTTAGTAGAGTGATGTATTCTAATGGACCAGCAATACTTTTTGAAAATATAAAAAATTATGATATGCCAATACTTGCAAATGCATTTGGTTCCATCAAGCGACTTGAAATAGGATTAGAAATGCAGGACTTTACTGAAATCGGTCAAAGAATTGTTGACATGACAAGAATGGAAATGCCAACAGGAATTTTCGACAAGTTGCGAAAACTTCCAGAGCTTTCAAAGATGACAGACATTGCACCCAAACTGCAAAAAAGTGGCCCGGTCACCGAAGTAATAGAGGACACACCCTCATTTGACAAGATCCCAATCCTGAAAACATGGCCAAAAGATGCTGGCAGGTTTATCACATTTGGCCTGATTGCTACAAAACATCCCGAGACTGGAGTGAGAAATCTTGGCGTGTACCGGATGCAGATAATAGATAGCACCCACGCATTCATGCACTGGCAAAAACACAAGCGCGGTGCACATCATTATGACATCAAAAAAGATTCTGGAAACAAGATAGAAGCTGCGATAATAATTGGCTCTGATCCTGCAACAGTATTTTCTGCAGTAGCCCCAGTACCAGAGGGACTTGACAAGTATCTCTTTTCAGGAATTACAAGAAAGACAGGGATCAAGACTGTAAAATGCAGGACCGTAGACCTAGAGGTTCCAGCCAGTGCAGAGATTGTACTAGAGGGATATGTGGATCCATCAGACATACGAATGGAGGGACCATTTGGAGATCATACTGGATACTATACACCACAAGAACCGTACCCTGTGTTTACGTTAACGGGGGTCATGCGAAGACAGAAACCGATTTATCTTACAACAATAGTTGGCAAGCCAATCTTAGAAGATGCATATATTGGCAAAGTGATAGAGCGCTCATTTTTGCCTCTTATCAAAATGTTCCATCCAGAAGTTGTGGATTTTGCAATGCCGGCTTCAGGATGGTTCCAGGGCATGGCAATAATTTCAATCAAGAAGAGATATCCAGGACAGGCCAAAAAAGTAATGATGGGATTATGGGGGATGGGCCAGCTTGCACTGACCAAGTTCTTCATAGTAGTAGATGATGATGTCAATGTTCATGATTTCAATGACATAATCTGGGCGATTACCACAAGGTCAGATGCTGCAAGAGATACGGTAATAATCAACAATACTCCAACAGACACGCTTGACCCCGCATCTCCTTTTGTAAACTTGGGCTCTAAACTAGGAATTGACGCCACACAAAAAACAAAGGAAGAAGGATTTCAAAGAGAGATTCAAGAACTTGTAAAATCAGACCAGATTACAAAGAATTTAGTTGATTCCAAATGGTCTAGTTACGGCATCTAGCAGGTTCTTACTATATTATAGAAATTGTCTCGCTCTTCTACCTCATAACCAATTTGTTTTACTGCTTGGATTATTTTTGCCCCGGTAAGCTCAGTCGAGCGAGCTCCTGTACATGAGACCACCTCTTCTCCCAAAAGTGTGCCACCAAAGTCGTCTGCCCCATACTGCAAGGCCATTTGTGCCATGGCAACTCCATTTGTAAGCCATGATGATTGTATGTGAGATATGAGATCACTGTACATTATTCTAGATATTGCAATCATCTTCAAGAGTTGTGTTCCTCCTGCAGGATATTTTACAGTCTCTTGTTTTTGCATCAGGGTATTGTTTGGCTCAAAGCTCCACGGGATAAAGGCCATGAATCCATTTGTCTTCTCCTGAAGCCTTGCAATTTTCATAAAGTGCTCTGCAACATCATCTCTTGTTTCCACATGACCATACATCATAGTAGCAGATGCAGGGATTCCAAGACCATGTGCTTCTTCCATTATTCTAAGCCATGTATCACTTGAGATCTTTTTTGGACTGATAATTTTTTTTACCTCATCAACTAAAATTTCTGCTCCGGCACCAGGGATTGATTGCATTCCTGCATCCTTGAGTCTTGACAAGACTTCTTTTGTGCTGGTGTGTTCAACTTTTGATATCATATCAACTTCAGAAGCTGATAGACCATGGACTCCAATCTTTGGAAATTTTTTTCTTATCAATTTGAAGGCGTCTTCAAAGTATTCAATCTTAAGAGATGGGTTGTGCCCTCCTTGGAACATTACTTGAGTTATTCCAAACATTTCCCAGGCTGCTTTAACTCTAGATTCTATCTTGTCAAGTGTTACAGTGTAAGATTCATCATGACCAGGAGGTCTGTAAAAGGCGCAAAACTTGCAATCTGTGATACACACATTAGTATAATTTAGAATCATGTTGTTTACAAAAGAAGAGCGTCGTCCAAACTTTTTTCTTGTCAGATATCCAGCAACAAGTCCCATCAGGTGAACATCGTCAGAGTCCAGTAGTCTCTTGCATTCTTCCATTCCAGGCCTTGTACCCACAAGGGAATTCTCCAAAATATCACCAATTTCAGAATGATGAAGTTGTTCTGTCAGTTGACTCAATTGACTGTGTTTTCTCTTTAGCGTATTTAATCGTTTGAGAGCAAAATGACCGCATTTCTATCTCAAGTCAGAAAAAGTTTTGAATATATTAAAAATTAATTTCTGAAAAATCACTGTTATCTTTTTGATAATTTTTCCCAGTTGTCTAATTTGCAAATTCTTGTCTATACCCCCGCTATTTTTAAGTAGGGCACATCAGCGATTAACACCAATGGTAACAGGCCACCAGATTCGAATGAATCGTATTTTGCGCAATGGTAAGATGCTCTGCATCCCCATGGATCATGGAATATCAAGCGGTCCGCTGAAAGGAATCGAGGATCCTTATGCGTTGATTTACAATTGCCAACATTTCGGTCTTACATCAGTCATAATCAACAAAGGAATTCTCAAGAATTTACCAAGACCAACCAAAATTGGATTAATTGTACATTTCTCAGGCAGTACTTCCCTATCCGTATCTCCAAATAGAAAGATGTTGACAGGCTCAGTTGAAGAAGCGTTACGACTTGGTGCAGACGGGGTTTCACTTCACATAAACATTGGAGGAAAAGAAGAACCAGAAATGATAGAACAACTTGGCAGAATTGCCGATGACTGTCATAAATGGAGTATGCCTCTTTTGGCAATGATGTACCCAAGAGGTGAGAATATCAAAAATCCACACGACCCAGAGATAGTAGGCCATGTTGCAAGAATTGGGGCAGAGTGCGGCGCAGACATTGTAAAAACACTTTACACTGGAGATGTTGATTCATTCAAGAAAATAGTCAAGAGTACGCCAGTACCTGTCGTCATAGCTGGAGGTCCAAAGGCAAAGACTGACAATGACATATTGCAGATGACAGAAGAGGCAATGGAGGCAGGAGCCAAGGGAGTAACATATGGAAGAAACATCTTTGAGCACAAGGATCCAGGCAAGATGACTCACGCTCTTTCCGCAATAATATTTAGAAAAGAAACAGCAAAGGAAGCAGCGAAGTATATTGAGCAAAAATAGAGAATTAATCATAGCCCCAAAGGTTTCAAGGGGCCAGCTTGGCAAATTTTTGTCTGAGATAGAAAAAGAAGGAATCAAGATGGTAAGCTTGGATCCCGCTTATCTCAAAGGAATCAAATCAAAAGTTTCTACAATACATACATCAACAAATTCAGACTATGTCATAGTTGACAAGATTACAAAAATAAAGGGCAAAAAAATAGGAATGCGGTTCAAGGTTCTTTCAAATGTAGACATCGAAAAAATACTCCAGTTTGCAAAGGCAGGACTAGATTTTGTCATAATAGAGGTAAACGATTGGAAGATAATTCCACTTGAGAACATAATAGCAAAGTTGCACAAGATTCACACAGTTGTATATGCAGTAGCAAATACCCCCGACGAGGCCCGCAAGATGTTTTCAATATTGGAGATAGGTGTCGACGGCGTAATATTTTCAACTGATTCCATAAATGAAGTAAAGGAAACATTGGTGTATCTTGGAACAAAGAACTTTGATCTAAGACCTGCCAAGATTTTGGAAATAAAAGAAGTTGGAAATGGAGAGCGTGTTTGTGTAGATACTGCATCAATCCTAGGACGGGGGGAAGGAATGTTGATTGGAAGCAGATCCAATTTTCTTTTCCTTGTGCACAATGAATCAGTTGGCTCGTCATTTACTTCTCCAAGACCTTTTAGAGTAAATGCAGGTGCAGTGCATTGCTATACTTTGTCACCGGATGGAACGACAAACTATTTGTCTGAGCTAGAAACCGGTTCAGAAGTTCTTGTGATTAATTCACATGGCAAGGCAAGAAGAGCTACTGTAGGCCGGTCCAAAATAGAGAGTAGGCCGATGCTAATGATAAAGGCGCAGATTGGAGATGAGATAGGCGGCATCATTGCGCAAAACGCAGAGACCATCCGGTTTGTGCGCCCAAATGGCCATCTTGTCTCAGTCACACACCTAAAGAAAGGAGATATTGTACTAGCATATTCCAAGCCAGCAACTGGAAGACATTTTGGCATGGAAGTAGATGACGAGTACATCGTAGAAAAATAAGGTCCGAGTCCTAAAAAATTATTATACGGTAACACAACAAGATGATCCAATGAGCCTTCTCTGCAACATATGTGCCACAGAAATAAATGAAAACGAGGTAGAATCTCACATCAACACCCAAGAGCACCTGGAAAACAAGTCAAAAATTCCTACAAGCAGCAAAGGTTTGGACAAGAGCGTGGCAACTATATGGCTCAAATCGCTTGACTAGCACATTAGTTCGTCACAGATTAAATTTGCATCAAGACATCTAACAAAACTTTTTTAAAAATAAAAAAGATGTGTTTATTCGAATTTCTTTTTTAGCTGGATTATTTCAGCCATCTCGTCTTTGAGATGTTTTTTCAAAAGAGATTCATGTTCTCTTTTATGCCTCCAGTACAAGTTCATCATAGATTGTCTGGATCCGGCATGTTTCAATGCAGCAACATATTTTCTGTGACTTTTCTCAACAATTCGAAAATATGACTTGCTGTTAGAAGTAACCATATGAAGAATCTCGATTCTTAATAGATAACCTTTCCTATATAGTTAGACTAGAGCAGTGGTTATAGTGATATTGGTTTTTTCCAGTTAGGAACAAGCTGCATCTTACGAAGTGATGGAGGTTCCAAAGTTCTTTTCTGTGCGATTTTGACATATTTTGATGACTTGTCAACTCCATAGTACTTTCTGTGAAGAAATCTTGCCATCTTTGTAGTTTGACCGCTTCCAACAAACGGATCAAGAACAATATCGCCAACATTGCTGTAAAGCTGAATCAAGCGATATGGTATTTCTTCTGGAAATGCCGCAGGGTGGAATTTTCTGTAGCTTGGAGGCATTGGAGCAATGTGCCAAACAGAGTTTGCAACCTCTTTTTTCATCAAATCATCAAGCACCAGTTTACTTTTTTTGTCCTTGACGTTGTGAAACGGCATCTTTCTGAAAATTATAATCTGTTCATGCATTATGTTGGGATAATAATATGTAGGATATGGATGCTGGACTGTGACCCTGAATCTTTTTTTCCCGCCTGTAACCTTATTCCATATTATCTCTTCAAAGAAACTCCAACCCACCTCTTTTTTTGTCAATTCTACGAGGAGTAATGCGGGTAAGGGAATCTTGTTTTTGCCTTCAATTATTTCGTTTCCTATAACAATGCAACAGAATCCGCCAGGCTTGGTTACACGATACACTTCAGAGAAGATCGTACGCATCTCTTCAAGCCAGTCTCCAATGGATATCTCAACTGTTCCGCGATACCATTTTGTAGTATCTTGGTGTTCTTGATAATTTATGGCATTGTGGTAAGGTGGAGAGGTAACCGTTAATGCAATTGTATTGTCAGGCAAGTGCGAGAGATCCTTGGAATCAGATACAACAATAGAGTTGGGTTTCCACATTACTTCCCTCAATCATTTTGATATTTAACAGTTGTAAAAATAAAAAAATTATAACATAAAATTAAATCAAAGAAAATCACCTAAAACATGTACTTGACATGTTTTAGACAATCATGCATTTTTCTTTACTTCTATCTCTATAGTTGACACGTTTCTTGATCTTCCATCTAGTGATTGAAGATGTTCGGATCCTATGCTGATTTGTCCTATAGAATACCCAGAGTTGTCAGTCCTTCGTGCAATTATTTGTGCAACATCTACTGCTCTGCCTATGCTAAGCCCTCTTGCCTTTATTGAGACTTTTGGGTTATTGGCCAGCTGTATGAGCGCA
>JAGWGC010000057.1 GCA_028867615.1 Nitrososphaerota archaeon | reverse complement strand
TCTTTTGAAGAATAGGCAATTTTGTCCCCGTAAACTCCTTCCTTGATACGGCTGATTGCTTTTATCAAGGTGGCAAGAGGTGCCAATGATTTTCTAATTGACAGTATAACTGTGACAAATATCACAATATCTGCGATGATAAACAATTGAACTATAAGCACTTTGTCATGTAATTGAGAATCAACCATGCCGTTCCATTGATCTACAAAATCAGATGTTGTGCTAAGCAATACATTTCTTTGAGAATTCAATTGCGATAATGCGGTTCCAAAGTTTTTTGACAGCAAGGTATTTGATTCAATATAAATCAGTTTTGCGTTGACTGATTCCCAGAGAGGATCAAGTTGTCGTATAGAACCAGAATTTTCCCTCGGAATTTCTTGCAATGTTTCAGACGTAATACCATAGCTTGCATATATAGGATCATCTAGTGGTAAACCTTCTAGTTTTTTGAGATCAGCATCAAAGAGTACACGGTCTTCTTTGAGTGATGCGGTTACATTTCCCCCTTCGCCTATGGAATACAATAATGTTTTTTCTCCAATATCTTTCGCGGTGTTTATCATCTCAAGTGCAATTATTTTTTGCCTGTTGTAATTTCTATCCAAGGGGGAAAGGTCATTTTCAACGCCATTTGTTAGCGAAGCCAGATCACCATTTTTACCGAGCACGTATGCCAAGTCATCTCTTACCTTTGGATCAAAGATGCTTTCTTGTTTTATCTTCTCAGCATCTTCTTTGTATGGCCCCCATGCATCGCCAACTTTTTGATATGCTGGAATCAAGTCTTGTGGAACCGCCACAACATTAAGACCACCAATGTTTCCGCCTACCCCAAGTCGTGCATATGTGGTATCAAAATTAGCTAGTTGTTGCTCTAGTGTTACCCGATCTCCCTCATTACCACTTGCAATCGAATTTGCAGTACTGCCAATTCTTTCAACTATGACCTTTAGATCACTTGCATAGCTGATGGAATGCAATATGTCTTGATTTTGCTGTGATGTAAATATCAGAAGATAGAAATTGACTGCAGAAACACCAATTATTACAGCTAGTAAAAGATATGTCTTTTGAGTAAGCTTCACAAGTGAAAAAATGACAGAGGCGCGTATAAAAGTTAGTATAAAAGATATGTAGTAAGTAGTTAAAATGTCTGACGAGTTTCTCAGAGTGGCAAGACAAGAGATACAATCAGAGTTAGACAACTTGAACAAGATCTTTCTCTCCTGTGCAAACGACGAGCAATTCCATGAAAGATCCGTGGAAATTGCAAAACATATACACAAGATAAAGGGTCTAGCGCCCATGATGGGTCAAGAAAAAATGGGAGAGATTGCAAAAATGAGTGATATAATCACAAAACATGTCTCAAGTCACGGCGTACTGAGGGGCTCCCATGGTATAATCCTAGATGCTGTAAAGAGAATGTCCAGCCTTTGTAACGGGCAGACAAATATCCAGCCAGATGATTTTAGAAAACGCGTAATGGATACATATCCAGACATTTTTGAATTTTAAATGATACTTGTAATTATATAGCGCAGCCTCGAAGATCTATAACATGGTCAATGTCATGGTAGTAGATGATTCTGATGCTATCAGAATGGTCTTAAAAGACATACTAGTCATCGGCCAACATAAGTTGGTTGCAGAACTTGCAAGTGGCATAGGGGCTTTGGAAGAATATACAAAGACAAAACCGGATATTGTCCTGCTTGACATGGCAATGCCAAAAAAAGACGGCCTGACAGCTCTCAAAGAAATTATCGCATACGATCCAAAAGCAAGGGTCATCATGATTTCAGCAAGTGACAATCAAGAGACTGTCAAAGAGTGTACCAAGGCGGGGGCCAGTACATATGTTTTAAAGCCATTTAATTTTCAAGAAGTGTTAAAAATAATCAATAGTGTTACAAAATCATAATCCGGATGACTTGTATCCAGCACTTGTGACCCATTTTGTCTTTTCCAGTGGAAACCTATTGTTGCATTTTATACACAAAAAATCCTGTGACGGATCTGAAAACTTGTCCCCACAGTCATTACATATGTAATAGTTATCCATTGTTTTGTAATCAACTCCCAGAATTTTTATTTCCTTGTGACATTTTGGACATTTGTTTTCCTTGTAGGAATTCTCAGTAGAGACATTCCCACACTTGAAATGCTCGATTAATTTACCTTGGACAAAGTTAGTTCCATTGCAGACAGGACAGGAAAAGTTGGGAAGAATACGCATTGAATTACATTGAATACAAGAGACTTCCTTCATGTCAGAAACTTTTGTTATCTTTTTTTCATTTTCAAGTTGTGATAGATATTTGTTAAGCAAGTCACCATATATTCCAGAATATTCTGCCAATCTTGCAAAACTTATCCTGGTGGATGATTTCATATGAAATATCACTCTTTCAATATCATCCGAGGGTTTTTCTTCTAGAATATCTTTTTCTTTTTCCAGTGTTTCAAATACATTTTTTAGATTATCATATCTAATTGGCTTTTCAATATACAAATAGGCACCTCCCCTTAGTGCATCTTTTATTTGCTCATCTGACTTGGAATCAGCGGTTTCAATAATTATCTTTGCATCAGGACGAATACCAAATATACCTGTCATGATTTCATTTGCATTCATATCTGGAAGATGAAAATCCAAAAGAACAATAGGTCGCTTGCCAGCATTTTCAAGATCAGAGAACAACTGTATACCCGCCTTTCCAGTATTACATGTTTTTACATTTTCATATCCCATTTTTTTTAGAAAATCCCGTAACAGAATGGTTGTTGCCATGCTATCCTCAATTATAAGAACATCATTTTTGTCGCCCATAAGATGTAATTTTGTATCAGACTATGTCATTTTTAAATACAGTTATGATTAAAAGGTGCAGAAACTGAGTACACCTGTGGAAAAATTTGTAGTAGATACTAGCATCATAATAGATGGAGAGATTACCAAATTAATCGAAGCCGGCACCATGACAAATTGTGAGATAATAATACCTGTTGCTGTTTTAGACGAATTACAATCACAGGCATCTCAGCATAAAGATCATGGTTTTGTGGGATTAGAACAGATCAAAAAAATTCGTGAGTTGTCAGAGAAAAATAACATCATTCTCAAATTTGAAGGGGAACGCCCCAGTATGGATGACATCAGACTTGCAAGGCATGGTAGAATTGATGCAATAATAAAAGACATTGCAAAAAAAAATGGGGCTACATTTTATACCGCAGATTATGTACAGGCCCTAGTAGCGCAGGCAGAGGGAGTAAAGACAAGCTATTCCAAACCTCAGATCAAGATTTCAGACCTAGAGTTTGAGAAATACTTTGACAGTCAGACAATGAGTATACATCTCAAGGATGGAACATTTCCGCTTGCAAAGCGTGGCAAGCCCGGATCATTTTCCCTGGCACCAGTAGGAGAAACATTACTGACAAGAGAATATTTGGAAGGAATCACTAGTGAGATTTTGGAAGCATCAAGGGCAACACAGCTTGGCATAATTGAAATATCAAAATCAGGTGCTCTTGTAATACAATACAAAGATTTCAGGGTGGTCGTAACACATTCACCGTTTTCAAATAGTTATGAAATTACAATAACACATCCAATAGTAAAGATGTCACTAGATCAGTATACTGTTTCTGAAAAACTGATGCAACGTCTTTCTGAAAAGGCCGAGGGAATACTAATATCAGGATCACCTGGCTCTGGCAAGAGTACACTTGCATCAAGCCTTGCAAACTATTACTCTACAAAAGGCAAGATTGTAAAGACATTCGAATCTCCAAGAGATTTGCAGGTAAACAACCAAGTAACCCAATACACACATCTTGAAGGCAGTTTTGAAAATGCTGCAGACATCCTTCTTCTGGTAAGACCAGATTACACAATATTTGATGAGGTCAGGAGATACCAAGACTTTAGGGTATTTTCAGACCTTAGACTGGCAGGTGTGGGCATGATAGGAGTAGTGCATGCACATGCACCGCTTGATGCAATTCAAAGATTCATTGGTAAAGTTGAACTTGGAATGATTCCACACATACTGGATACAGTAGTTTTTGTAAAGGCAGGCCAGATCTCAAAAGTGTACGAGTTGGAATTTAAGGTAAAGGTGCCAACCGGAATGACAGAGCAAGATCTGTCAAGACCAGTAATCGAGATTAGAAACTTTGAGGACCACAACTTGGAATATGAAATTTACACGTATGGTGATGAAAATATCGTAATCCCGATATCTAAAGAAAACAAGAGTGGTGGCATTGAAAAACTAGCAGAGACAAAGATCAAGGATACCATACGAAGATTTGATTCTAACGCAGAGATTGAGATTTTATCAAACAATAGCATACGGGTACGGGTGGACAAGGAATCCATGCCAGCAATTATTGGCAGAGGAGGTGCAACAATAAATGATCTTGAGAAGACATTAGGGGTTCACATAGATGTAGAACCAAAAGAGAGAGGATCCTCAAGAGGTGGAGAATGGTTTGAAATGTCAGAATCAGGAAATAATTTTGTTTTAGAAATGGACATTTCAAAATCTGGCATGGATGCAGATGTTTACGTAAATGATAAAAACATCACATCCACAAGAGTTGGAAAAAACGGTAGAATAATAATTCCAAAAAAATCTACTGCAGGCAGGAGATTGATTGGAGCAGTAATGTCAAAAGAAGACATCCGTATATCTGTTCACGATTAACTATTGGAAATTTTCTAAAATTTTTGGATTTGATTTTAGAAATGTGACAAACTTGCGCAGTTGCTTTATTGTTTGTGGATTTAGGTGGTGCTCTATTCCTTCGACATCCTGATTTGCAATATCATGACTAATTCCAAGCATCCTAAAGAACTCTAGTAACGTGCCATGTTTTTGACGCACTGCATCTGCCAACGCAGAACCTTTCGGAGTCAGGTTGATTCCCCTATATTTTTCATATTCCAGATATCCTCCTTCTGCAAGCTTTTGGAGCATCTTTGTGACAGACGGGGCACTTACTGTAAGATATCTTGAGATGTCAATAGTATTTGCATATCCTTTGAGTTCCACGAGCTCAGATATCACCTCTAGGTAGTCCTCCATTCTAGAATAGTCAGTTTTTGTCGATTTGTGTGCCTCTTTTATGGATTCTAGCCTCTCAGCGCGTTTTTCCTTCATGTTTTTGTTGGTTATACACGAAATCATATAACCTAATCTCTTGATCAGAAATTTTCACTCAGTTGTGATTGATCTTTTGCATGGAGTTTTAACTATATTTTCAAAAAGAAGTGACGTATGGATGAGGGAGTCAGGCAGGGTATTGATAAAATAAAGAAAGTAAGCGATTCCCTTCACAGAAGGGCTAGAATTTACGCTGAGCTCGGAAAGATAGACGACAAGGGTACTGCACGTGCTCTAGGTTCCCTACAGAGAGCACCATCACCCGGAAAAAAGATCACAAAGATTGGATTCATCTTTCTTTTTTCACCAGACCCATTTACTACGCCCATTGGTATTCCAATGATAATTGCCGGAAAATATCTAGAAAAAGTGTACAATGGTGCCACCATCAAAGACATTGGTCATGAAACAAAGAATTTTTTCAGTGACTATTCCAATATAAAAGACAAAATGCACTAACACTCTTCGTTATTTTTTGCATTAGTTTTTAACTGGATATTGACTCTAGTGTTTTGTGGCAACAAGGGCCCAAGTTCTAATCCCGATTGCAATTGCAGCAGTAATAGTAGGAATAGTTGGAGTCATCACAATTCCTGCAGACTCCAAGCTTGAAGAGGTCAAGTTTCCAAGGGGTACAATCAAGCTTGATGACAAGATTTTAGACGTGCAGATTGCAGAAACGGATGCACAGAAGATAAGAGGCCTTATGTTTCAAAACAAACTGCCAGATGACCAGGGAATGATCTTTGTATTCAGCCAGGCACAGGTTGTACCAATATGGATGCTGAACATGCAGTTTCCGCTTGACATAATTTGGTTTGATGCAAACGGAAATGTAATCCACATTGCAAAAAATGTTGCACCATGCAAGTCTGCACTTGAGACTGCCACATGTACTGTTCAGAACGCAGATGGTAAAATGGCAAAATATGTTTTAGAGGTGACAGGCGGATTTACTGACAAGTTCCACATTACCGAGAACTCCAAGATGCAGATAATTTCAATTTAGGATCTTCCAAGTGCGTATCCCAAGTCTGCAAGCGCAAATTTTATTTCATCAACAGATGCCTCATCCTCGAGTGTACTAATATCGCCAATTTTTTCACCATGGGCAATTGCTTTGAGCAACCTTCTCATTATCTTGCCACTTCTAGTCTTTGGAAGTTTTTTGACAAAAAACAGTTGATCAGGTGATGCAATAGGGCCTATTGTCTTTCGTATATGAGTTACAAGATCTTCTTTTAGAGGTTGTGTTGGAGTGATGTCATTTTTTAGAACTATAAACGCAATGATCGACTCTCCCTTGACCTCGTGTGGTATTCCACACACTGCTGCTTCTGCGACTGCCTTGTGAGATACAAAACCGCTTTCAATCTCTGCTGTGCCAAGCCTGTGACCTGCCACTTTGAGTACATCATCTGCTCGTCCAAGCATCCAGATGTATCCATCCTTGTCTTGTATTGCGTAATCTCCTGCATAGTACATGTGTTTGTATTTTGACCAATAAACTGTCTTGTATTTTTGATCATCGCCCCACAATGTAAGAAGCATTCCAGGCCAGGGATTTTCTACTACTAGATATCCCTTGGAATCAGGAGGCACTCGTTTTCCATCATCATCAACAACAGATACGTGAATTCCCGGCACAGGTCTTGTTGCAGAACCTGGCTTGAGTGGAATCGTTTCAATTCCAGGAAGTGGTGAGATCATTGCAGCTCCTGTTTCAGTCTGCCACCACGTATCAACGATAGGACATTTTTTCTTGCCAATTGTTTCAAAATACCATTTCCAGACCTGCGGGTTAATGGGCTCACCAACCGTTCCAAGCAGCCTCAGGCTTGTCAAGTTGTTAGAGTTTGGAAGTTTGTCGCCAGACTTCATGAACATCCTAAGTGCTGTGGGAGTAGTATACAAGATTGTGACACCATACCGTGAAATAATTTCCCATATTCTTGCAGGAGTTGCATAATCAAGCGCTCCCTCGTACATCACCTGTGTTGCACCGTGCATCATCGGTCCATAAACTACATAGCTGTGACCGGTAACCCATCCAATATCAGCTGTGCAAAAATAAACATCAGAATCACGAATGTCAAAAATCCACTTGAATGTTGCAAAGACATGAGTAAGATATCCACCAGTACCATGTAGAACGCCTTTTGGCTTTCCTGTGGTTCCTGAAGTATAGAGGATATAAAGTGGATGATTGCTGTCAAGCATCTCTGCATCGCATGACGGTTCCATAGAATCAACAAACTCGTTCCATTTCTTGTCCTTTGCGTTGTATGTGATTTGATTTCCAGTATGTTCTAGAACGATTACGCTATGTACAAAATCAAGGCCTTCAAGGGCATCATCTACAATATTTTTTAATTGTATCATGGTACCACGTCTTCTTCCACCATCTGCAGTGATTATCACGCTTGACTTAGAATCGATAACCCTGTCTCGAATCGACTGTGCACTAAACCCTGAAAATATCACGGTGTGAATGGCACCTATTCTTGCACATGCTAAAAGTGAAATTATCAGTTCAGGCACCATTGGGAGATAGATGGTTACCCTATCACCTTTTTTGACTCCCAGTTTTTTCAAGGCATTTGCAAGTTTTGCCACTTGGAAAAGCAGGTCTTGATATGTAAGCGCCCTATGCGAACCATCTTCTCCTTCCCAGAGTATTGCCTTTTTGTGCGGGTGTTTCTTTACTGCCACATCCAGTGCATTGTATGACGCATTGGTCTTACCCCCCACAAACCATCGTGCAAATGGAGGATTCCACTCCAGCGCAGTGTGCCATCGTTCATACCAGAAAAGATTCTCAGCTTGTGACTCCCAGAACTTGACACCGTCTTGATTTGCCAAAACCCTTGTCGTGGCGTCATCATTTCCAAGGCCAATATCGTATGAATCCAATACAAGATTTTAACGTGCATGTCAAAAAAAAGGTTCGCTCAAATGGATTGGGAGCGAATCCTTCAACTCGTCAGACTATATTAAGACGATGATATTCGCCTAAGCCAATCTGAATCTTCATGGACTTCATCGCCATCGGCTCCAATGGCTACAGGCTTTGCTGTTGGTACAGTGGGAATACTAGGACCAACCCCAATGTCGGCAGATATAGGAGTCTTTGGCTGTGAAGGAGAAGGACTTTCTACCTTTCCAAGATATGAAATGGCTGCTGAATGAACGTCCTGCTTTGGACTTTCTACACGCTCCCCACTCTCAACTGAAAGATCGTTGATGCGACGTTGGATGTTTGTTATCTCTGCTTTTTCATGTTCAATGTGCTCTATGATTTCAACCGTGTGAGTCTTGACCAAATCAAACTTGGCATCAGATATCTCATTGCTCTTGTTTTGCAACTTGGCGTCAAATCGTAGCATCCGAATTGACTTGAGTTGGCCATCAAGTTCTCCGAGTCTTTTCTCAAGTTTTTCTCTGATCTGCCTCTCGGTCTCATCGAGAGTTAACAATTTCATCTTATATTTTTCATGGATCAGTTCAGCATCCTCTTTCATGTCATCGTTTTCAGATACGATATCCATCAGGGCACGTATACGACGCATGGTAAGCCCCTTTTCTCGCAACAGTCTCTGGGCATCTAATCTCCATCTAGGGATAAAGATCACATATTGTCCCTGAATGACCAGTTGTTCGAATGCTATCTGCTTGAGTCCTTCAGAACCGCAATCAACACCGACGGTTTGTACACTTCCATCAATGTCGGTTATAGTTCCTATTACTTTGCCGATATAGGTACCATACATGTCCTTTACTTGCTTGCCGATAAATTCGATCTCTTCCTTGCTCATTGGGTAGGTGTTTTAAATTTCATATAATCAGCAAAGTGTTAACAAGCTTTTCAGTTTTGGTAAGATCATTTTAGCTAATGATCATGTAAAAATGCAAAAAATACGTAATTTTATAATCATATGTCTAGTAATGGTCCAATAATGATTACAAAGGAAGAGCTAGACCAGATATTACACTTTGTCTCCAAGCGCTGGGTAGACATGAGCAGGGATGAAAAGAACAAGGCGTTTGA
>JAGWGC010000056.1:2423-9259 GCA_028867615.1 Nitrososphaerota archaeon | reverse complement strand
TTCCAAAGATTAAATATCCAAAAAATCATTCAAGTTTGTTTGACGGGACAGAAAATAGACGGCATCATAGTGGCATCATCAGTCAAGGACAGGGTAAGATCAGCTGTAAAGAAACTGTCAGAGGACGGCACAGTGCCATGTCTTGCAACAATTCTGGTAGGCGACGATCCGGCATCTTCAACATATGTAAGAAACAAGCAAAAAGCATGTGCTGATGTGGGCATAACTACAAAAGACCACAAACTTCCTCCCACCTTTTCTCAAAAAGAGATGAATTCCCTGATAAATTTATTAAATAACGATGACATGGTTCATGGAATTCTAGTCCAACTTCCACTACCAAGCCAACTAGATGACTTTACAACGACTTCCAGGATATCACCCATAAAGGATGTAGATGGTTTGACGCCATACAACATTGGTCTTTTGACATCAGGTAGGTCAATTCTAAAACCTTGCACCCCATCTGGAATAATGGAATTGTTCGAGTATTACAAAATAGATCTAGAAGGAAAAAATGCAGTGATAATAAACAGAAGCAATCTCGTAGGAAAACCACTCTATAATCTTATGCTTGAAAAAAATGCCACTGTAACAACATGCCACTCTAGAACAAAGAATCTCAAAGAACATTGTCTTGGTGCAGATATCATAGTTACTGCAATAGGCGACAGATCAAAGTTCATCTTAACAGAAGACATGGTAAAAGAAGGCGCCGTGGTAATAGACGTAGGCACTGCAAGATTAGATGGGAAACTTGTGGGGGATGTAGATTACGACAATGTCATAAAAAAGGCATCACATGTAACACCAGTACCAGGAGGAGTAGGGCCAATGACAATAGCGATGCTTTTAAAAAACACCGTAACAGCTGCATCAATTAGTAAAGAATTTGTCCAACCCAGTTGAAAAATCAAGATTACGCAAGCAGATGTTAGATGCCAGAGATGAACTCTCACTTGATTTTATAAAAATTGCAAGCAATAAGATCCGGGACAATCTAAGAAAGATCGACTTTTACAGACAGGCCAAGTCAATTGGTACGTATTATTCAATAGGAAGTGAAGTTCAGACACACGATCTACTACATGAATTTTTTAACCAAGGAAAAGAAGTTGCGCTCCCACGAGTGGACAAGAATGATCTGGTCTTCAAAAAAATTTCAAGCATATCAGATCTAGAACTTGGTAATTTTTCAGTGATGGAACCCAAGGAAAAATGTGAGACAATTAAAAAACTCGATGTCGTCTTAGTGCCTGCAATTGCACTCACTCGAGAAGGATACAGGTTAGGATATGGCTTTGGGTTCTATGATAGGTACCTGCAAGGCAAAAAATCAAAGAAGATCGGTTTGACATATTCGAAACACGTGCTAAAGTCATTTCCCCATGATGACCATGATATAAAAATGGACTGTATAGTAACAGAAGATTCAGTCATACATATCAAGTAAAATACCAGTCTTTTAGAAATTTCACATAGTTGTTTGTTTATCTTTGAGTTACAATTTACTGTTATTTTTGAGTAAAGTAGAAACAATTCCATTTCATATGAGGGATTGATTCCATGCCAGGTTGTAGACAATGTAAAATGTGTTGTTGCGGTATATTACCCAACGCAGGTAAAAGAACGGTATGAAATACAATGCCCATTCCAACTATTGCTAAAATTATTGACAATATAATAACTGACTTTCTCATCACATAATTACGCCAGTATCAATCTTAAGCTCTTTCCAACAATTCATACTACTGTCATGCTAGACATGTTGCATTTTTGTATGTAAGATGGGGGGCTTGCTTTTTCACTTATGCCACATAAGACCTTTTTTACCAATATCGGTTCTACAATATTTTGAAGGCCAACTTATTTTCCCTACTCGCAAGTACGCATTTGCAATCGCATCCCCCAGCGTCTCTCCAACTGCAGTAACCCCAAGCACTCTTCCACCACTTGTCAAGATTTTCCCATTTTCATTTCTTGTCCCAGAATGAAAGACCTGTGAGTTAGGAGTCAAATCACCAAGGCCCAATATTTCCTCACCTACAGGATATGATTCAGGATATCCTTTGGATGCAAGTATAACACATACCGCACTTTGTTTTTTCCAAGACATTTGAGGCAAGGAAGACAGTGTACCATCTATGCTTGCCTGTATATACTCGAACAAGTCTGAGTCCATACGCATCATTATTGGTTGACATTCTGGATCGCCCATTCTTGCGTTAAACTCCAAGACATAAGGCTTGCCAGCTTTTAGCATTATTCCGGCATACAAAAATCCCTTGAATACAATGCCTTCTTTTTTCATCGATGTGATTGTTTTTTCAATAACATTTTTTTGAATTTCATTTGCGATGGAATCATCAATCACAGGAGTTGGAGAATATGTTCCCATCCCACCAGTATTTGGCCCCTTGTCATCATCATAAATTCTCTTATGATCCTGACTTGTTGCCATCGAATATGCAATGTTTCCATCGGAGAGTGCGATAAAAGAGGCTTCAACTCCATCTATTCTCTCCTCCAAGATAATTTTCAAGCCTGCATTGCCAAAACTTTTGTGTACCAGCATCTTGTTTATTGCGTCAACTGCTTCAGAAGAACTGTTACACACAATCACACCTTTTCCAGCAGCAAGACCATCTGCTTTTACCACCAAATGAAAATTAACAGACTTTGCAAACTCTATTGCTTTTTTTGGATCATCAAAGACTTCAAATCTTGCAGTAAGAATGCCATTTCTTTTCATGAAATTTTTTGCCCAAATCTTGCTGGATTCCAATTGTGCGGCATTTTTCGTAGGACCGAATATTCCAAGCCCTTTTTTTGTAAACTCGTCGACTATACCATTTGATAGCGGAATTTCAGGACCCACTACGGTTATGCAGTGATTCTCTTTTGCAAATTTGGCAAGGCCCTCAATATCATCAGAGGAAATACTCACATTGTTTGGAGTGCCTCCATTCCCAGGTGCAAAGTAAACGTTATCTACTTTTGGACTCTGCGCAAGCTTCCAACCTATAGCATGCTCGCGTCCACCAGAGCCCACAATCAAAACGTTGACCAATGCTTTCGGCTTGAATCATGAGGTATATAATCCAAGATTGGTTTTAGAAATATTCATTAAAGCATCAGATGGATGTACTTTATTGACTCAAGTAGATACAACAAAATCAGTCTATCTTTTCACACACGGTAGAAGTGATTTGGAGACAGCTGCAACAGATGCACTTGTTGCAAATGGTTTTACAAAAGAGAAGATAGTTTCTGCAAAAGCAGATGCGGTGGGAAATGTAGGCGACTACATGGCAATGCTTTGGATGCCGCCAACTCCCAATCAAATAAAGATCCAAAAGATAACAAAGGTGGAACAAGTCAAAGCAGAAGGCATGATTGGACTCTGGAAAGGAGTTTCAAAGGAAGACCTTTTCACAATACCTCTAAAATAAACCACAAATTATTTTCACACTAGCAGATTTATTTTGATAATGTTTTCATCCAAAGATTTTTTTGCGTTATAGTATATCTTGTACAAGTGCAGATATGAAATTATCAAACTCAGAGTCTTGAAACACTATTGTCTCAACCCTGTCTTGTTTTATTGCAGCTTGAACTGCTTGTAAATGATAGCATTGTCGCCCTTTTTCCATTGCATTATAGTAATAATCCTCACATGAGCAGTATCCCAGATCCAAATCAAGCCAATGCTCATTTTCTTTTCCAACCACAGTCCAAATTTTTCTGCTGCTTGGCTCAAACAAGTGCAGTTTCACACCATTTGCTGATATAATGGATTCTACATCCCCTGACTCTTTTTTCACAAGAATTTAATTGAAAAAAGACAGGTATATCTTTGATGGTAAAGACAAGAATTGTTCCTTCACAACCAGCGTTAATTTTAGAAGACATACAACGCTTTCTTGTTGTTACTGACTTGCATATTGGATTTGAGATTGGCATGATCTCAAATGACATAAACGTTAGACCGGAGGGAATTGTCGAAGAGATCCACCTCGCCCTCAACACCTTGATAAAATCTGAAAAACCTGACAATCTCGTTTTACTTGGAGATATCAAGTCAGGCATAGACTCCATCTCAAAGATAGAATGGCAGACAGTGCCAATGTTTTTTGAGATCGGAAAAAAAATCAACACATTAGTTGTTCCAGGAAATCATGATGGAAACTTGACTCATTTGATTCCAGACTATGTTACCATGACCGGTCCATCAGGTCTAGTCATAGGAGATACACTATTGACACACGGTCATGTGATGCCATCTGAGAATTTTTCCCATGTTGATAGAATAGTGATGGGCCACCTTCATCCGGTGTATTTTCAAGAAGGTTCTGTACTTGACGGACAAAGACTGTGGGTGTCAATCAAGACCAAAAAACAAAATATTTTTCCGTCTGGCAAGGGCGAGATTGAGATAATAATCATGCCATCCTTTAACAAATATTTTTATGCAACATACAAGCATTATCACAAAAAATCAATCTCGCCCATACTTGCAAGGATAAAGGAAGACGGTTCTGCAAAGATTGTGACACTTGACGGTTCAATAATTGGAGACGAGTCCATACTCAAAAACATAATTTGATTTTTTGAAAAATTAGTCTATTTTCTCGTATGACTCTAACGGTTTTTTTGTAGTGTCATTATGCCGTAGCCATTCCAAGGTCTTGGCAAAGGAATCAGCAAGTTCTGTTGTTATCAACACGGGTATTCCAAGCTCAACAGCTTTTCTTCTTATCTGATATTCATCATAAAGCATGCCAACATATTTTTCAAGTGTTGACGTACTTGGTACATTTATTATAAAATCAATCTTTCTTTCATAGAGTAAATCTGCAATATTTGGTTTTCTTTGAGGTTCACTTATTTTGTAAACCACCTCAACATCTCCTATCCTTTTATCCGATAAAAATTCTGCAGTATGCTCAGTTGCAAGTAGCTTGTATCCCAGACTTTTGAGTAACATGGCTGTCTGCAATAGTTTTTCCTTGTTTTCAGATCCACCCGCACTGATAAGAACGGAGCCCTGTTTTGGTAAAGAATACCCAACAGATGTCAACCCCTTTGCAAGTGCATCATAGAAACTATCTCCAAAACATGCCGCCTCTCCAGTAGATTGCATCTCTACACCTAGTATGATATCAGCCCCATCAAGCTGCATAAAGGAAAACTGTGGAACCTTAATGCCATAATGAGGTATCTTACGCCATCTGTCTTTTGCAACAGTTGGCAAGGGTTTTCCAAGCACTGCGCGTGCTGCCAAGTTGATGAGATTCATTCTTACAAATTTTGAGACAAACGGCATGGAACGTGAGGCCCTGATGTTGAGCTCTATGACATAGACTTGATCCTGATTTATCAAAAATTGTAGGTTAAACGGACCCTTGATTTTAAATGCGATTGCAACTTTTTTTGCATAGTCAAGTATTGTATCAATTACCTTGTTATTCAAAGTCCACGGCGGAATGCACATCATAGAGTCGCCGGAATGAACACCTGCACCTTCAATGTGCTCAATTACTGCACCAATTACCACATTTTTTCCATCTCCCACACCATCTACTTCAGCCTCCAGTGAATTTAGCATGAATTTTGTTATGACTACTGGATAATCAGGTGAGACATTTGTTGCCTCGGCAAGATATTTTTTGAGTTGTATTTCTGACCATACAACCTTCATTGCAGCTCCACTTAGCACATAGGAAGGTCTCACAAGAACCGGATAACCAACTTTTATTGCAAACTTTTTAGCATCACCAAGACTCGAAAATGCTTGCCAAGGCGGCTGCCTGATATTTAGTTCGTCCAGTACTTTGCTAAAGGTTGAACGGTTCTCAGCCCTGTCAATGTCTTCAAAAGATGTTCCAATTATTTTTATTCCATTTTGTGCAAGTTTTGGAGTAAGGTTGTTTGCAGTCTGTCCTCCCACTGCTGTGACAATGCCGTCTGGTTTTTCAAAGTCTGCAATATCCAACACTCGCTCAAGTGTGAGCTCTTCAAAGTATAGCCTATCACATATGTCATAGTCAGTTGACACCGTCTCAGGATTGCAGTTGATTACAGAGACTTCTTTTACCCCATTTTCTTTGAGTCCCCACACCATGTTTACTGTCCCCCAGTCAAACTCTACACTGCTTCCAATCCTATAAGGGCCTGCACCAAGTACTGTAATTTTTTGAGAACCAGATGCTACCTCAAAATCATTAACCTTTCCGCCATATGTGAGATACAGATAGTTTGTTTTGGCAGGCCATTCTGCTGCCAAGGTGTCAATTCGTTTTACCACAGGTGTGATTCCTGCAGCTTTTCTCATTTTCCTAATATCAAGATCATCTTTTCCAACAAGCCTTCCAATCTGCTTGTCAGAGAATCCAAGTTGTTTTGCTTCATGCAGTAACTTGTCGTCAAGTGTAGATTCTTTGAGTTTTTTCTCAGTTTTTACGATATTTTCAATTTTTTCAATAAACCACGGGTCAATTGCAGAGAGTTTGTAGATTTGTTCAACGGACATTTTCTGTCGTAGTGCTTCTGCTACATAGTATAGAACGTGGTCATCAGATTTTTGCAGTTTATTCTCAATTTCTTCAATATCGTACTTTTTATCAGAATTACGGTTTGCAACAAGCCCATCATTTCCAATCTCAAGCATTCGTATTGCTTTTTGTAGTGATTCTTCAAAACATCTACCAACTCCCATTACTTCACCTACAGATTTCATTGTAGGACCCAGGTTACGATTGGCAAGCTCAAACTTGCTAAAGTCCCATCTGGGATGTTTACATACAACATAGTCAAGGGACGGTTCAAAACATGCA
>JAGWGC010000056.1:0-2413 GCA_028867615.1 Nitrososphaerota archaeon | reverse complement strand
ACAATTTTTGCAGCCATGTATGCAATAGGATATCCAGTTGCTTTGCTTGCAAGAGCAGAGGAGCGAGAAAGTCTTGGATTCATCTCGATTGCAACATACTTGTCTGAATTTGGATCTAGTGCAAATTGTACGTTACATTCTCCAACAATTCCAACATGTTTTGCAGCACGTAATGCCGCAGAGCGCAACATCTGGTATTCATAATTGTCAAGCGTCTGAGACGGTGCAACTACAATATTATCGCCTGTGTGTACCCGCATTGATAGAACGTTTTCCATGTTACATATGATGACATTATTTCCCGTGTAGTCTGCCATGACTTCATACTCAATTTGTTTCCAGTGTCCAATGTATTCTTCAATCAATACTTGTCCTACAAGACTTGCATTAAGACCCCTTGCCACAATTTCGTGAAGTTCAATTTCATTGTGTGCAACTCCCCCGCCTTTTCCTCCAAGCGTATATGCAACGCGTATGATTACTGGGTAGCCAATGTCTTTTGCAGCTTTTTTTGCCTCTTCAAAGTTATAGACAGTTCTGCTTTTGAGTACAGGTACATTGCATCCTATCATAGAGTCCTTGAAGAGTTGTCTGTCTTCAGTAGCTTGAATTCCAGATACTTGAGTTCCAAGCACCTTTACGCCATATTTTTTAAGAATTCCAAGTTCTTCCAGTTTTACTCCACAGTTAAGTGCAGTTTGGCCTCCAAAGCCAAGCATCAGACCATCAGGTCGCTCTGCTTCTATGATAGATTCTACATATTGTGGATTGACCGGGATAGAGTACACCTTGTCTGCAAATCTTGTATCAGTCTGTATTGTTGCAATATTTGGATTTACAAGAACACTCTTGATTCCCTCTTCCTGGATGGCTTTGAGGCACTGGCTACCGGAGTAGTCGAATTGACGGTCATTTTGTGACTTTCGCCTGCTTCTCCGATTTTGATTGCCCCACTGCCAAGAACTAGAATCTTCTTTAACGACTCATCTTTTGGCATTGTCCTCCCCTATGAGTTTCTTGAGTTCTTCAAAAATAAACATGCAATCAAAAGGTCCAGGTGATGCCTCGGGATGAAATTGTACAGCAATTATTTTCTTTTGCTTGTGTTTTATTCCCTCTACTGTTTTATCATCAGCATTTGTAAACCATAATTTAAAATCAGTATTTTTCAGTGAGTCTGGGTCAATACAATATCCGTGATTCTGACTTGTCACATAGACTTGATTAGTGTCAAGATTGATGCAAGACTTGTTTTGTCCTCGATGACCATATTTTAGCTTGTATGTACTTGCACCACCTGCAAGCCCCAAGATTTGTGCCCCAAGACAAATCCCCAACGTTGGAATATTTTTTTCAATGACTTGTTTTGCAGTTGTCATTGTTTCAGCACACTTGATTGGATCACCAGGCCCATTTGAAAATATTATTCCCTTTGGATTGTATGACAAAATCTTTTCAAGTGAATAGTTCCAAGGAACTTGGATTACTTTATAGCCAAGACTTAGGACATTTCGCAATATTGAATTCTTTACTCCAGTATCAATCACCACTATTGATTCAGATCCAGAGCCAAACGTTTGCGGCTCTTTTATCGATACGGTGTTCATAAATTCCTCGTCATTATATTTTTTAACAGACTCGAGTTTCTTTTTGATTTCTTGTATATTAATCGGAGTATCAGATACGGCAAGTGCGGCCATCATTACACCACTTGTTCTAAGTTTTATCGTAAGATCCCTGGTATCAATTCCTGAAATTCCAGGGATTTTCTCATTGTAAAGCCACTCGTCCAGAGTCATTGCTATATTCCAGTGACTTGCAGTAAGAGACAACTCGTGGACCACAAGACCCCTTGCCTGTATTGCTTCAGACTCTAGGTTTTTTCGTACACCATCAGAATCTTTTACAGTAGGATCCGGAACACCATAGTTCCCAACAAGTGGGTATGTAAGTGTCAGAATCTGTCCGCTATATGACGGATCCGTGAGTGCTTCAACATATCCAGTCATTCCAGTATTGAATACTGCTTCGCCAAACGCTACAGTCGGGTATCCAAAACCCATCCCTTCAAAAACAGTGCCGTCTTCTAAAATCAACATACCAAACTTGTTTGCATGTTTGGCTTTTTTTGTCGGAATCCTTGAAACCCTCTGCATGTGGATTTTAATAGAGATTTAAATTTTATGGCGATCTAAAGTTTGAATTTACACGAAAATATGAAATTAGTGGAAGACGTTTGGAAAATAAAATTTAGAGTGCTTTGAACTGCTCAGTCCATTTGTAGTATGCACGTATCATTTCCATACTTACACTTGGCTTTCTTCTTGAAATTATTTCTTTAAAGTCTGCAGTTGTCAATACGCGCGGTTGTGATTTTGGCTCACCCAACACCTCTTCTCCAAAATGTGGAGAG
>JAGWGC010000055.1 GCA_028867615.1 Nitrososphaerota archaeon | reverse complement strand
AATATATTCTCAAGAAATACCAGTCGTCTCGGTAGCCCGATAGTCTAGTGGCCAAACAATTTTGGGTTAGGGATCTCAGGCTCTGGATCTTATGAGAGGACACCTGGGGACGGCAGTTCGAATCTGCCTCGGGCTATCTATATTTTTAAAAAATAATTTCGTTACCTAGAAGCCATTGCAATTCGTTCTAGTTCATTCTTTTTCTTGACAGACGGAGCGTTCATGTCATTTGCTGAAGCAAGTATCAAGTGTTCTGCAAGATTTTCCTCAACGGCTTTGGGGTTAGAAAATGATGCATCTCTGACACCCTCTGCAATGAATCGTAATGCAAGATCAACTCTCCTTAGCGGTGCAACATCTACTGAAACATGATAAACAGTTCCACCATATACTATTCTAGTAGTATCTTCGTTTGGTGCAGAATATTCTACAGCTCTTATCAAAACTTCAACAGGATTCTTGCCAGTTTTTAGATGGATTATATCAAATGCAGCCTTGACTGTATTTATCGCTCGAATTTTCTTTCCACCCATCCTACCTGTATTTTTTGCATATTTTTTTCCAAAATGAGATAGTTTGTTAATGAGTCGCTCAGCTATGTTAACTTCAGCCTTGTTGAATCTTTTAAGAGCTGATCTGCCAAATGACAATGGCATTATCTCTTGTTTAAGAGATATTACATTTTTTAATCCCGGATCTTTGACATCAATGTTTGAGATATCCCATTTTCTGAAAAGTAGAAGGTTTTGTGTTTCAGTCATTTTTTATCTCCTTGGTTTTTCCTTCTTTCCATAGACAAGTTCCTTAAGTGAAGTACCATTTACTTTGAAAACCTTCCACCTTACACCAGGAATATCACCAAGTGCTCCTCCCATGGATGCGCCCATACCTTCTACATGTACTTCATCATGTTCATCAACAAAGTTGAGGGCACCGTCCCTAGGAAGAAAGGCCGTGACAGTTTTACCATTCTTTATCAGTTGAACTCTAACACATTTTCTTACAGCAGAGTTTGGCTGCTTTGCTTCTATTCCAACTTTTTCTAAAACTATACCTCGAGCTTGCGGAGCACCTCCAAGAGGACTTGCTTTCTTATCAAGACCTAATTCTCTTCTTTTATAGGTACCAATAGACCATTTCTGTCGTTTTCTCTTATCTTTGAGAACTCTTCCTGCAAATAGACCTAAAGGTGATTTTGCCATACCATTACTCCATTATTTTCTCCGGACTTTGAATAAGAACACTGGAAATTTGAAAGTATCTCTTTGCTAATAGTCTTGCTTTTTCTGCATTACGACCTTCTCTACCCACTACAATTCCTTTCTTTTTTGCATCAACTAGGATAATTGCTTGGAGTGAGCCGTCAAGTCTCTTATTTATTTTCACTTCAGAAACTAATTTTGGATTGAGCATATTTTTTAGAAATTCAGATGGGTCTTCGGAGTATTCTACAAGTTCAACATTTCTTTTTACTACGTTTTGTAGATTCTTTATTGTAGAACCTCCTTTTCCAATGGCTAATCCCATTTTACCATGATTTACCACAAATATAACTCGGTCTTGTTTCTCGTCTTCAATACAGTCTCGTGCTGTAGCTCCGGTCACATTCTGAAAAAGTGACATCAGTTTTATTTGATCTGTTGATAGTTTGATTGTTTCCGTCATACCGTTTTTAAACTCGATCTCTTGGTGGGACATTTAAATCTTGATAGAAAATAGATGAGGAAAAGTACATTGGATTATTTCGTCTCTGTTTCAAGTTCTTTTGTTATTGCTTTGAGATTAGTATCACTTAGAGTCTTAAGTGATAATGCAGAAATTCGAAATTGTGTACCACACAATCTTCCGAGTTCTACCGAAGAACCATTGTAATTCAGTGTAGGAACCTTTGCATTTTTAGATACTTCTTGTATTTGTTCAAGTGTTTTTTCTGCGATAGAGTTTGATAATACAATAACTTTTGAATTTTTTATGGTGCTGATTGCTTCTTTTGTGCCAAAGGAATATTTCCCATCCTCAATTGCATCTTTTATTATTTTTTCTAATAGTTTAGCCATCTTGAACCACTCTCATGTATAGATCTACTGTTCCTGTACCGATTGGGATATTTGCTCCTACTATAACATTTTCTGTTACACCTTTAAGTTCTTCAACTTCTCCTGCTAGTGCAGCTTCTGCAATTGTTGGAACGGTGATTTCAAATGCGGCTCTTGCAAGCACACTAGTCTTAGTTCCAGCAATTCCATGTCTTCCAATTTGTTGTAAATAACCTCTAGAACACATCAAGTCTGATACCAACATAATATATCGTACATCCACCTCGAGACCTTGATCTTCAAGAGTAGAACTCAATTCATTTATCAGTGAATTTCGTGCAGCTTCAATACCTAATGTACCTGCAATCTCAAAGATGTTATTAGTTCGAATATTTTTCTTATCAATGCCATCAATTTCCCATACTTTTGCAATGTTTGAACCAGACGTCTGTATAACCCACTCTTCTCCCTGTTGCACAATTGTAACTCTTTCTACATCTGTCACACCTTTTACAGTAGTGGATAGAATTTTGTTTCTCATTGCAAGAACCGTCTGAGTATCAGATTCTTCTGGTAGCGTAAGGGTAATTGAATTTCCACTTGGCTCGATCTCAAATTTCTTCTTGGAAGATTGTAATGCATCCACCACATCTTCAATTGTACATGCTCTTTCTCGCAGTTTGTCTTGGTTAAGATTGAGCTTAATCTTTGTAGAATAATCAGTTTCAGTACTAGAAATTAATGCACTAATCTTGGTGTGTAGAATTTCCCTTGCTACTTTGATTGCCTTCTCTTTTGATTTCTTGTGATTTTCTTCCAAGTAAATATCCATTGTAGGGGTTACAGGTTTCTTTCGTGCATCAACAAGTTCAATCAATCTAGGAAGTCCCAGTGTTACGTTTCTTTCTCTAATACCTGCAAAGTGGAATGTTCTAAGAGTCATCTGAGTACCAGGCTCACCGATTGATTGAGCTGTTACCACACCTACTGCCTGACCAGGTTCAACCTTAGCATTATCATAAAGTTCTAGTGCTTTTTTACAGACTTTATCAACACCCTCTTTGCTAAGTTTCGATTCAAGCAGAGCCTCAAGCACAGTTTTTGACAAACGTGGATTGAATGTCTTTGTGTATTTTTTTGCTAAATCTGTTATCTCTTCTTTTGTAGCTTTCTTTCCAGAATCAATGATGCTCTCAGATTCTATCAACCTAGCAATTCTAAATGCCTCACCATGATCACTTTTTGCTACATCGATACCATCTTCTCCATAGAGAAATTGTATTATGTGACCATGTGGATCTCTTACTGTTCCATCATATTCTAGTTTAAGATGTTCAAGTGCATTGATGAGTCTTCTCTGCATGTAACCACTTTGTTGTGTTCTAACTGCAGTATCAACAAGACCTTCTCTTCCACCCATAGCATGGAAGAAGAATTCCAGAGTAGACAATCCCTCTCTATAGTTAGATTTGACAAACCCTTTACCATCTGGGTTGGCATCATTTTCTTTAAAGTGTGGTAATGCCCTATTACTATAACCTTTGAGAATTCTTCTACCTCTGATAGACTGTTGACCCAAGGCACCAGCCATTTGACCAATATTTAGTGATGAGCCTCTAGCACCAGTAGTTGCCATTATCCTACCCGCATTAGTTTCATCAAAAGATTTATCAGCCGAATTTCCTGCCTTGTCTCTAGCTTTTGAAAGTTCATTTACAATATATGCTTCTAATGCTTCTTCAGCAGAAAGACCTCTGCTAAGCTGTAGAGTACCTTTCTTTGCTTGAGCAATAAAATCATAGACTCTGTCATATGATTCTTGGATGTTTTCAAGAATTCCATCTTTTGTCTTTGTTGCAAGTTCAAGATCAGCATAACCATAACTAAATCCATAACCTGTAATGAATTGCTTTAGCATAATCAGAATAGAGTTGAGGAAGTTCTTGGCCTCTTCATATCCATAATCTTTTGTGATTCTGTGTAGTACACTATCCGGTTCTTCTGCTCCAATAGATGCTTTATCAATCACACCACTAACTAGCTGTCCGTTTTTGATTACTACATCTTTTACTGGACCCTTCGTACCTTTAGACCATTTTGATGTTATGACATAATTGAAGTCTTTTGGTAAGAATAATGAGAATAACTGTTTACCACTATAAAGTGATCCACCTTTTGCTTTTACTGCAGGTTCTGGGAATGTTCCACTATAACCACCCAACATTGCAAGGTTTGCAAATTCTTGAGGTGTTAATGTAGTATCATCTTTTGTAAGTAAATATGCACCAGTAATGAAATCACGTAATGCGCCAATTATAGGACCGCCATATCTTGGAGATATCAATTGGTCTTGTACACGCATTAAGAGGATAGCTTCTGCTCGTGCTTCTTCACTCTGAGGTACATGTAGATTCATCTCATCTCCGTCAAAATCAGCATTGTAAGGAGGACAGACGGATGGATGCAATCTAAAAGTCTTGCCAGGCAATACTCTAACATAATGACCCATAATGGACATTTGGTGTAATGATGGCTGTCTGTTGAACATCACTATATCTCCATCAGAGAGATGTCGTTCTACAAGATATCCTATTTCAATATTATTTGCAATAGTTTCTCGGTCTTCAACAAAGTCAAGTCTAATTTTCACCCCGTCTGGTCTTACAATATAATTAGCACCTGGAAATTTGCTTGGTCCGTTTATGACAAGTTTTTTCAGCCTCTCAATGTTCCATTCGGTAACAACCTCAGGAATTGTTAGTTTAGTTGCAACAGCCTCTGGAACTCCTACCTCAGAGATTTGCAAGCTTGGATCAGGCGAAATAACAGTTCTACTTGAAAAGTCAACCCTTTTTCCAGATAGTGAACCTCTGAATCTTCCTTCTTTTCCTTTTAGTCTCTGTGTAAGAGTTTTTAGAGGTCTTCCTGATCTATGGTGAGCTTGTGGAATACCTGACACTTCGTTATCAAAGTAAGTTGTAACATGATATTGTAAGAGATCAACCAAGTCTTGTACAATAAGTGGAGGAGTTCCAGCTTCTTTACTTTCTTTTAGTCTCTGATTCACTCTTATGATATCTACTAGTTTGTGAGTTAGATCATCCTCAGACCTAATTCCGGTTTCTAGAATAATGGACGGTCTTACTGTAACTGGTGGAACCGGTAGAACTTGTAAGATAAACCATTCCGGTCTTGCTGTTGTAGGATCATATCCTAGCAATTTCAGATCTTCATCAATCATATGTGAAAATCTCTCTCGAATTGTAATTGGAAGCAATCTGTTCTCACCAAGCTCAGTTCTTTCTATGAAAATTGTTGGTTTTGTGAATATCAACTCATATTGTGACTTGCCACAATGAGGACAAGTTTTTTCTTTCTTGGCTCTTTCAATTATTTCAGTAGGAATATGTTTAATTGAAATTACGGTATACGCTGCTTCCTTTTTCATGATTTGGTGATATTCTTCTAGCTCTTCTTGTGGAATTTTTAATCTAGCACAGGATCTACATGTAGTCAACAAAAGTTTGTAGATGTTATCTATGAATGCTATATGTAAAACAGGTTCTGCAAGTTCAATATGTCCAAAGTGTCCCGGACATCTTGCTGCAGTATTTCCACATGTAAGGCATTTCTGACCTGGTTCAAGCGTACCAAGTCTTCCATCCATTAATCCACCTTGAACAGACATTCCATCTTCGTCATAAGTTTCTGGTGCAGTGATTTCAGCAACAGAATATTTTCTAATTTCTGTAGGAGACCATACAGAAAACTTTATTCCGTCAATTACTTTTATTGTTTCAAGCGCCATTATACTCTCTCCTTTATCAAAAGTCTAGGTGCGACATCAAGACTCATCATCTCCTGTAGAAGTAGTTTAAACGCATATGCAACAGAAATAGAGGTAACCTTTGCTTTATCACCACATACTCTGCATACAAATCTTCTTTGTTTAATATCATAATAGGAAACCAATCCACATCGTTCACAAATGTAGATATCAGCCTTGTCAGATTCATCTAACAGTCTATCTTTTAGCATCATTGATGCACCATATGCAATAAGACAGTCTCTTTCCATTTCACCAAATCGTAAACCTCCACCTCTTGCACGTCCTTCTGTAGGTTGTTTTGTCAACATTTGGACTTGGCCTCTTGCTCTTGCATGAATCTTGTCTGCAACCATGTGATGAAGCTTTTGATAATATACAACTCCGATGAATACGTCTACTGCAAATGGTTTTCCCGTTCTTCCATCATACATTACTTCTTTTCCAGAATATTTGAATCCGTTTTGCTCTAAAACGCCTTTTACATCTTCAAGTTTCTCTCCGACAAAAGCAGAGCCATCCATTTTACTTCCACGCAGTGCAGCAGCTTTTCCTGTTACAGACTCCAAAAACATTCCAACTGTCATTCTGGACGGGAAAGCATGTGGATTAATCAAAACGTCTGGAACAACTCCATCTGCGGTGTAGGGAAGATCTTCTTGGTTTACAAGTAACCCCACGACACCCTTCTGACCATGTCTTGATGCAAATTTGTCTCCAATTTCAGGAATCCTAAGATCTCTAACTCTGATCTTGTACATTCTGCCTCCATCGTGTGATTGTGTCATAACAACGGTATCAACAACTCCATTTTCAGAGGGTCTGACTCCTATTGATGTATCTCTTCGATATGGTCCTTTTACTTCAAATTCTCTATATTCTTCCATGAATCTTGGCGGACTTGTTTTTCCAATCAGTATATCTCCACCTTGTGCTGTCGATTCAGTTGCAATCACTCCATCTTCTTCCAATAATCTGTATGCCTTGTCACCTCTAAATCCACGAATATTTCCTTCTGCAGTTGGAATCTCAAAGTTATCTCTCATGCCTCCAGGATATTGTTTTGCTTCAGCTTCATAAATTCGGTAGAAGAACGTTCTTCCAAGACCCCTATCAATGGATGACTTGCTCAAGACGATAGCATCTTCAATATTATATCCATCAAATGGCAATACCGCAACAACACAATTTTGACCAGCAGGTCTGTCCTCCAATCCTAAAAGACCCATTGCTTTTGTATTAACAATTGGAGTTTGTGGGTACAACATCAAATGTTGTCTCACATACGTACTTGCATTCATGAGTGGAGTTGAAAAACCAAGACTTTGTTTTGCCATTGCAGATTCATATGTATTTCTTGGAGACTGGTTATGTTCTGGATATGGAATTATAGATGCACCTGCTCCCAAAATTGCAGACGGGAATACTTCCATGTGAGTATGTTTCTTTATGTCAGTTTCATCAATTGCAATGTAAGAGTTTTCTTCTTCATTAGCATCTACTAACTCAATTATTCCCATGTGCAAAAGATCTGTCCATGAAAGGAATTTTTTGCTCACCTTATCGATTAATTCTTGTGTTAAGAGAATTTTATTATCTTTGATTACAATGAGAGGACGCAAAACTCTTCCAGCATTACAATTAACATAAAGTCGTTTAGTGGAACCTTCAAAGCTAGATTGGTACAGGAAGATTCCTACGTGTGGATGAATCTTGAAGTTTCTCCTTAGATCTCGTAGAGAATCAACGAGTCGTTGACCATCCTTAAAGTATCCAATCAATCTACCATCAACAAAAACTCTAGTACCTTCTTTTTTCAATTCATCTTTTGCGTCAGATACATAAGTTACACCCAAGTCATAGAGTTTCTCAATTATATCTTCAGATGGAACATTGACAGAAATTATTGCAGACAAGGCAAGATTCTTTACCAATCCACAATTCGAACCCTCTGGAGTTTCACTTGGACATATCCTACCAAAGTGTGTAGCATGAAGATCTCTTGCTTCAAAGTTAGGCTGGCTTCTGCTCAGAGGTGATTGAATTCTTCTAAGGTGACTAATAGTTGAAAGATAATTGGTCCTATCAAGAAGTTGTGTCACACCAACTCTGCCTCTTCCCCAATTTCCAGTTGCAATGGCATTATTCATTTTGTCAGTAACGATTCCAGGCCTAACAGCAGCTGCTACTGCATTTATGCCTCTTTTTTGACCTGATCTTTCCAGTTGATATTTCATATCTCTGACTAGATTTCTAAATGCAGTTCTGAAAAGATCAGCAAGCATTTGACCTGCAAATTTTATGACTTTATTTCCATAATGATCTTTATCATCCGTAGCAATCCAACCCAATTTTAGTTCGATCAGTTTGCATGTGGCTTCTCCTAGAAATAGTGCTTTCTCTTTTCTATTATCAGGATGCTTACCAAGATGTGGTAAAAGACCCCAATCAAGTAATGTTTCAGCTCTCTTAATCTGGAATTCTTCCAGCATACCAGGTGCAATTCTTTTACTAATGTAGACTATGGCATCTTTTGCAGTTGGTACATCGCCTGACTTTTCAAATGAACCTTCAAGTTCATCTTGAATATCATCCACTAGTGATACCGAAGCTGCTATTTCTCTGTCAGATTCAAGACCCAATGCTCGCATTAAAGTAACTACTGGGATATCGACAGGAGAGCCTGGAATCTTGGCAACAATAAGACCATCATTTTTCATTATCAATTCTAATTTTGCCCTGTAGCCTACAATAGAAGAATAGACCTTTGCTTTGAAAACAGTATTACCACCAACAGTTTCTCTATCTACAATAATTTTATTGTAAGAAAGATCTTCCAATCCCACTATAACCCGTTCAGAGCCATTTATGATAAAGTAACCACCTGGGTCGCTTGGATCTTCACCGTGTTCTACTAATTTTTGTTCAGAAAGATTATGCAATATACAAGCATTAGATCGAACCATTACAGGCATGTCTCCGATATGAATATACCTTGATTCTAGGATTTTTCCATCTTCTACAACACTTGCTTCAAGCATTATAGGAGATGCATATGTGACATTTCTTAGTCGTGCTTCCATTGGTGCAATATGAGTAATAGAACCATCCAATTCCATCATACGGGGTTGTTGGAGTTTTACTTTTCCAAGTTGAATCTTGTATGGATATTCAGCACTTTCAATTTCAATTTGTCCAACTTCATCTATGATACTTTGAAGTCCCCTTTCAAGAAATTCATCATATGAATTAAGATGTTGTCTTGCAATTCCCTCTCTCTTTAGAATATCTTGAATTATAGGCCAGCGTTTGTTTGAAATGTTTGCCATTATTCTTCCACCACGTACCTATAGTACAAACTCTCGCCAGCAGTTGGACTTTTTCGTGTAATTTTTATCATATCGCCTGGTTTTACTCCCAAACCTCTGATAGCTGGATCACTCACATAGATTAGCGGCATTTCGGTAGGCTTGGTATGATATTTTTCAAGAACCTTCTCAGCTTCGTCTTTATTTATTATTTCATGTTTTGGAACATAGATATGATCTGGAATGAGTATTTTCTCTTTTTTACTAATCATCTTTTAAAATCTCCTTTGAACATTAGCTGTAAACGCATGACTAATCCACAAACTAAGATGCATCCACCGAGAGGTTAATATATATCTAA
>JAGWGC010000054.1 GCA_028867615.1 Nitrososphaerota archaeon | reverse complement strand
AAAAATACATCCTGCCGACCAAGTCAAAAAATGGTTCCCCACAGATAACACCGCTTGAATCTGCAATCCTGCTCTTGTTGTATAATGAAAATCGCGATATGACAAAAGATGACATCCATGAAGCAATGCATGCCATGTTTGCAGTTGAAAAGCGAGATGTGATGGAAAAGCTTGATGATATTCTGGTTAACCAACTAAGGCTAGTCGAGCGAAAAAGTGTTAAACAAAATGATGGCGATGATAATCTTGCTACACGTTATGTGCTCTCAGGTCTTGCATACAATAGCTTTTTCTCACAAGCAGCAATGGGGAGGCGTGCAGGCTCTGACCTTCACCTTGCCACCATATTTATGATAATGACCATGCAGCAAAAGGCATTCAAGTTTTGCATACCAGACCTTGGGGACAAGGGAAAACAAAGGCCGGATTTGTTGATATTTGAGCCACAGCTCATGGAATATGCCGGAAGAGAAGTCACGTATGACAAGTTAACATGGTCTGAGAGAATAATTGCAGTGGAGGTAGAGACTGATCCTACAAAACATGAATCTCAGGTAGTAGAAAATTTCAGGAAAAACTTTGAGCTTGGATATGATGTGTGGTTTGTGGTCTTTTCAGAAAAACACAAACAGTACATCATGGATACAATGAACAAGAACGATATAGCAGAGCAATTTTATAAAATTACACTCGTTCCGCCAGAATCAGTAGAGCGGCTTGGCAATATACAGAACAATTCAGTTACTCACCTAACCCTAGAAGATCTTGAGGTGCATAATGTGCTAAAAAACGGAGGAACTGCAAAATCAATTGCGGATAAAATTGGCATGTCTACATATGATGTCATGGGGATTTTGTGGAAGCTTGAAGAAAAAGGAATTGTAGAACGTGGGTATGCTGAAATAAAAAAAACTGTACTTGACCTGGGACATGGCAGAAGCAACACGACAAAATCAAAAGTGGAATACTTTATCCCAACGGAAGAAAGTAAGATTCTTGAAAAACCACAAGAAGAGTTAAAACAGAAACCAGATGATAAGGTTACAGTATCAAATCAGAGCATTAATGCAAATGTGCCAGGATTTGATTTATCACAATTAGGATCACAAGAATTAAAGAAATTTATTTTGAAACCAGAATACAGCAAGCTTGCTACAATATTATTGGAAAACAGAGGATACTCTGTAAGAATCGTGGACGGGGAAGTTAAACTTAGAAAAAGACCACGATGAAGTTTTCAAATCATAATAAGAGTTATTTTTTACAAGACAGTTTAAGATGACGTGACAAAAACACTAGTTTTTAGATTATTGTAATAATCCGTCATTTGAATTGTTTCTATGAGATTTTTATAATAATTTTCTTCGATTTTGAATTTCATGAAAAGATTTTAAGTCAAATTTCAATTTGAGTAAAACTTATCATTCAACTTTTCTAATGTACCGGATAATGACAAAATTAACTGAAAAAAGAAACATCTTCTATGCGACAATTACGGCAATTGTAATTGTTGCGGCTATCATAACGCCAGCAGAAACATATTTTGCACCTCACTTAGCTCAGGCTGCATCTGAACAAAATCCCCCTGGGCCGTATTTTCCACCAACCCCGGAATTTACATCAAGTGAAATGGATAAGTTTGTGGCTAATGCGAAGAATGTGCCAGGAATTAAAGCATGGTCAGACAAATGGCAATTGGGATATTTGGATTTTAATGGAGTTTCAACTCCTACTCCACAATGGAACCAAATGATTATGCATTTACATATCCCATCGGACACATCTGCACCAAAGGCATGTGACATAGGGTGGGAATCTATAGTAGTTTTTGATCTAGCTACGAAAAGCATAGTCAAAACCTACGCTCCCGACAATTCAACTCCATGTCATAGGGAATCCATTTCCTTTAGTGATCCAGATCTATCAAAAGATAGTGTTGAATCAAATGCTTTTCTGCCAATTGCATCTGCAACAGTTGCACACAATGGTTATTCTTCGGCAACACAAGATGATATCCTAGGTCCAAACATCCTACAGGGAACTATTGCAAACATCTACACCCCTACGTTTAGTGGTACATATACTCACATGAGTGGATTTGTTGCCCAGTTGGTGAACGCTCGATTTTCCCCAACTGCAGGACAGGATTATGCTCAGGGTGGATGGATAATTGCACATTATGGATGCAGTACAAGCTGTGGCGATCTTGTGCAGGCAAATAGTAAGGTAATAACATGGGCAGATAACTCTGTAACCCCATTCACCTTGGCACCTCATGTATTTGGATATCCAAGTCCTCCTGCATGGACAAATGGACAAGTAGAAACATCTGAAGTGCTTTGCAGTGGAAGTTCAAACTATAAGATACAAGCATCTTATGGCAGCAATTTGTATGTCCATACCACTGGTGTTCCATGTACCGGTCAGCAATACGGCAGTGAGATAACCAACTCCGTATACGTGGAAAACAATAACACGATGACATTCACTAGCTGGCCAAGTGACATCACTAGTGCTGTGAAAGCAGATAGTGCAAACGAAAAACTAAATGGTGTTTGGAATCAATGGCAAACTTCTAGTGACAAAGATCTAACTTGTGGTGGCTCGGTCGTATCTCCATCTACTGCAATGACTGGAAATATCAAGTTAGGCGGAACTGCTACTTGGGGTACTCTGTCCAACGTACCATATGCCTGTTAAGGCACTACCCGTTTTATTTTATAATCCTTGGAAGGTTATCTATGGATATTTTTCCATTTAATGTAGATTTTGATACTCAACCATGTTGCTAGTGACATGCCAAATCCGCCAATTATTGAAGTTGTGATGTCGTTACTGGTAATTACATGTTTGACATAGTCAGGATCATTCAGTTCTATTGGTGGTGTTGGCGTATTCAGATTATGTTGTAGGTATAACAATGTGCTTCCAACTATGAATGAAGTAAATACTGCAAGTTTTCCATAGATTTTCTTTAGACTGCTTTTCAATATGTTGGAATATTCAGGTGATGATGTGATGGACGACGGAATAATCATTATGGCAAGCTTCGCGGGTTCATAATGATTTACTTTCTTGTTTTTTTGACTAAGTCCTGTAGAACTAATTCTGATCAGGCCTATCTTGGATAGTCTCTCTACGTGCCATGAAACTAATTGAATCGATATCCCCAGATTTGATGAAATTGAGGATACTGTGGTTTTACCCTCAAATATGTTTTTGAGAATCTTTCTTCCTGTTTCATTTGAAAGTTCTTCTCCTATTATTGATAACCGTTCATCATCCGTACTTAAGATCTCAATGTATTCTCCAAGTAATATAGAATCCTGATCATCTAGGGTCATATCTTTAGATTGACTTTTTTCTTCAACTTTCAATAAAATGGATGAGTGAGGAAACACTAAAAGGCTTACTATAAAAATATCACACCAATATCTCAAATTTCATTAGACAAATGAGATTGTTAGGCACATTTTCTTATCGTATTTGTACCGGAGAAAATTTTGAGTAGAAATAGGCAATCTATTTTCAATGGATGTGTCCACGCGATTGAAATTTTTCATAATTGTGAATATTGTTTTTTATCTTAGAAACAATGTCTGGATTTCTCATCATTTCATATGGTATTCCACTATTGTGTACAGTTACAAATGAAGTTTTCAAATCATAATAAGAGTTATTTTTTACAAGACAGTTTAAGATGACGTGACAAAAACATGTTAGGTATGAAAGGTCTTTGTTCTATTTGTTTTACAAGCAATGTGGAACTAGTACCAGCTGCAGAACAAGGACCATATTCTTGTGTAAACTGTACTGCTGGAAAACAGAAGCCAAATCAATCAGCCCGGATATAAATAATTGAGTAAAACAAAGATATCAACATCTGTTGGTTTGGTGTTTAAAACAAGGAACTGAATATATTTCATGGAAACAAAGAATCAAGAAAAAGAAGTGACAGTAATTGAGAAGGAGACACTGGACAAGATGTATCTTTTAATCAAAAAACTCGGAAAGAAAATCAACGAACTAGAATCTATCGAGCAAAACTAGGATTGTATTTCATTTTTCTCAGATTGTGATTTATACACAAGATCCAGAAGTTCTAGGTACATGTTCTTTATTTCACTGACTTCACTTTTGTATCTCTTGTTCATCCTGGCAAGTCCTTCATTTTCTTGAAGCTCGGCATTTTTCTCCTCTAATTGCAACCTCAGTTGCATACTCTCATCAACAGTTAGATTTTGAATATGCTTATCAAATTCCTTATGTAGTGTTTCTAAATCTGGCTTGTGATACCTTCCATCTAGGTTGAAAACTCCTCTATGTCCCATCAACTTTTCAACTAAACTCAGATTTGCATTGTCATTATTTTTCAAGATTGATGCAAATCTCTTCCTAAATCCATGTGACAACTGTATGTCATAACGTGTTTTGGAAGTATTTTTGCTCTTGACTACGCATTTTGTTATTCTGTACATTAACATCTTCAACTCCTTGACGCGTATATGGCCAGTGGTACCCCACCCATTTTTTATTTTGGTAAAGATTGGGCTTTCAGATTCGATCTTCTCTCCATTTCTCTCTCGTTGTTGTAAATATTCATCAAGAGATTTGCCAGCTTCAGGTGTCAAAAATGAATAATATTCTTCAGTAGATCCATCATAGATAAGAACAGCCGTACATCCGTCCTCCATTTTTGTTAAATGTTTGATTTTCAAATCCGGTATTGCGCCTATGCGACATCCAGTAGATGCAGCAAAGTGGATTAATGCACGTGAGCGAGGGATCTTCGAATTTGAAAGCATCATCCTAAGATGATCATTAGTGTAGGGATATTCTCCAGATAGTTTGACTGCAGCAGGTAATAACTTACGTATCTTGACCCAATTTAGGATTACATCATTCATAGCAAACAATAGTTGTAGAGCAAAGAACTGTCTTGGTATACTATTGGGAGATAGACCAGATTTTGTTTTTAGGTAAATAACATAATCTTCTATCAAGATTTGTAGTTTTTTCTGATCCTGTGCAACGAAATTATCGACATCATCAACCTTGGCCCAATCTAAAAACTTACTAACGATAAGTTTGTATTGTACTTTTGTTGCTTCACTCTTGATAGCACTCTCGAAGAGATGCAATGCCCTTGAATTTTTAGATTCGAGGTGCGTTTCATCATTACTCATATTTCTATGTGATTGTGTCAAATTTAAACCACAAAAGCTAAGAATACACTTACCACCTAGTCTATATCATCAAATTCATTTTATAAAATCGAAAGCAAGTGACGTCTGTAGAGCAATCTGGGTTTCACAACTCCAAGACCATATCACGTAAAAAAAATATCAAAACGGCTAACCAGATTATAGCGAGAACTAGAAGGCAGAGAGGCTACAATTGGGAAGATACACTGGTCAAAAGATTCAATGCAACTGAGGGCTGGAAGGCCTTTAGACTTGGGTCGCCTAGCGTCGGATTGCCAGACATACTTGCAGTAAGCACCAGTGAAAATATCATATATACAATTGAAGCAAAATCTGGTACAAATACAACTTTAAGGGTGCCATATGATCAAATACAACGTTGTCTGAAATGGATACATACTTTTGAGCTATATCAGACAAGAAAAATGATTGTTGCATTCAAATTTTCATCCAAGAAGCGAATAGGTACGGGAAAATATGAACATCGCGAGCTTCGGGAATACTTTAAAATTTGGGATGAAAAATATCCTGTCACTGATTTTATTTGCACGTATGATGGTGATACCTATGCCATGCATGAAGGAAAGCGACAATCGTTGAAACTAGAATCTGGCACCATGCCATTTACTAAAAGACCAAGGGTCAATTAGATCGAATACTTCTTTAATGTGATGTTGTAAACACAAGATAATGAGCTTTGAAGATTTTGTGGATGAACGTAGCTTGGTTAGTCGAGATGCACTTGGCACCAAGGAGATAAAACTCAAGTTGCTTGAAGTTGAAGATGATACATCCGACCACATTTGGAGATTCGGGGTCAGGGTAAAGGTAAAAAAAATCCTGATCACAATAAAACACATCAACACACAGCAGATCGAAGAAGGAGAGTGTGATTTACATGACATTGAGAAAGAAATGAAAGAAAAAAGACACTATAGTTCTACAAATAGATGGGTTCCAACAACCGATATAAAAAATGGATATATTATCAATTCAAGACATGCATCGTTATTAGCTGATGCCGTGGCATTGGACTATATTACAATTTAAATCGAGTTTGCAATGACATCCATGTGTATTGGTTTCCACATTTCCTCCCTTGACAATTTTTTACTTTTCCCATTGAATACCACAAAATTTATTCTCTGAACTTTATTTTCGTTTCTTAGAACAAGTCTCTTCATGATTGGTTCAGTATTCACCTGAATGTCAAATCCAGTTTTGTTTAGAAATTTAATAAGAAGGTCTCGTTGATTTTTGCCTGTTTGAGTTATTATAAACGGCATAGTTTCAAATTCAGTCTTTGGCCATTTGATAACCATGATTTTGTGTCCCGACTTGACCAGAACTCCCGTACATTTTAAAACAAATTTTCCATGTGAAAGGTGTGAAAAAAAATCTAGTGTCTCTTTACTCACTCTAACCTCCTTTCTATCATGCTCTATTGTGGAATCTAACCTGAAATATCTCCCCTTGTGATATATCAAAGGGCTTTTGATAACATCGTGTTTTATGTGAACAACTTTTCCTACCAGCATGACGTGATCACCTATCTTTTCTTTTCTGACTAGTTTACATTCGGCATTTATGGTGCAGCCAGAAATCATTACTGTCTTGATTTTTTGTGGTTTAATAGTCTTGAAAACATTTTTGATTTTTAGCTTGTCAATTTCTGACCCAGAATATCCGCCTGCCACATTTACTTCAGTTGTTTGATCTGTTGATGCTACATTTACACCGAATTCTTTTGTTTTTCCTATGTTCTTCATGGTCTGAGATCCATTGTGAATGAAGATAGCAATCAAAATTGGGTTGTATGAAATTTGTATGACCCATTCTGCTGCCATGACATTGTGGCCTTTTGTACCTCTTGATGTAATCATGCTTACACCTGTGGAAAAATATCGCTCTGCGTTACTTGGAACTTTCCTAGTCAAGATCATGTTCATTATATCTCCAATAATTGTTCTTTTTCACAGAAAACTTTATGAAAGCAGGATGGCGAGTCCATGCATGATAAGCCAGGAAATTACCATAAATGGTAAAAAATACCGTTTAACACTGACTGATCAGGTGCTTTCTGATGTCAGAAGGCTCAAAGCATTGTATAGTGCAGCATATGAAGATCCAGAAAGTTTTGACGAAGTAAGCTCTGCCATATCCAATACCATTACTCAGATAGCATCAGCTGTAGAACCAGAAGTTTCGGATAGTGATTTGGATGGTCTGATTCAGGCCGTTATGAAAGCAGTAGATGAAAAAAGTAAAGAGACAGAGGAGGCAAAAATAAAACACCTAGAGGACAAAGCCAAGTCTGCAAAAAAATCCACTGAAAAACCGAAAAAACCAAAAAAATAGACTGGCATTACCATACAAGAACCCTCATATTGGTTAAATGCAATAAATCTACAGAAGAAACATGCAAACACATTGTGAATGCGGTATCTGTGGACATGTATCTGAAAAAGAATGTATCTCAAAAGAGTGTAAGTGTTGCATTAACTTTCATATGCGCTCAGGCCCAAAAAAATAGTTAATTTTTTTATGGTATCATAGGTTTTTGTCTAAAACGTAAATTCTTTAGATTTAAATACGAACCAACTAACTTTTGCATAATGCAGTCACAGGCATATCTGAAATGTATAGATCCGGCATGCGGTTTACAATATCCTGTCACTGATACCAGAATCGAATGTGAGAAAGGTCACTTGCTTGATGTCAAATATGGTTCTATTCCGCCAATTTCATTAAAAGAAGTTTTTTACAAACGCAGAAATCACGCAAACAACATTTTCAATGAAAGTGGCGTATGGCGTTTTCGTGAGCTTTTGAATTTTTGTCAGATTGACACTGAAGATATTGATCAATGTTCAAAATATCTTGTATCATTAGATGGTGCAGAAGGTAGGCTCTCAAAACCATATCACATGTCACGTGTATCACAGTATGTTGGGCTACAAAATCTTTGGCTACAGCCTGAGGGATACAATCCAAGCGGTTCCTTCAAAGATAATGGTATGACAACTGCTGTAACGCATGCAAAACTTGTTAAAATTAAAAAAATAATATGTGCGTCAACTGGAAACACTTCTGCGTCTGCTGCAATGTATGCCGCAAATGAAAACATGGATTGCGACGTATACATACCTGCAGGAGAAGTTGCACCTGGAAAACTTAGTCAAGCATTTCAGTTTGGAGCTCAGGTTGTAGAAATCAAAGGAAATTTTGATGACGCATTATCTGCCTCACTAAAGCAGGCAGGACAAGTGGGAGGGTATACAGTAAATTCTGTAAATCCATTTAGAATTGAGGGACAAAAAACAATTGTATTCAGGGCCTTGGAATTTTTAGACTGGAATCCACCGGATTGGATAGTTTATCCCGGAGGCGCACTAGGAAACACATCAAGTTGTGGTAAGGCACTCATGGAGTTGTATGAATGGGGGTGGATAAAGAAAATACCCCGTCTTGCTGTCGTCAATTCTGAAGGTGCAAATACTTTGTATACTTTGTACAATGGTAAATTCGAAAATACTGAATTACGATGGAATAAGGGAAAATCAGATACAGGTTTAATTAAAAAATACTATGAACATATGGATGCAAACCAGATCAGACCCAAGACCAAGGCTACCGCAATCCAGATTGCAAAACCTGCCAACATTCTCAAGGGGTTGCGAGCGCTTGACTTTACAAACGGGGTTGTAACACAGGTATCAGATGCTGAGATGCTAGACGGGATGGCGCTTGTTGGCCTAAATGGATTTGACTGTGAGATGGCATCAGGTGCAGTTCCAGCTGGCGTAAGAAAATTAATTGGCGAGGGAATAATCAAAAAGGATGAAACTGTTGTAGGGATATTGACAGGACGACAAAAAGATTCCAGTATTCCGGTGGATTATCACAAAAACCCGCAAAACAAGTTTGCAATCCCGCCACGAACCTAGCTGCTGTTTGGAATCTTTTCTATTTTTATTCTACTTGCTTGGTTATTTACTGCTTCTTCCACAGTCATCCTGATAGACTCGATTATCAATCTGTCCCCTGCTCTTGGAATGTCCTTTAACTTGTCATGCAATAAGCCATTCAGTGTGGAATAGTCATCACCCTGTGGTATGTCGGATTTTAATATTTCATTTACTGTGTCAATCTCAACATCTCCGCTTGCAAGCATTGTATTCTTGTCCAACATTTTGAAATTGAGTTCCTCCATGTCCGTTTCGTCCATTATCTCACCTACGATCTCTTCCAATAGATCTTCAAGTGTAACACAACCTTCTACACCTCCAAACTCATCAACTACAATTGCCATGTGGGTCTGTCTGCCTTGCATCTCCCTGAGAAGTTTGCTTATTCGTTGTTCCTGTGATACAAAAATCGGTTTTCTGGAAAGGGATTCTAAAGTAATTATTTTTTCATCCCTTTCTAAATTCTTTAACAAGTCAC
>JAGWGC010000053.1 GCA_028867615.1 Nitrososphaerota archaeon | reverse complement strand
AAGTTGCCCAATCTCATCATGTGCTTTTATGTCTGTTCTAACATCAAAATTTCCCTTTGCTATTTTATCAGCGGCCTCGCGAAGTCTTGTTAACGGCTCAGAAAGACGTTTTGATAGAAAAATTGTGATGAGACTTATTGCAATCATTAATGCTAAGCCAATCCCAATAATATTTTCTTTTAATTGAAATAATGGTATATTATTAAAATTTAAAAATAAAATTGTAGTCATCATTATAGAAATCAAAGATACTGTCAAAACTAATACTAATAATTTTGTTTTCAAGCTGAAAAACTTCAAATTGAACAATGTCAGAGTTTCTTTGATCCTTAATTTAAGGTAGCATTGGATTTAATGAGTTAGGAATTTTCAGGTTCTAATCTAAATAGATTCTAACTTTCACAGGCAGAACGATGTTATGAACAGATATTGATCTTTTCAGTTTAAAAAGGGATGGATCGGGCCGGATTTGAACCAGCGACCCCCGCAGTGTGAGTGCGATATCCTAACCAGGCTAGACTACCGATCCGTGAATTATTTCCAGAGTGAGGATTATTTAGTTCTTGAAGTAGGGTACAAAATATCAAACAAATTAGAATTTGTTTCCACAATCTCTGCAAAACTTTGTTGTCATCTTGGATAATTTACCGCATGAAGGACATGGTTTTTCATCCCCTGACAATTTTTGTACCACGTCACCCCTACCGGGAAGGCTTTTTGCGCTGATAAATGAGGCTATGGAATTTTGCGGACCTGACTGACTCATCATGTTTCCGGATGCCAATCCAGATACAGATGTCCGGCCAGGTGAAGGCTTGTTCATTCGATTTAGTGTCTTTTTTATCTCAAACATTGATTTGAGTCCAAGAAATTCAAGTGCGGAATATTTCAGTACGGCATCAGTCATTCCATGATAATATTCCCTTTCAGACAACTTGCCTTGCTTGTATAGTGAATACATCTCAGTAAATGCATGGATATATGCGTCATAACTCCTGAAAATGTATTGCAATTTATCAAACATTAAAGCAAGTGTATCAACATCATCTCCTCCAAAAGCTGACATGATATCATGTAACTCTAGACCACTACTTATTTTTTTGATCTAGTGCACATGCTGTTTAAAACATGTACCGCAGAATTCTTGACTGCACTTTGGACATTGTATGAGTTCCCCAGGTCTATACCCTACAAAACATTTTGAGCATGCAAATGGATTCATGTTTTTTTTATAATATTCTAATACTTAATCTTTGGCAGATTTTGGATCCCTTTGGGATTCCAGTTTATCCCATGGAAATACCACATATTCTTGGCCTTGAGTTTTTTTAGCATACACTAGCTGTTTTGGGTATCGTATCCCTTTTCTTGCCACTAGTGTGGCATATACAAAATTTTTACGGTCCTGGATAAGAGGAATTATTTTCTTAAACGTGTCCCCTGAATCGTAAATATCATCAATAAAAAGTGTTCTTTTTGGAATCATATTTTTGTCCACCAGTATTTTTTTTATGTTAAAACGATCTGCAACAAGTCTTGCTGGAACTAGACCCCCTCTAGATACAGTGGCGATTGCATCAAACTCAAAGCCTGTCTTTTTTATCTCATCTGAGAGGATCTTGACACAGGATTCAATCTCGGACCAGGTCATACGAGATCTTCCTTTCCAGTTATTTTTTGAGACCAACTGAAAATGCTGGATTTTGTTTGTCTATTAATCATTTTCAAACAGAGGCTCAAATTTAGATCCGGCTAAACAATTTAGCCCTAGCTAACTCTTATATGAAGACTAGACTGCCATGCAAACATGGCAACAGCAGGATTGCATTCGAAAATATCTCATTTTATAGGTTTTCTCAGAAAATTCATCGCATATTCTGGTCCTGCATTAATTGTAAGCATTGCATACATGGATCCTGGAAATTATGGGACAGACCTGCAAGGAGGATCTGCTTTTGGTTATTCGTTACTTTGGGTTGTATGGCTTTCAAGTGCAATAGCAATGTTAGTCCAGTATCTAGCTGGAAAACTAGGAATTGCAACAGAAAAGAGTATGGCTGAAATTTTGCGGGAAAAATTAGGTAGAAAACTATTCACCATACCATATTGGCTTAGTGCAGAAGTTGCAGCAGCTGCTACAGACTTGGCAGAATATCTTGGAACAGTAGTTGCGTTGAATCTATTATTTGGAGTTCCAATGATTTATGCTGCAATCTTTGGAGCAGTCGATGTCATCATAATACTTGCACTTACATCACGAAAATTCCGTCTAATGGAGCAACTCTTTTTGCTTTGCGTTTCAATCATAAGCTTTGGTTATGTCTATGAGATGTTGGTAGCACCGCCAACCATACACGGGATACTTTCTGGTTCGTTTTCTCCTCGCTTTGTAAATTCTAGTGCATTGTTTGTTGCAGTTGGCATAATTGGTGCCACCGTCATGCCGCATGTTGTCTTTTTGCATTCTTTTCTTACAAAGGAAAAGGCAAAGGGTAAGACACTCGAGGATAGAAGAAAGATGCGAAGACTGCATCTTGTAGAAACAGTATTTTTGCTCACCATAGCTGCCTTGGTAAATGCAGCAATTTTACTAATGGCGGCAGTTGCATTTTATCCAAACAATTCCCAGATTGCATCAATTGCTGAAGCCTACAAAACACTTGTTCCACTATTTGGAGCATCTGCCGGAGTAATTTTTGTTATAACATTACTTTCATCAGGTATTGCATCATCGGCAGCAGGAACCTTGGCAGGTCAAATTATAATGGAGGGCTTCTTGGGGAAAAAAGTCAATATGTGGATGCGAAGAATAATTACAAGGTTTGTAAATGTAATCCCAACTACAATTGCCATACTGCTAGGTTTTGACCCCTTGCATATTCTGGTATACAGTCAGTTCATCCTTAGTTTATTGATACCAATTGCAGTAATACCAGTTGTCATGCTTACAATGAACAAGAAACTGATGGGCGAATTTGTCAATAGAAAAATCACAACAATTGTAGCATGTCTTTTTGTTGGCATAGTTTTGGTGTTCAATACGCTATCGCTGATAAATCCAACATCCTAGAATAAACTTTTAATGGAATCTTATGTGACTACTTTAAACTGGATATTTTTCTTTTTAAGAAACGTGATGAGTTGTTTTGCGTGTTCCTGATCTTGTGTCTCCAAGCTTAGTGTTACCCCAGCTGTTCCGGCAGGTATGCTTGAAGACAACCTATCATGGATCACATCTACAATATTTACACTAAGTGAAGATATCTGGTCTACAACTTCCTTTAGTGCCCCTGGCTTGTCTGTTAAAAGTATGAATATTTTGACCATCCTTCCCATCTCAGTCAAACCCTTTGCTACGATTTGGCCTAGAAGATACATGTCCACATTCCCTCCAGACAATATCGGAACTACCTTTTTGCCCTTGGCAGGTTTTTTATCAAGCAGGTATGCCAATCCTACAGCACCAGCAGGTTCTACAACCATCTTTGCTCGTTCCATTAAAAGAAACATTGCCTTGACGATTGCAGAATCGTCAACTAGAACGATATCATCAATTAATTCGTTTATGATTTTAAATGTAGACTGGCCTGGCGTCTTGACAGATATGCCGTCTGCAATTGTACGATGACCTGAGACTGATTGTAATTTTCCAGCATCAAATGATTTTTTCATTGCGGGAAATCCTGATGATTGTACTCCTATTACTTTGATCTTTGGCTTTTTTGTCTTGACTGCTTTTAGAACTCCTGCAGCAAGACCTCCTCCACCAATTGGAATGTAGATTTCATCAACGTCTGGAAGATCTTCTATAATTTCTAGTCCGATTACTCCCTGAGCTGCAATTACTATTTCATCATCAAATGCATGAACCATTGTTGCGCCAGTTTTTTGTGCAATTTCATTTGCCTTGGCAGACGACTCGTCATATACTGAACCCTCCAAGATTACTTTTGCGCCATATGCCCTAGTAGCTGAAACTTTGGCAGGTGAAGCATTTACAGGCATTACAATGGTACATGGTATTTTTTCAAGTGCTGATGCATATGCTACACCTTGAGCATGATTTCCTGCAGAGGCTGCAATCACTCCTTTTTTCTTTTCTTCCTTTGACAAACTTGCAATCTTTGCATAAGCTCCTCGTACCTTAAACGAGCCAGTCTTTTGTAGACATTCAGATTTTAGATAAACCTGAGAACCGGTCATGATGCTAAACGAGTATGAACTCTCAAGCGGAGTTCTACGAATTACATTTTTCTGGATCTTTTGTGATTCTAGTATATCTTCAAGTGTGACATTCAACAGAGTTTTCAGCCCTGTCTTAGTATATTTGGTTTATTGCACCACATGAATCAAAAAACTAACATGTATTTTTCACAATTCTGGTACATTTAAGATAAAAACTATATTATCATAGCACAAATTAACAAAATCTTTCTGGATCAAAAAGGGCTAAATAATATTCTGAGAGCATGTAAGATCTAAGTCAAGGAGGTCATAAAGGCCACATGGTGTCAACTCCCCAAACTTTGCACTATGATGTGCAGTTATGACTCCTTGACTAATGGTATAAGATTTTTGAAAACACTTTGATATAAACAATTTTTTAGTTTTTTAAGACTTTTATGATATTATCAAACAATGCAAGCAAGTTTGTCTTTGTCTGCTCTGAAATTCTTGCAAGGTTTATGTTTCCTTGTCTTGTGTTGTTCTTTACATATTCCAGATTAAAATTACACAGGCATCCTTCCTCTGCTGCGATCATTTTGTTTTCATCAATTAACACCGGTGTAGTATGATATACTTCTATGAGCATGTTATCCAGTTCTCCAAATAATTTATCTCTGTTTGCTACAAGTTTTGTGTGTTCTGCGTGAGATGCTTCAATTGTTTTTACAATATCTTGTGTAATATCTTCACGATTAAATAACACTTCAAATAGTTTCTGTTCGTCCATTCCCTGATATCCTTCCGCTCGTAGTTTTTCTTCTATTATCTTGTCATTTTCAGGCCCTACTCGAATCTGGAGTTTTGCAATCATGTCAGATATGTCTGATAGTTCTTTTTGGATCTCAATAACACGGTGATCAAGTCTATAAAATAACAATGCGTGATATTGTAGAGACATGTGTGAAGAAAGAAGATAATTCCCTTCCTGTATCTCAAATTTTATGAAACTTCTTCGCAGATCTTTTTCAGTAGTTGCAGATACTCCCTGATTGTTCCACTCCGGTATTTTGTGTAGTATATTTTCAAAAAATTTTCTTACAAGCGCAGGATCAAATGATTCCTGATCTGTCACAGTACCATCTCCCAGCATGACCTTCAGAGGAACTTTTTTTGTAAGAGTAGTAATGTGTCCCAGGAATGAGGTCCGTATGATCTCAGCCTTATCACTCATAGATTTCATGAATGGATCTGGATTGCTGGCAGGTATCTGCATCAGAATATTTCCTAAAACCTTCCACATAAAATCGGTATGTACTTTAAATACTCTATAAAACCATTTTTTATCAGATGTTGGCAAGTGAAAAAATCGTCTTTTAAGAAGATAATCTGCTGGAACTGTAACGTGGAAGTGATACAATACTTTGATATAAAATACAAGGGAGAAAGAGGGGTATGTCCCGTATGCGGAGCCAACTTCCCATTGGAGTGAGTAAAAAATGAGTGAAGAACCCAAGAAAATACAGGAGGAAAATACAGCCACCAAAAGCATCATAGACATGATGTTGGGAGGAGGCAAAACTGGCACCTTGGACAGTGAAAGTTTGATCAAGGAGACTCAGAAGAGAGTATGGAGTTCCCTCAAAAAAGGATACGAGTATGATTATTCCATAGATGAATCTGATACATTTTTGCGAAAACATGTGGCACAAAAACTGCATATGCTTGTCATGTTTGTAGACTTGGTTGGCTCAACAGACATGGCATTGCAACTCCCGCCAGAAAAACTTGGGATAATAATCAGTTCCTTTTCGCAAGAAATGAGATCGGTAATACGCCATCATGGAGGATATGTTCTAAAATACGTGGGAGATGCTGTTATTGGGTATTTCATTGCAGAAGAAAGTCCACTTGTAGTATCAGACAGTGCAGTAAACTGTGCAAGAACCATGATAGATGTAATTGAACGTGGAATAAATCCAATACTTAGCGAATATGATTATCCTGAGTTACGCGTAAAGATTGGCATGGATTTCGGGGAGAATGTGATTGCAAGGTATGGTTCAGATCAAGTTAGATCACATGTAGATATTCTCGGTCCTGCAGTAAGCATTGCGGCCAAGATTACTGCACTTGCAAAACCAAATCAGATCTTGATTGGTGAGGATGTGTACGAGAAGCTTCACCCATCACTCAAAAGTCTTTTCGAGCAAATAGAATGGTCCGATAACAGATGGTCATATCAAGACAAGAAGACGGGAAGAGTCTACAGAGTTTATGCAATGCACGTCTAGACAGTGAATTTGTCAGGACATTCAACATGTTCATAGTGATGATCTGTAAACTTTTGATCAACAATATACATTACAATTTTGTATAAATCCATTGAACCAATATTTTTTTTACATTTTATACAATGCATTGATATTATTTTTGACATTAAACTAGTGTCGATCAGGCTATTCTATAAGGATCGGAGATCGATAGAATTTGATAAAAAACGACCAGCACTTGACACCTTGCTATATCTAATGCGTAGTTTTGTGAGTAAACATGAAATAGAGGACGGCAAGAATTCTACTCATGTGGCCATATGATGTGAGAAGAATGATAGAGACTTTTGGGCATCCGATTGATGTGATGAATTCCCCATTTGCATTTCCAAGGTTGCCACCGCGTGCAAACCCACCACAAGGAATTGCCAGTGCTGGAATGGTAAAAGATAGCATAATCAAGGATGTCAGCATGATAACAAGTAAACTTTCAGGCCATCATACAATGTTTCAAAGATATGCAGCCGGCTTGTTCAACATGACACCTAACGGATTCATGCCAGGTCATCCAATGCACACTGCAATGCAGACAGTAGATACGCTAACTGAAGAAAATGACAGATTGAAAAAAGAAAACTTGGCTTTGAAATCTGATCTTGGTAAAGAAAAGAAAAAGTAACTTTCCAACTTTTATAAAGCATAAACTTTCTATCATAACTATGCAAAAGACACCCAGTCAAAAATGGACAGAGCAGATAGCACAGCATAGAATGAAATGCCAAGACATAATGGAATTGTCAAAATCAATCAGATATGTAGGGCTGATAAATGAATATGGAAGGACATTGACTGGGATATTCAGACCAGGGCTAAATGTCCTGTTATCAAACGAGCCTGCAAGAAATGAGTTTTTCTTGGTTTCTACAATGCTTGCAATGCGAAGCAAAGCAAGTCTAGCCATTGGGAATATGGATAGCGCAGTACTTAGACATGACAAGGTCACAATTATCATATTCCAAAGAAAAGAAGGCATTTACTATATTTCAGTAAACAAGATAGTGGCACCTGATGCAGTAAACAAAATTATTGCAAAAATTAAAAAAATTATTTAGAGTGGAGCAAATCCATGGAAACCACGAGCTTGTTTTGCACCATCATCAAATGAAGGCTCAAATAATGACACCATGTACTTGTCAGGATCCAGCACAATACAGTTTTTGCCTGCCTTGTGAGATACAATTTCTCTATAGATTGTGACATTTTTTGATTTGAGTTCTTTCACTGCAGACTCTATATCCCCTACAACCAATCCAATCACTATTCCATTCTCAATAGACGTTCCCGTGTTAATGGGTTTATTTGCAGGATGTAGTATGACAGTCGCACCTTCTTTTGCCAATTCTACCCAGTTTTCCCTGCTGTTTTTGACTGGCAAGCCAATCACTTCATTATAAAACTTCAGTGATTTGTTCAGGTCTGAGACTGCAATGATTACACTTCCAAGGTGTCTAATATTCATGTACACAGTAAGTGTTCGTAGTGTTAAAAGATTATGGTAAAACTAGACTACTTGGACCATTGTTTCAGTACGTTCTACGCCTTTGATGTTTTGGATCTCTGTTGTAACGTCTTTTATGGATGATAGTTCTTTAACCTCTATGAGTGCAACTGCGTCAAATTGACCACTTACCGCAAAAGAATCATAGACAGACTTTACCAAGCGGAGTCTTGCAGCTATGAGTTTTTTTGGAGATTTTACTAGGACTACGGCTTTGACCAACCCATATCTACCTCCACTTCAATTAGAGTCTCTGTTGAAACAATTTCTTTTATCTTTTTAAAATCAATTACAATATTATTGATTTCATCAATTGTACCCTGAAGAACAACTGCAATGTCCGCCCTTCCTGTCACAACCATTATTTCCCGGAGTATTTTTCTTGCTTTTTTCAAAGAATCTATGACCGAGTCAACCTTGCCGGGTTTTACAGTTATCAAACAAAGAGATCTCACTATACCTATATTGACATAATCATGGATAAGTCTTTTTGATCAGAGCAGATATGGAAAATCTAATCGTCACTTGCTTCTTGCGAACGTGCTTCTTCCAAGTATGCTTTTCTTGCCTCTAGTTCTGCTTCCTTGTCAAGACCAGTGTCATCTTCAACAACAATTATGCCATCATCTTCTTGAACCAGATCCTCTTTTAGCTTAGTCTTCTCTTTTGGTTTGACCTTTGGAACTTCCTTTTTTGTCACTTCTTTTTTGGTTGGTTCCTTTTTCTGGATCTCTTTTTTGGCAGGCTTTTTGGTTTCTTTTTTCTTGTCCTTTGTCATAAGACGATTATCCAACAAGTAACATCGTCCTTTTAAACTTGTCTCATTATGGCATTACTAAATAATTTTGGCGTAATTTAAGGAAAAAAGCCGAATTTCGGATGTTATTCAATAGTGATATTATTTGAGATTCTTTATTTTTTCAATTATCGCATGATGATCAGACGTGGGTTCGGTTGAAAGAATCAGTATGCCATCTTTTTGGAATATGGTCAATAATTTCACTTTTCCTTTTGATTCAACAATCCAGTCCGTATTGCCTAGCTTATCAGTGAACATTTTGTCCATCATGGCCTTTACAGAGACCTGATGATGTGCAAGTGCAGCAAGATCCTTGTCAAGCAAAGGTACAACACCATCTTTTCTTGCAGTAGATACCAGTTCTTCATCAACAATCTTGCCTGCAAATCTAATCTGGGTGTCAAGTGCGAGTATTTTTTTGCAATAATTGACCGTGTCTGCAGATGAATTCATTTGTATTCAAAATATGTTTTAAGATTACCCTATTTAAGACATGTTTTGAATTCCCATCAAGTACAACTAATTTTATTAAACATGGTACCAAACTTGAAATTAAAATGAACAACATCAAAAGGTATCTAGTTTCTGTCCTTGCATCAATATGCATTGTTGGTGCATTTGGCATACCACTAGGAGATCCAAAGTTTTTCATCCAAGCCATTGCGTTAGAATCATCGTTCATAGCACTTGCGGCATTATCATTAAGAAGCTTCAGATATGCCTACATTCCAAATTTCATTATCGCCAGCATGGTAATAGTAGGCAATACCGCATCTCCAAAACATTTGGAGATCATGTCAACGTTACATCCATTTTACAACGCAATTGTGTTGATTGTAGGAGGCTACATATTACAAGGATTGTTGCTTGTGACAAACGGAATGGCGCTAAAACAGTACAAGAAAACCAAATAGAAAACAATCCTCCGAGATAAAATATTTCGATTGTCATGATATCAAATTTAGAATTTTCAGGCATATAACATTAGAAAATAATACTTGATGAAACAACCTGTGAATATCATACCTAAGAGGTGCCGCCGGCA
>JAGWGC010000052.1 GCA_028867615.1 Nitrososphaerota archaeon | reverse complement strand
AAACGATATCCATATTTAAAACGCTATATCCAATACTCACATCATGGGAAACGAAGTATACATTAGAGAAATCATTCCAATTGACATAAAAGGAGGCTATCTCATAGATGGTTTTCCGTACACAGGTTTAGCAAATGCCATAGCAACAGAGTCACTTGTCAACACAACATCTCAATTTGAATTGGCAGGGGTACTTGACTCTGAACTTTTCCCGCCAATCAGCATTGTAAGAGATGAGGCACCGAATTTCCCTGCCCGGATTCTAGTCAACAAAGATCTCAAGGTAGCAGTCTTTTCATCATACCTTACCCCCCATGAATCCATCCATCGCGATGTAGCACGAGTCATGCTACAGTGGGCAAGTGATCACAAGTGTTCTTTCATCATAAGCAGTTCAGCAATCAAAAGCGATGAAGAAACACCAGTTGTAATAGGGGTTGGCAGTACCGAGGATGCAAAGAAAAAATTACGCGATGCCGATATACCAGTATTAAAGAATGGGACCATACCTGGAATTCCAGGAATTTTATTAAACGAAGGATCCATAGCAAAAATCAATGTCATCGTATTATTGTGTAAGGCAAGAGAATCAGGACCTGATTTTCGAGCAGGTGCTGAGATTTGCATGGCTATGACAAAACTTGTCCCAGGAGCATCATGCAACCTCAAGCTACTACTCAGTGAAGCAGAAGGCATAGAACAAAACTTGAAACAGACAGAACAAGATGCAGGCCCGCTCAGAGATGCAATTTACGGATGATATTTCAAGAGAGAGCAATCACAAGAGAGAGTCTAGAGAAAATTCTAAGGGCACTAGATTCAGACGAAGGTGTAAGAATAGATAACGAATCAAACCACATATTTGTAAACAAGACCTCAAAGAAATACTGTATTGACACATCCATAAACAATAAAGACGAGTTTATTTACAAAAATAGCGCCAAAGAAGTCATGGATTTTCTAAAAGATCATCTGAGTGAATCGTCAAAAATTTTTGCATACTAGAAAAGTATCAGCCACAATCCAATTCCTCAATATTTGATTTGCATGCATCATTAAATTGCGATATTTTAGAATTCAACATATCACAGAGTTGTGGATCCATTGTCTTGTGATATTGTATAGTATCTTCCGCAATGTCTAACTGACGCATAGTGCACACATGTGACAATTCGAATACATATGAAACAACTGATACAGTCAAGCCAACTGTCACTATGATAAGAATCCATTTTAGCTGTCTATTGCGCATTCTAACTTTTTGAAACGTCTACCTCTATGGTTGAAACGTTTCTCTCTTTCCCATCATTTGATTCAAGCCTCTCAGAAAAGATTCTCACTCCACTTACTTTGTATCCCATTGCACTCATCCTTTTTACTATCATCTGTGACACATCTACTGCCGTAACCATGCTTCTGCCCCTCGCTTTTATGGTCACAGTGGGCTCGTTTGCAAGAAGTGTGAGCGTAGCATTAAGATATGTCAAAATGGGTTTTTTACCAATAAACACAATATTAGGCGGTCTGGACACAAGACCCACTCTTGCTGTGTTTTATTTAATAGTTAGCAAAGAAAAACACGATGTTGTTTCATCAAGAATACATATTCTAGTTAAGATTCTTTTTTTCAATGTACGCCTGTAAGATTTTTTCAATATCTTCAGATTTTGACTGCCTTACTTCCTCAACTATGTCTTTTTCCTCAATTTCATAACAATTGAGCATCTCATTTTGTTCTTTATAGAATAACAATATTTTTTCCTGATATATACAATAATACATCTTATCGACCTCCATTTTTTCAGATTTTATCTTTACACCCTCTGATTCTACAATAATTGGATAATCCACGTTCAGTTTATCCACACAGCATATTTAGATGATGTTGGTAACAAGAGGATCAACAATAACGTAATAAGGATTTTAAATCATGAATTTATTGTGATCTCCAGAGTCATATTCCACATTGACTTTGATTATTTTTATGCCCAGTGTGAAGAGATACGCAAGCCAGACCTAAAGACAAAGCCCGTAGTTGTATGCGTGTATTCAGACCGCGGAGGAGACAGCGGGGCAGTTGCAACTGCCAACTATTTGGCTAGAGAATATGGCGTCAAATCAGGGATGCCAATCAAGTTTGCAAAAAAGAAACTCGAGAATATGCCAGAATCGGTTTTCTTGCCGACTGACTTTGAATATTATTCAGAGGTTTCAGAAAATGCCATGAACATCATAAGAAACCACGCCGATATTTTTGAGTACGTTGGAAGAGATGAGGCATACCTTGATGTGACAAATAGAACTGGGCATGATTTTAAAAACGCAGCACATCTGGCACAACAACTCAAGAATTCATTACGCAGTACAATAAAGCTCTCAAGTACTATAGGGATATCTTCAAACAAGCTTGTTTCCAAGATTGCATCTGGCTACAAGAAACCAGATGGTCTTACCATCATAGAGCCGCAGGAAATTGAATCATTTTTAGGTCCACTGCCAATACGAACAATCCCCGGAATCGGCAAAAAATCTGAAGAAAAATTTTCTGAAATGAACCTTGAAACAATATCACAGCTTCAGAGTGTTGACGTCTTCACCCTGAACGGATTATTTGGAAGAAAAATTGGATCGTATATTTACAATGCAGCGCGTGGAATTGATGAAGAACCAGTATCTCCAAGGCATGACCCCATTCAGTATAGTAGAATAGTAACACTAAAGCAAGATTCCAAGGATTTTGATTATCTTGCAAACGATTTAGAAAAACTTTGTGACGACCTGCATAAAACCATAGTAAGAGACAACATACTTTTCAGATCTGTTGGAATTCAGTTCGTCCAGTCAGACCTGTCAAATAAGACAAAATCGAGAACCCTTAGAAATCCAACATCAAGTTTGGACGAGTTGAAAAAAACTGTTATTCAGTTACTAAGAGAATCTATTGAGGATCAGAAATTACCTGTAAGACGACTGGGAGTACGAGTTTCAGATTTTTCACAGACTAGCGGACAGATAGACATTACAAGATTTTTTTAAACCAACACACCTACTCGAGAAGCCAGCCTTTTGTGCTCATCATCAGAGATCCATTCTACATGCAGATAATCAAATATCTCACTGTCATTCATTCCCAGTTTTCTTGCTTCCTCAACTGCAATTTCATATGCCTCAATTTCAGTAGGCCTGTCAACATAGGAGTATGACTTGTCATAAAGATCAAGTCCCTGTCTTTGCTGTTTCACATGCACCAATTCATGGATTATGTCAAGATATAGAATCTTTTTTTCAGAATTTTTAAGGTGGTTTCTTCCTATCACTATTGACGCATCATCATTTTGAACATGCATGTAATGTGTGTTTTCGTTTACAATGACAGATATGTTTTCAAACACATTCTCCAGATTTTCTTTATTTTCAAATATTTTTAAAAGAATTTCAGTATTTTTTAGATTTACAAAAATTTCTTCGATGTAATATATTCCGTTTTCTACATCATGATTTATTTTGATTTGGTCCATTTTTTGCAGCCTCTAATTTTTTGATGCGTTTTGTTTCCACATATGTAACTATGAGTAAAAATATGAAGAGCCATGGCAGAAACATGATCTCGCCTGCAATACCATGAAACGACTCGAATTCGTTTACGTTGGTAGATATCTTGAGTACGAAAATTGACAATGACAAAATCCTGATTACGTTTACAGTTATTGTTCCAACCACTCCAAGAGCAAAGTAGACTATCTTTCTGTTTCTTGGAATATTCATCTTTAGTAAAAATGCCATCATCACAAGTGAGTAGATGATAATGCTGTGCACACCTGCAGACGGCCAAAACACCTGCAATGCAAACGGGCCATGTATCCCATCAAGGAACATTACATTCCCATGAGAAGTAGCCATTCCCAAGTGAAACAGATTTATCAAAAAGACATCAAGTTGTACAAGATATGGTACAACATACTGGAGAGGCCCTAGAGTGTCATATGGGAAAAATGCATCAAGCGATAAAATAATTGCAGTACCTGCAGTGTATATTGGACCTGCAGGAGATATTCGAATCCACCTTTTTCCAAATAGAATTGTCAGACTTGCCATGAAAAATGCAGCTAGCACAATAAAGTCCCACATCCAAGTCCAAGAGTCTTTTAGCAGCACGTGGAAACTCGGGGCGATAGACACCAAGTAGGATCTCAAACCAAACTCTAAACCGATAAGATATGCTATTACTACCGCGGCAAGCAAAGCTGCTGCCAATAAACGTTTTTTTGGAATTTCTAATTTCAGACCAATTAGCTCTGCTGCGATAAATGCAGTTGCAAAAAGAAATCCCCCCCTACCTTGATTCCATCCAAGGCTGAACGTGTTGGGAAATACTACGAGTGCAAACAGTATAGGAGAGGCAAGTATTGCTATCGCAAAGATAATACTTTTGTTTTGCAATAAATCAAGTCTAAAGTGTGTTAAATAAAAACTCTAGTAACTAGAAAAAATCTGATATTGACTTTTGTTTTTTGGCCAAATACAGTTTACTGTGTGCAAGCCATTCGCTTTTTCCAATGCTCAGTCCTTTGCAAGCAAGATCCAGTCCTTCTTGAAAGTTGGAAACAACTGATGGCATTTGTTTTAATGCCATGCGAATTCCTTCTCGCACTTGCCACACTCCCACTGGCACTGCATATTCTGATCGTATTTCACGAAGTACCATGACAGCTGCTTGAATTTTGTTTTTAGCAAGATATTCTGACACTGCAAGCCTTGAAGCAAAGTGAGCTCCAGCAGTTTCTGGATAATGTGTCATACCTGCAATATCTTCAAAGTCAGAGCCAAATCCTACGTTTCCCTGTTCGTCATACCACGCCTCTTGCATTTCAAACATCCACCTGCTGGGAAACATGACAACCGCAAAAAAATTACCCAAGTGACTGTATGAAAATACCAAAGAAATATCCAACATATCATATTCAGTTATTTGTTCTATGAGAGATTTTGAGACAACATCGTCTGTCGCAGTGATGCTCCATCTGGTTGGAACAAGTTTTCTGTTTTTTCCAAACATTCCAATGCTAAAACATTTTTGGATTCTGGAAATTTCAATGCCCCTGTTGTAGAGTTCCACCATTGCATCCTGAGCCAAGAGATCCTTGTCATAAAATGTTCTTTGTATATTTTTGTCAGATGATGAGTTTGTAAATTTTGCAGACTTTATTTCCCCAATTGGTCCAAAAATGGGGCTATCCCTATCAACTGTGACAACCGGAGACGCATTTTTTACTAGTTCCAATTCTGCGTCAGTCGATCTTTCAGACATGGACATCTCTTGTAGATTTTCAATGTATTTTTGCCCCACATCGTTTATTTTTACAGGTTTTATGCCACGGACCAGGCTTAGCCTATAGTTCACTATATCCTCGAGGCTTTTTCCGGTCCATTTTTCTGGAGAATCCAAAATCATTGTGTCACCATGAACAGGAGGTAACATCGGACCCACCAATACCTTGGGATAACCATAAGCCCCAACAAAGACAGATGGTGGAGTTGAACCATCAATATGATTAGATGAAAATAGATTACCATAACGCGAGAGATATTCTTTCCAGTTTGATTCTATTGCTTTGCGTATGTCAGCAGCGGTACGTTTCACACAAACATGTAGCTGACTCTTGCTAATAATATTATTTAGATCGTTATTTCAAATTATATTCAACTAGTTCAAGATTAGATCAAATGGATTCAGAAACTTTTGGTATTGAGATAGGATACGGCACACAAGCAGTAGAGTGGATGAATGAGGAAGCAAAAAAGATGGGTTGGAAGTTTGAGGCAAGGTTATACAATTACAAAATTCAAACAAAAAATTTTGGTTCATTTGAAATGTTTTCGTTGATTGGAGACCCAAAGGCTGCAAGAGAGATAACAATGAGGGCAAGTAAGCGCTTTAAGATTAAGGTCATAGAGGGAGGCTATAAGACAAGAAAGTTTTTGGCAAAAGTTGCAAAAAATGAGTATGGGGTTGTAAAGAAAGGTGACAGAGTCATAGGCCAGATTGAATTTGAATCGTCCAGATTTTCACATGGAGAATGGAAGATAACAAAGGAAGAGAGAAAGTAACATCGTAGTTATTCAGTTAAAAATTGTGCAACATGTAATTGATTCAGGGATAGAATTATGTTTTCAAGATGGGCGTGGTTCATTTTTCTTGGCTCTAGTAAATCGTCTATAAAGTAGACCTATAGATATCATGCAGACAGCGGTAAGAACAGACCATGACGTAAGTGCAACCGTATCAAGATGAGTCAAATCTTACAATGTGTTATTGGGTAGATCTATTTTAGTGAATTTAAAAAACATGTTATGAGAGAAAATTTAAAATTATTTCATGATTTTCCCGCTGCCTACAATGCGAATAGAGGTAGATTCAGGCTTTAAAATAACACACGTGTCTCCTTTTTCATATACCGCAGATTTGCCAAGCAACAGTTTCATAGGATTTAGAGAGACTATTTTGATAGGTCGTATTTGCAATCCGATGTTTACAAGAAACATTTGGTTTTCAGAAACTTTGTCTTTAAAGAATTTACTTTGTACGTAATCGATCTCAATTTCTTGTGAAATCAGCATTGTGTTTGGCATGCAGAGCACATCACCTCTCTGAACATCATCGGTCACTACACCTTTTACTGCCAAGCCAACTCTTGCTGGGGAGACTGCATCTTCTACAGTATCATCATGCATTTGAATGGATTTTATCACAACATCTGTTCCTTTTGGAAACAGTTTGAGATTTTCATATACTTTGATCTTGCCCTGTGTTATTTTGCCAAGAATTACGGTGCCTACGCCCTTCACATCAAAACAATGATCTATCACAATCTGGGGGGTGCCATCTTTTGAGACCGGCTCTAGCAGATCAATTTCCTTTTTGAGATTTTCAGTTTCTACTAATTTGTATTGCTCTACAACTGTTCCTTTTATCATTGAAAGCAACATGTTCTTGTCAACATCAAAAGAGTGAGAAAGAATTCCTTGTTTTTTACTAAGCATATCGAGCGCAATTATTTGCTCGCCTGTAAATTTATCAAGTTTTGTTACATGAAATATTACATATTCACCCATGTTTATGGCCTGAAACAATGACTGGATTTTGTCTGGAAATGAGGTGGGCACAGTCCAAGTGCGTAAAACTCCAGATTCTTTCCTATCATAAATTGTAATGTCAGTAGTAGTACCTTTTTTTCCAAAATCCTTTGCAAGCGATTCATCAGCAAGAAGTGTGAAATTTATTGATTTCATTTTATTTGTAAAATTTATGGACTAGTAAAATATCTTGTGGAGTTGCCAGAGAAGAACTTAACAGATGGCAGGTCCGCCAGGCGGGTTTACACAATGAGTATTGTTTCTAGTAGCTGTAAAACCCATCACGGTACTATTTGACATGGTATTGTGCATCATCATGCCAAGCTGTGTGATTGCATTATCAAGTGTTGCTGGACTCACAGCACGTCCTCGTGCATCATCCAAGAAAACCATCACACTTGATCGGTATTGTTTTATCAAGTCATGGTAATGAGTTCGCTCATCTTGATATTTTGCAGTGATGGCATTAAGCTGTATTGAACAGTCTTGTTTAATAGAATCAATATCTCCCGGAGCAGCAGCCTGAACCCTGTCTCTACAGTCCAATATGACTTTAAGGGTTTCAGCACCCTGTTGTTTAAAGTCTGCAACTGCAGAGTGGATAAAATCAGATACTTGTTGAGCAGATTGCGTATAATTAGACTGGGAAGCTGTAGAATTAGCAGCCAGTGAAGTTACAGTTGTACTGGTGCGTGTAGTGTTAGTAGACATGGCCATAGTTGCGTTATCATGCATAATCATGGTTGCATTTGTACTGGTAGAGTTAGCATGCACCGTCATAGTTTGGTTCATACTAGTTTGATTACCAGATGGTTGCATTGTGCCACCGTAACTTTGTGCGTATGACAAGCCAACAGGTAGGATCATGGCACTAGTGAGAAACATCATAACAACTAGCAATGCATTAATTTTCAACGATCACATTTTTTTTAATTATTATTTAAGTGAAAAGAAGAATTTGTGATGATGAATACGGTGAATATTTTTACACCAATCAAGAATAGGATGTACAGGATATATTATTTGAAATATCATAGCCTACATGTTCATCAATATCCCTTGTAAAACTATGATCATCAGTATTTTCCCTCCAACATTATATCAATTGGTAGTACTACATGCGCAAGAACGCTAATTCAAAAAGCTGTTTGCTCTCAAGAAGTTATTTGCCTCCAGTGTAAAAAACCATGCATCATAGTGAATCAAAGCCCACATAATCAACAAAAGCATATTTTTGATCACTATCAACAAGTGGTCATTTTTGTTCAATTTGCTCTTGTTTGCTCAACACAGTTGCAAGAACTAGATCAACTTTGTATCTCAATTCAAGGCGTGAATTCACGTTTAATTTCCACGAAATAAAACTTGGCTTGACAGTACCAAGAATTAACTTGAAGCCCATCTGTTGTATACTTGTTCGCAGTGTTTTTTCATCTAGTCTAGTTTTAACAGAATTTTTTCTCCCATCATAATCATAAGGATCAGACAAGAGTAAAAATCGCCTGGTTTGAGCACCAATAATTTTTAAAAATTTCAATGGCTCAACTAATTCTAAAATATTAAGGGATACGACAAGATCAAATTTCATAGAGCCAAATGGTCTTGACAGAGAATCGGCCAGAAAAAAATCCATATTTTCCACCTTATGCTTCTTTGCTTCCAACAGCGCAAAAAAGGATTTATCAATTCCAAATACCATGTCATGGTGTTTTGCCATAATATCTGACATTGTACCTATCGAGCAGCCATGTTCTAGTACGAATCTACATTTTGGAAGTGTCTGGATAATATTTTTTATTTTTCCCTCAAACACCGAATATCTGCTTTTCTTGTAAATTTTTGTCCAGTTCTTTTCTAAATCTGTAGTATCATCTCCAACTTTTTTTATACTTTGTAGTGATTTTTTTATCAAGGATTTTATTTTCTGATTTTTTACATTTAGCAAAAGATATCCCCCAAGTTTTGTCCTAATAGAGAAAAAAGAAGAAAGATCTTCAACTAGAATTGGGATTGACAAAATTACAGGATACACCCAAGTACAAGATGTGCAAGAAAGTAATCCTTCTATAACCTCTGTTCCCTTTTCAAACACCTCCATTTCCAAAGACTGTCCACATTTGACGCATCTGATATACTGTAAGCTAGATTCGTGCAATAAAGCTCAACACCGACAAGAGATTAAATCTATAACGGTTTACTCTAAAATCTTATTTTCTTGGAACGGTCCTGAATTATACCAGCAATACCTGAAATAATCAAGACACCACTCGTGAAACAGCTGATCTTTGCTATAGAACATTTCTCTCATATCTGCGTCCCCATCAAGAGTTGGAAACAACACGCATGCCTCTTTTTCATTTAACACAACAACTACCTTGACATCCTCTTTCATTTTTCGTTCAACCAGTCCCTTGTCAAGTAAGGCCTTCATACCCAGTTTGTTTAGCAGTTCTTTTCTACCCTTGGGCACAATTACGGTATTAGAAAATATGTAGTTAAAAGTAGTACCGTGTTTTACTCTTGCAAGTAATGGCTCTATTAGATCCAACGGAACCTCTGTGAATAATTCATAGATGTATTCATCCGCATTCTTGTACACAAGTTTCCATTGTTCCAACACATTAACAAATCCCTTGATCTGTTGTCCTCCAGCAAGAGCACCAATTCTTTGTATGAATTTCATCGGGATGTCTCCAAAGTCATGGGTTTCAAAATATTTTCGGTTTCTCGATAAAAATAGCAAGGACGGTACTTGAGTACACA
>JAGWGC010000051.1 GCA_028867615.1 Nitrososphaerota archaeon | reverse complement strand
AGTTCTAGCCATCTGCAAAGGATTCTTTTGTGAGCCCTTCTGGAAGAGAGATATCTCCGCGAACAAGCTTTTGCTGGAGTTCATTTATCACTTCATCTACATCATAACCAAGGTTCACAAGACTCTTTTCCACCACCTTTGATATTTTGGCACCAATGTTATGACCGCCTATTCTGCCAAAGGCTATTGCGTTGAACTTGAACGGGTGGCCATCAATATTAAAAGTACCAGTTATCTTGGCAGCTATTTGACTACCACGAACATTATTGATATGAACTTGAATGTCCATGCAAGATTTAGATCTCTACTGCTTTGTTAATTGAGGTTTCGATAAGAAAGCTCCAGTGCTTATCATCATCAATCTTAAAATCATTTACCCTAAGTTTTATTACTTTTTCATCAATACATTCATGTTGAATTTCGTCATTTTGTTTTATCTTTATTAATTTCCATTTATCCTTGTGTTTTTTAAGATTGCATAAAAGTACAGCCCATTTTTGATCAGGGGATATTTTGGGCATTCCAACATAGTCTACAATGCTGTCTATTCCGAGTTGTTTTTCTTCACAGAAAATTTTCTTGCACTTGGCACATCTCCAGGTATCAACCGAACCTATTGTTCTTCTTTCATAATTTAGATTGGTGACTCCATAGTATACTATTTCATGATTACAAGAAGATTCTTCGTCTGTAGGCATGTTTCCTCCTCCATTATTGGTTATATTTAGTTCTTGCATCATCATATGGTTTTTCTAAAACAATTGAGATGTTATCTACCAAGAGATTCTTCTTAAATGAAATGTTTTCTCTTTCGCACATTCTTCTGTACATATTGACAACAGCAAATCTAGGATGCATTGATTCAAACTCTGTTTTTGTGATATCAATAAAGCCTCCATTTTGAATAAGGCTTGTTGCCACTTGATGTGCATCATCTTCAGATATGTTCAGATCATGTGCTATGTCTTTGGCAGACATTTTGCCTTTTTTTACAACCAAGACATAAACTTTGGATTGTATTGGAGACAATCGAAGCTCTGAGACAATATTTTCCTCGACGGTATCAATATTGACACTCATTGATATTGAGACACATAATGCCATAAATAAACATGCAAAATCATAGCTGAAAATAAATATGGAATGCAGTCAATCGTTTCATGAGATTAATCATAGGATTAACTGGAAGTTCTGGAATCATATACGGTGTAAGAATGCTAGAAGTTCTCAAGCAATGCAATGTTGATGTCCACCTAATCATGACTGAATGGGCGAAGAAATGCATGGCATTAGAAACTGATTATGATTCGAAATATGTAAAATCATTAGTGGGGCACTATTCAGATGATTCAAACATGGCTGCAAGTGTTTCAAGTGGAACACACAAGACAGATGGCATGATAGTCATTCCCTGTACCATGAAGACACTTTCAAGCATTGCCAATGGATATGAAGAGACTCTGGTTGCCCGAGCTGCTGGAGTTACCATGAAGGAATCTCGCAAGCTAGTTCTAGTTCCAAGAGAGACTCCACTTACCAGCATTCATCTTGAAAATATGCTCAAGCTTTCAAGAATTGGAGTAGTCATATTACCAGCCATGCCAGGTTTTTACAACAGACCAAAGAACATCGATGATATTTTGAATCATGTCGTAGGAAAGTGTTTGGATCAATTTGGAATTGAGCACAACCTGTTTAAAAGATGGGAAACTACCTGAGTATAATTATCTACACAGCAGAATTATGAAACAATTGTACATTTGCTTTTGATCAAAATTCTACGAGTGTTTATATTTGGAGCATAGTTAAATCATACAGAATATCTTTGGCAAGCTACAAAAGCAGATACTCTAATGACAAATCATTTGATATTATCATTCCCTTAATGGTTTTACTATTCTTGGGTGTAGTGTACATGCTTTCACTCAGATCTTCGCAGGGGTACGTCAATTTCATACTTATTGGAATAGCTGCTATGATTATGATCTATTGGGTCAGAGTATTAAAAAAGATGACAGTGGAGAGTACTCCACAATATACACCAAAGGAAGCGGACACAAAGAACTGGGTGTATGACCTCATAAAGGGAGAAAAAGAGATAATATTTGTAGCAGAAGTACCAGGCCCAGAGGACCAAGTAACTGTGAGATTGATTGATAAAATCCTATACGTGCGAGGCTCTGGACACTTTTCAAAAGAAGTTCCAATTGAGACAACACCAGACATGGGAATTCATGATTTCAAGTACAGAAATGGTGTTCTCACCCTACGAATTAAAAAATTAGAAACTCTTTGATTCTTCTAGCTTTGCTGGAAGATATTTGTCTGTAATATTAGTAAGGCCATACTTTGAGAATGCCTCAAGTTCTGCCTTTCTCTTCAACTTGAGAAAGACCTCAAGTTGTTTTTTCCAGTTTCCTTCCTGATATCTAGGATCTTTTTGAAGGTCATAGATTCTCTTTATGTCAGATTCGGTCATAGGAATTGTAGGAAGTTTGTATTTTTCAATATCAGTTGCCCAGACACCCAACCACTTGGCATCTGGTACAGTCAATTCCCTCAAGTGAGCCGCATTTGCAGAACCAGATTTTATTACCATTGCAATGTGTTCACCGTACACATCACCGTCAGCCAATATAACAACAGGCAATCCCATTTCTGTGTTCAATCTTCTCAAAAGATTTCTTGTTGACCTAGGAGCTTGACCTGCAGTATCTACAATGATAGCCTTAAATTTTTTATGAACTTTTTCTTCAACGAATCTTGTAAAAAGACCACCTTTTTCTATGGCAATTACAAGTTCTGCGCTAGTGTCAACAAGTTCAGCACTGCTCAAACTTGGACCTATCAGATATCCATCAGGATGATCTGACAGATTCATCCTCTTTCCTTCATATCCTGGAACAGTATACTCTATTGTCAGGTCACCAAATACGCTACTTCGTTCCTCAGGAAAAATGTGAAACTCTTCACGCGGGCTTGTGAGCACAGCCTCAAGATCCACTATTATATTGTCAGACTCTGGCTGATCCTCAAAATCAATACTAAATGCCTGTGATGAATAGTAAATATCTCGCAATGTGGATGATTTTCCCTCTCGCACCAACCTGTTTACAAAGAAAGCAAGCCATGCAAGCTGTGTGTAAGAACGTAATTGGGACATGTTTCTGGAACTGCGAACGGCGTTAGCACTACCCAAAATGTATTGTCTTATTTTTTTATCATAAACAATATTGCTTACAGATCTACTTGGTATAACAAATTGTGGAAATTTTCCCTTGTCTAGATTTTCATATATGCTAAGACCTTGTTGTTCCAACATTGACAGCAATCTTTTCTTTCTCGTTTCCGCAGTCTTTGCGCTAGACTTGTTCTTCAATCTCACTTCCCATCCTTATTAGTTGGTTATAATTTGGTTCTTTTTTCTTGCCAGCAAGTTCAGTAGCAAATTGTGCAATGAGTGGTACATATTTTGAATAAAGATTTGCCCGCTTTTTTGCCATGTCCGCTGCCCCTTGTCGTGACATGTGAACAGCTAGCTTTCTTGCCAAATACTGTAACGCATTCTTTAATTCTCTTTCAAGCTCGGGTCTATCTGCTACATTTTCTTTTCCTACAGTCTTGTAAGGAATTCTAGTGGAACAAATATGGGATACGATGACGAGAGGTGGATCTCCTTTTATTTTATACCTAGTCCATTCAGTTTCATTGACTATCTTAAGTACCACATCACTTCCCTCATCATACAAGAGTGGTATACGATTTGCAAAACGGTAAACTTTGAGTCCATTTGGTGGGATATCCCCGCCATAAGCAATTCCCATTTCAACTACGAAAGGAAATCCTGAATATGCCGATGCATTGCGTTGCCAAACTGCCGCAAACTCAGGGTTGAAAAACTTCATTATTCCTTTTGAGAGTGGTTCTTCCCCAAGAGGTGCCAAACAGCTAGGATCAGGTGCAAGAAATTCCTCGAATTTTTGAAGTGCGTCGGCTAGTTTTACCAATTCCTCGTTTGTCATGCTGCCTATTCTTTTGTCTGGCTTGAACTTGGCAAATTCACAGAATTTTTCAGCAGTTGTAGGTCCTACCCTCTGAAATCGTTTTGTCAAGAATGTGAGAAGAGTATCACCTTGAACGGTACTTGCAAGTTGTTTATAATACGGACTCTCTGGGCTTAATTCCACTGCATGAGACTGTGATTCACCAAAGTCCCAATATGTAATAGTTTTATTTGCAACGTCAATATCATCGATCCTAATTTTTTGCAGTCCTTCAAAATCAATATTCAGAAATGACATTACTGAAATTACAGTTCTTACGGGTTTTGATATGTCAGACCAGCGTTTCTGTGCACGCTCTAGTATTTCTTTTGGCGATAGATTTTTTTTCAAGCTCAATTCTTTTTTGACTTTGTCAATCATCTTATTGTCTATGGTTGGAATCTGATAATGTGTATCAGTAATCATTCTTCTAATGGTCTCAACATCAATACCATGCGGATGAGGTTTGATAACGGTGGGAGGACGCGGCATATCTTTTACAATTCTTGCATAATGGAATTTTTCTCCAGATGGATCTTCAAACGTTATTGATGCATATGGCGTGATCAAAGAAGTTTGATATACGTAATCTCTGATTTTGGATCCTGCTTTTGAGTAATCTCCTTCAAGAACAATACTTACTGTAAGACCTGTCTTTGATCCTTCTTTCGTTGTATGTTTTTGTATGACCGGTTTGTTTTTCTGAATGTCAAGCAGCATAACAAACTCATCAAGTGATTTTCCATCAGAGCAACTCTTCACAGTCACTGGTTTGTTAGTAGTGATCTGACCATAAAGTATAGCCATCGTAGCACCAAGACCAAACATACCTCTTGCTTGTTTTAGGCCAAACTTGGATCCATAAAGAACAGTGCCAAAAGCAAGAGGAATGTGTTCAGGATCAATTCCCGGACCATTATCTTTTACAGTCAAGATGTAGTGTTTTGGATCTGCTTGTTCAGGATTAACAGCTTTTATCGAGAGATGAATATCAGGAAGTATTTTCCGGTGGTCACATGCATCAAGTGCGTTTTCCACAAATTCTCTAACCGAAGTATAAAGCGATCTGGTGGGATTACTAAATCCTGCAAGGTCTCTGTTTCTGTAAAAGAACTCGCTTGGGGATATTTGACTAAAGACTTCTTTACTCAAGTATGTTTCCACCCTCCCAAAGTTGAAGTTTTTCTAATTTTTGTCTACGTCGTGACTCTTGGAGATCATTGTAAACTTTTCCATGGGTACTACCACTTGAAATAGACGTTATTGCGTTTACAGCAGATTTCAGCTGTGTTCCATCTCCGATTATTGCAACAGTTCTACCATAAACAGATACTTTGGCGCCGCTTAGGTCTTCGATGTTTTTCCTAACACGACCACCTTCACCTATTATTCTGCTCTTTATCCTCTCAATTTGAGCAGATGACTTGCCAGCAAATTGACGCAGATCCATTATATGCAATGAGGTTTCCTCCTGAACAAGACGGATTGCATTCTCTGCTGAGAACCCACGACCTATGGCCATTACAATTTCTTCAGCCTTAAATGGCATTATATTTTCAACGTCACCCACTCCCTTTATGACTGTCTCGCCTGTTTGACTGTCAATGGTTAATGAGACAGAGCAAATTTTTTCTATTTTGGCTTTTATCTTTCCAGATTTTCCAATCAATACACCAACACGATCAACTGGAATTAGTATGATTTTCTCAAAGATCATTTTGTAACCCTCTCAAATACATCAATTGGATTGTCCACTGTAAGTCCTCTCTTAACAAAGAATTTGGTAATATTACTAATATCTCTTTCAAGAAATTCTTTTGTTTTAGGATGTCTTATATCTACTGCCGAGCCAAAATCAAAAACCACCGGTCCGTTTTCTGTCTTAAAAATATTATATTCTGAAAGATCAGCGTGTACCAGTTCTGCTTTTCGATATAGATTAGAAATGATTTCTATTGTCTTTTCATAGTCAGTGTAATCCACTTCAGATTCAACCAACGTAGGTGATGGAACACCATTAGATCCTATAAATTTCATTACTAGAATATTTTTTACCACGGTGATTGGTTCTGGACATGGTATTCCAGTGTTAAAAGACTTGCTTAAATTGCGGAATTCTTTTTTTGCCCACAACTCTACAAGAGATCTGGTTCCTTTTTTTATTCGTGTAAATCGTGGATCACCTATAAGATAAGGATAACGTTTCTTAAAGTTAGATGTAGTAACAAGATAAATTTTTACAGCAAGATCTTGACCAGACGGATCAACTGCCCAATACATTTGAGATTCTTTTCCAGCACCTACCGCACCGTTGACATATGAGATGATGCCATTGTTTATCATTCGTGAGAGAAGCATCACAGTTGATTTATCAAATACCGCTTCTAGCACTTTGTCTTTATCGAATATTCCCTTCTCGGTTTTTCTTGCCCTCTCTTTTCCAGCAAGTCTAAGATTCATCTTTTTTGCAAGTTTGTCTTGCAATCCCAAATCAGATTCTTCAGGGCTTGAATCTTCAGATTCATCATTTGATTCCAATGAGTCTAGGTTATTTTCCTCTTGAACTTCATTGAACTCATCTACGGAATCTTCACTCACACTGATTTGCTCCTAGTAACAATACAGTTTGTAATACAAACCTTGTAAAATCGATTGCTGTCAGAAATCTTGCGGCAATAGTCCCTTTTGTTTTAACATATCAACTTGCGACAGAGTATATCTCCAAGTAATGTCTCCTCGATCATCAGATTTGAAATCCCATGGAGCAATTGTTACTACATCATTATCCCTTATCCAGATTTTTCTCTTTAGTTTGCCTCTAATTCTGCCCATTCTTGTCTTGTCATCAGTACATCTTACAAGTATATGATCACTGCCCAAAAGTTTTACAACTCTTCCTAATAGTTCACCTTCACCAGGCAACTGCATTTCCTTCAATTCACTTTCGTTTAGTACTTTTCGCTTACCCAAAATTCTCAGACAATAATGCATTCAGTATGTATATAATCGTTGTATTTTCAAAATTTGAAAACAATGAGGAAAGGAACTCCCTCAATTTCTTTTACACCTTTTGCAGATCCTATTCCTATTTTTATTGAAAGATCAATTGTTTTTTTACCAACCATGTTTATTATTGAAGAAGTTCTTAGAAGAGATTCTGCCTCTTTTTCGTCAATTATACGGTCCCCATAGTAACTCTTGGTAATGGTTATATCTAGATCAGATTGCCTAACTGTTCTACCAACTAATTCTGCATCACAGATATTTAGCATCCTATTGTTCTTTTGATTCACTATCTTAACTGCAAAATTCATTTACGCATATTGACCCTTTAGGGGTGATCTTGCTCCACATGCTTCACACTTGAGAAGGGTCACCCTGTTTTCTTTTTCAACCCTGGTATCTGGACTTTTACAAGTTGGGCATTCAACATATTCCTTGAGATACCTATTCAAAAGTGCTGAAAATTCATGAGGATCTTTTTTGCCTACAAAGACTGCCTTGTCGCCTCCAAACTGTGCAGGAGTTGCAAACTCTTTTGATAGATATTGTAAAAGCTTTTCAGGATCTCTTCTCAGTATTTTTGGAAATTCTGAAAAATTTCTGAAAAATGTTCTATTTCCTTGCCACATGATATCTACTTTGGGAAGTTCAAATCTTGATGTAGAACTAGTCTTGGTCTGAGATACTTTATCCTGAATGTTCTTTAGTAATTTTTCATATTCGGCTTTTGTCAACTATTCCAGTATGAGAATCGCCACCTATATGGATTTACATGTAAATTTGTCACTTGACACGTATAATGCATGATTAGTCATGAAAACTTGTTCTAAAATTGCCAATTCTGTTTTTTAGTGAAAATATAATGTATTTTTACAAATTTGTGTCAATTGTATACTAGCCTCTAAATTTTGGCGCATCCTTGGGTCCAGGTAAGACTTGCCTAGAATGAGTTTTGTTTACCAGCCCTCTAAATACACTCGTCATCATTTCGAGTTCTTTTTTTCTATCCCTCATATCTTGCGTCCCTTTAAATAATTCAATTAGCATTTTAGCGTTTAGTTCAAGATCCATGTCTTCAAGGAATTTTGCTCCACCTCTTATCACATCAGCAGCGTTGACCATCCTTTCTATGGCATCCAGATCAGTTGGGGTTTTTTCTAGTTTTTGTAGACAATCAAAGACAAGTTTAGTCAGTCTTGAGCATTCTTCAAGGAACAGGTTTTTGTGTATCTCAATGAGAGTCATACCATAGTACCGTACTTTCCCCATTTAAGGTGATCGTTAGGTATAAAATTTCCCAATATGGATAACAACATCATTTAGTTCCATAATAATTCTACCAAGAATTTATCCGTACGTCCCGGACATAATAATCAATTGCCGCGAAAAGAATACAAAACAATCACAGTAAAATCAGAGGCTTTTCAGAAATTTGTAAAGGCCATAAAAGATGTAAAAAAGAATGATCCCTCCATGGACAATAGTACATTTCTAAATTTACTCATATCCAAATACCAGAAAAACAGGAGATCGTCCTGATTGAGGATAGATGACTCTGTTACATCATGGCCAAAATAAAGATAAACATGTCAATTGGCGAACTAATGATCGAATTTACTGATACATCAGACTTGGAAAATCAATTAAAAAACATTGATCTTTCCGAGATAGAATCATTACTTTCAAGAAAAATTCATTGTCATCCACATACAAAAGAATCCATACATGTAACACCAAGAGAGGCACAAATTGTAGAAGAACTTGGCACCGTGAATCTATTGAAGGTATCAGAGAGAGGTCAAGATGCTACAAAACTTGCCATATTCTTGTCTGCAAATAAAGTGAATTCAGAAGACGTCAAAAAGATAACAGGTATAACAATACGGAGTTGATAATATGTCAATAATAGAAAATCAAAACATCCCATCACTTTTAGAAATGTGGGAGTTCATTGATAAAAATCTGAATCCGATTGGAATGACGCCAGACAAGGCAAGTTTGGATCATATGCAGATTTTTAGACTGTATGTAGAATTGCGAAATTTAGATAAAACATTCAGAGATTCAATACAGGTACATGTGTTAAGAAATGAATTGGCACATTCTTTGTTATCTACCTTGGTAAATTAGAGCACGATGTATCATAATTAAAAAATATAGAGTTACCGACCAAGTCCTTGCAACCAATAAGACTTTCATCTTAATTCCTTAAATGTGTATGACTAGGAGTAGTAAACACGGTGGTAAAAAACGAGAATGAATCTTATGATTACAAGGAAGAGGATCTCAACATCCTGTTAGAACGCTATGAAAAAATGTCAGAAAAATACAGAAATTTATACGATAACTCGCCAGATCTTTATAGAACAATCAATATCGATGGCATCATTTTAGATTGCAACAAGACATATGCAAGCAAACTAGGATACAAGAAAGAAGAGATCATCGGTAAAACAATTTTTGAGCACGTGTCAGAAAATAGTCAGAAACTATTACAAGATGCATATAACACGTGGAAAACTACAGGGATTGTATCCAGTAGAGAGATATGGTTAAGACGAAAAGACCAAACAATATTTCCAGTTTTGCTCAGTGCTAGCAGTTTATACGGTAACGATGGTATGCTCGTAGGAAGTAATACTACGATAAAGGATATGACTGAGATCTATAACGCAAAAAAAGAAATTGAAGAACACAAACTAAAAAATCTCAATGTCATAGGAGATCTCTCCGCTAGAATATCACATGACTTTAGAAATCCCATATCAATAATCAGAAATAGTCTAGAACTAATGAAGATACAAAACCATGATCTCAGTGAGAAAAACAAGAATCACATATTGATGATGGAGCGGGCCATTGCCAGAATATCCCACCAGTTAGAAGAGGTTTTAGACTATGTCTTGCCAAGACCATTGGATCTTCAGACCCATTCATTACGCAATATTGTAGAGGCTGCAATCTCTAAGATAGATTTTG
>JAGWGC010000050.1 GCA_028867615.1 Nitrososphaerota archaeon | reverse complement strand
CGAATCTTTTGTTTGATGCAAGGTAGATCCGCTTACCTCCTTCCTTCTTTTTTCTACATAGTCTATAATCAAATTCTGAAAGAACTTGGGATCACTCTGCGTCTTTTTTAGTAGATCATCAGGGTTTGTATCGCAAAACTCCAAAAACTGGGCCAGTTTCTTGCAGTATGATTCCTTTGTGGAATCACTGTGAAAGCCTTTTAGAAAACTGTCAACTGATTTTCCTGTCAAATCCATTTCCATTTAATACGGCAATCATGTATTTAGGCCTTCTTTCCGCATGAATTGTAGTGCGGGAGGTGGGATTTGAACCCACGAACTCCTAAAAGACAGGGTCCTAAGCCCTGCGCCTTTGACCAGGCTTGGCAACTCCCGCATGCACCATGACTTTTAAGACAAATTTATCTATTGTTGATGGTTCGTATGGCAAAATTATTTGGAACTAATGGTGTCAGGGGGGTATTTGGGGAAGATCTTACCCTTGACTTTATATCAAAAATTACTCTATCAATTGCAAATTTTTTCAAAAAAGGGCCAATTTTAGTAGGTTATGATGGAAGAAAATCAAGTGTAATCATATCAAAAATAGTAACAGCTGCGCTGAGCTCGGCAGGTCTTGATTCTGCAGTATGTGGCTTGGTTCCTACACCTTGTTTGCAGTTTGCTACAAGACAACTTGGTTATAATGGCGGAATTATGATAACAGCATCACACAACCCTCCACAATATAATGGAATGAAGGTTATTGCAAGAGATGGAATTGAGATTTCAAGAGAAGCCGAGCTTCAAGTAGAAGAAATTTATTTTACAAAAAAATGGAAGATTTCAAAGAAATTCGGCTCAATAGTAAAGGAGTCAAGTGCTGTTAGCACATATCTTTGTGGAATAAAGAAACAGGTTAACGTAAACAAAATTAGATCACGAAACCTCAAGATAGTGCTTGATCTTGGTAATGGGGCTCAGGCAATGGCAGCTCCTGCTTTATGTAAAGACCTTGGATGTGAGACAATTCTGATAAATGAAAAGATAGATGGTAGTTTTCCTGGTCGGGGTTCGGAACCAACGCCTCAAAATTTGAATAATCTTTCTAGCATGATAATTAAATCAAAAGCTGATCTTGGAATAGCATTTGATGGTGATGGTGATAGGAGTATTTTTTGTGATGAAACAGGAACAATTCTTACAGGTGACAGGTCCGCATTACTTTTATCACAATATATTCTAAAGAAACGACCCAAGTCTAAGATAGTCACATCTGTTAACTCTACATCTGTGATAGAAAAAATAGCTGCCAATTCAGAATCTAAAGTTTTACGAACTAGAGTAGGCAGTGTTGAGGTTTCACGCAAAATGATGAAAGAAAATGCAATTATTGGTTTTGAAGAAAATGGTGGATTCATGTATGGTAAACATAATCAGGTTAGAGATGGTTCTATGACCATGGCTATCTTACTTGATCTTCTAGCAAGTAGTAAAAATTCTTTATCACAAGAAATGGATATGCTACCTCCATCTTTTACCACGAAAGGAAAAATAGAATGTTCAAAAGATGATTTTAAAAAAATAGTTAAAATTTTAAAAACTGAGCCCTACAAAAAAGATCTTACTGACGGAATTAAGTTATCCTTAGATGACTCTAGCTGGATTATGATACGGTTGAGTGGTACTGAACCAATAGCTAGACTCTACGCCGAATCATACTCCCAATCTAAATTGGATGATATTTTTGAAAAATACCTGCAAAAGGTAAATACTGCACTTGACAGATAACACTTTTAAAACCAATTGAAAAGACAGAAAGAATGGAAATGATCCCAATGGGTGATACATCTGGCTAAGGCTTATTACGTAAAGTTTCAGGTACCCACTGACTTGGTTAGCCCAATATATGAGGCTGTAAGAGTAGCACATCAAAGTGGTAAAGTAAAGAAAGGTACCAATGAAGTTACAAAAGCAATTGAAAGGGGAATAAGTAAACTGGTGATTATTGCAGAAGATGTAGAACCACCAGAGGTAGTTGCTCATCTTCCTATACTGTGTGAAGAGCACGGAATTCCATATGGCTTTGTTCCAAGCAGACAAGAATTAGGTAAGTCTTTAGGAATAGATGTTACCTCTGCTGCTGCTGCGATATTAGATTCTGGAGATGCTCAACACATTGTAGACCAAATTGTGGCATCGTTATCGCAGATAAAAGGCGGTCAAGCTAGCAAATGAGTACTGAAGTTCCTACCTCTGCCGAAGTTATACAAATAGTGGGAAGAACTGGAATTGCTGGCGAAGTTATCCAAGTTAGAGTAAAGATATTAGATGGTAAGGATAGAGGGAGAATTCTAACAAGAAATGTTAAAGGTTCTGTCCGAATGTCAGATATTCTCATATTGCGAGAAACAGAACGTGAAGCGAGAAAGATAAAGTGATAAAAATTGAGTGTTCTAGTCAAGCCTTGTAGTTTTTGTAATAGACCAGTAGCAAAGGGTTCTGGTACCATGCTTGTAAAAAATGACGGTTCAGTTTTTTGGTTTTGTTCTTCAAAGTGCAAAAAGAACATGCTAGTCCTAAAACGTGATCCAAGAAGACTCAAGTGGACTAACAAATATGTCAAGGGCGGAATAAAGGTCAAAAAATAAAATGACTGAACAGACGTTATTCATTGTAAAGCCTGACGGTGTAGAAAGAAAACTAGTTGGCGATATTATCTCTAGATTTGAACACAAGGGATTTAATATTTTAAAATTGAAAATGTTTACTTTTACAAAACAAATGGCAGAAGAATTCTATTCAGTGCATAACACAAAGCCATTCTTTGGAGAATTGGTTTCTTTTATTACTTCAGGAAGTGTGGTTGCAGCTATCGTAGAGGGAAATAATGCAATTGCAACAACTAGACTAATGATAGGCTCAACCAAATCATTTGATGCTGCACCGGGAACAATACGAGGAGACTTTGGACTAGGCATCTCTGATAATATCATACATGCTTCTGACTCTAAGGAAAGTTTTGAAAAAGAAATAGCTGTGGTATTCAAGTGAAAGTAGTTGCAAATACGACAGCCCATAGTAGCAGTTCTGGGTCACGTAGACTCTGGTAAAACATCTCTGCTAGATAAGATACGAGGTACGGGTGTACAATCAAGAGAAGCTGGAGGTATTACACAGCACATTGGTGCGAGTTTTCTTCCCACTGAAACGTTAAAGAAAGTCTGTGGACCTCTTTTTGCAAAAATGGGTGGAGCAAATCAAGAAATTCCAGGTTTACTTGTTATTGATACTCCAGGACATGAAATATTTACAAATCTCCGAGCAAGGGGCGGTTCTGCTGCAGACATTGCTATTCTAGTTGTAGATGTAAATCGAGGATTTCAACCCCAAACTAACGAAAGTCTAAAAATCTTACAGAGCAGAAAAGTACCATTTGTAATAGCGTTGAACAAGGTGGACATGATTTCTGGATGGAAAAAAAACCCCACAACAAAATTTATTTCACAATCCGTCAAGGAACAGGACCAGTTTGTACAGACAGCACTTGATGAGTTGTTGTACAATGTGGTAGGGACATTATCCGTTCTAGGATATAATTCAGAGGCATTTTACAGAGTAAAGGATTTTCTAAAAGAAGTAGCAATAGTTCCAGTTAGTGCTAGAAGCGGAGAGGGGATGCCTGAGTTACTGGCAGTCTTGGTAGGACTTACACAACAATACATGCAAAAAAAATTGGACCAAACTGAAAAACAGACAAGAGGCATAGTTCTTGAGGTCAAAGAAGAGATTGGCCTTGGGATGACGGCAAACATTGTCTTAATTGATGGTACTCTGAGAAAAGGCGATTTTATTCTAGTTGCCAAGAGAGATTCAGTAATAGTGACAAAACCCAAGGCAATACTTCTTCCAAAACCTCTGGATGAAATGCGTGATCCTAGAGATAAATTTATGCCAGTAAATGAAGTGGTTGCAGCAGCTGGCATCAAAATAGCATCACCAGATCTAGAAGGTGCACTTCCAGGAAGTCCTGTCTATGCAACTACTGATGAATCCAAGATTGAAGAATTTAAAAAATTGATTGAATCAGAAATGAAATCAGTATTTATCAAAACTGATACAAAAGGGATAATCCTAAAGTGTGATACAATTGGTTCGCTAGAAGCTTTGACTGATATGTTAAAAAAACAAAACATATCGATATCCATGGCAGACATTGGACCTGTAACAAGGCGAGATGTTATGGAGGCACTCGCAATAAAAGAACACGATAGACATTTGGGTGTGATAATAGCATTTAATGTAAAGATTTTACAGGATGCTCAGGAAGAAGCAGAGGCCAGTCACATCAAAATTTTTCATGACCAAGTAATTTACAGTTTGATTGATAATTATGTCAATTGGGTTCAAGATGATACTGCAAATGAAGAGAATGCAATTTTCCAAGAACTTACACCGATATGCAAATTTACATTTCTCAAAGGTTATGTGTTTAGAAAGAATAACCCTGCAGTTTTTGGAGTATTAGTAGATGCAGGTATATTGAAGCAAAAAATATCTGTCATGAATTCAAATGGTAGAAAAATTGGTGTTGTACATCAAATTCAAGATAATGGCAAAAATGTTGATGTTGCAAAAAAGGGTAAAGAAGTAGCTGTCTCAATCCAAAATGTAACGATAGGCAGACAAATATCTGAAGAAGAAGTTTTTTATTCCTTCCCACCATCTCCTGAAGCAAAATTGTTATTGAAAACATTCTCACACAAATTGAGTCCTGAGGAATTCCAAGTTCTCAGGGAGATAATAGATATCCAGAGAAAAATTAACCCACTTTATGCCTATTAGGCATATTTTTGCGCAAGCATGTGCAGTCCAGGTTCTCCAACTGCCCCCATTGCCTTGTCAACGGGTTCACCATTACTAAATACAATAAATGTTGGAATTGAATAAACACCATATCTCTGAGATATGCCTGGGGCATTGTCTACATTTACACGCGCAAATCTAATGTTTTTGTATTTTTTTGCAATTTTTTCAAAAATTGGAGACATGAACTGGCATGGACCACACCATGTGGCCCAAAAATCTATGATTATTGGTGTGTCACCAATTATGTATTTATCAAAATTAGAATCTATGAGATCCAGAATCTCTGGTTCCTTGTATGACTTCATTTCCTCTAACTTCTTTTTCATAATTTTTTCTAATTCTTCGTCTACCAAACCTGATTTGTTGTGGATAAAAGCTATTTAATAATTTAGCCTAGAGATCAAGAATAAATTGCATTAACACTGGTTTCTCAGTTTTTATCTCCATTAAATGATATGTAGGTGCCTTGATCTCCATTTTGAAATGATGCTTTTCAAAATTAATTTCCTCTCCGCTAACTTTTGCCAGTAAGTGATATCTATCATTTTTTGTTATTTTTACATGAAATATCTTTACTACAAATCCGTCTGTTATTGTAAGAATAATTATTTCCTCAAGCCAGCTATATAGTAAACTCTTTAGGTCATCTGCATAGAGTCTGATTTCTCTATCTTCTTTGCTCTCGGCCGACTTGATATCTACAATTGTATCTACAACTGCTATGCCTGCATTTTCAAATGCTTCATCTATCGTATCTCCAGTTACCTCGATGAAAGCATCTGTCATATGATCTAGATATCGATAAGCCACGAATTGGTAGGTCTGTAGTGCACTATTTATTCTAACTATGATTTTGGTAATCAGAAAGTCTAAATGCATTAGAAAAAGAATGAGTTTGAAATTGGAACTACCACGCGGTATGAGAGATATTGAGTCAACGGAATCTTCTACAATTGAATACGTGCGTCAAAAATTCATCGAGACATCAAATTTGTTTGGTTTTCAATTCATGGAACCATCTCCGATTGAATTGTTATCTGTAATAGAAACAAAAAGTGGCCCATCAATAAAAAATGAAATCTATCACTTTACTGACAAAGGAGACCGTGAAGTGGCACTACGTTTTGATTTTACAATTGGTCTTACGCGTTTTGCTACATCACAAAAATCTATACGACTGCCTACAAAAATTTCGACATTTGGTGGTGTATGGCGTTATGATGAACCACAAAAAGGTAGGTATAGGTTTTTTCATCAATGGGACATCGAGATCTATGGAGAACCAAGTATAGAGTCTGACGCAGAAATAATTGATTTTACATCTAAATTCATAACTAGATTAGGACTTGAAAATATTGTAATTGATATATGTGACAGAGAACTTGTAGAATCATATGTCAAAGATGTTTTCAAGTCTGATTCGCCAAACGTGATTGGAGATATCCTAAGGGCTGTTGATAAGATCCAAAAAAAGAGAAAACAGGATATCATTAAAGAATATCAAGAAAAGGGTTACTCTGTACCAGAATTAGAACAAATTCTTAAATTTTCTGAGATCAAGGGTCTTCCTAATGAAATAGAAAAACAAATTGATACTAGTCAAATAAAAAACTGGGATAAAATTTTACAATTGTTTGATACTCTAAAAAATCGTGGTGTAAATAATGCCAGAATAAATTTTGGTATAGTGCGAGGTCTTGATTACTATTCTGGAATTATTTTTGAAGTATTTGAGAAAAACTTTGATGTAGGTGCACTGGTTGGTGGTGGAAGATATGATACGTTGACTAGAGCCTTTGGAAGAAGTGACCTTGGAGCAACTGGTGCAGCTGGAGGAGTAGAACGAATTGCACTGTTATTAGAAAAACAACAAATATCTACAAAGAATTCAGAATCCAGAGTATCTGTAGTTTTTATTAATAGTGATATGCAAAAAATTGCAATTAGCGTTGCATCCAAACTACGCCTAAATGGCATTCCTACAGATGTAGATCTGTCTGGGAAATCTCTAAAGAAACAGATGGAAATTGCCTCTGCATCAAAGCGTGTTATAATAGTGGCACCAAAGGAATATGCTGATAACTGCGTGATAATTCGAAATATGGAAGATGGTTCTGAAAAACAGATACAACTTGATGTTATGTTACATGATGTAAAATCTAGTCTTCAACTTTGAATGCCTTGGTCAGCATTACTAGCTCAGGACCGTTTGTGAGGCCTCCAACGACTATTGCATTGTTATTTACCAACATGCCTGAAGATAGATAAGGAGATCCACCATTGATAGTTGCAGGTTCTAACTCTATGCCTAGTACATGTGATATCATCTTGATGTCTTCTTCCTCTGTAGATGGATGAATGACTCCTCCTTTGGAATTTGCTACCGTCATTGCACCAGTCTGATGATATCCTGCAACTCTTTTTCTTATCACATTGACTTTTAACACATCTTCAACTTTCTTGACATATTCTGTTGGAATGAGTGGCGACATTACTGCTCCTTTATCATTTGCACAAATTAGATTCCCTAATGCATTGTGTTTTGTGTCAAGTATGTCGACATTGAGTCCAGTTGATTTTTTCAAGTGTGATATTTCTTCTTCATGACAATTGCGTGGCAACAACAGTCCATTGTTATTTACTACCATCAATGGCCCAATTAATCTTGTATTTGCAACTGACGTGAAGACATAATCTGTTTTTAAAAATTCTGCAAGGTTTTTTGCTTTTGTGGTGGCAAATCCGTTTGGTACAAAAACAAATTTGTCATTGCACTTGGCATAGATACCTACGTTAGGATTGCGATATACATCATATTTGAAAATTCCCACAAATTAGGGCGATTTGTGAAAGATATGAATTTATCTTGTATACACTTTAAATAACTAACAATAATCTCAGATATTGTGCCTATAGATCAAAACTTTCCTACAAATCATCATGTGATTGAAAAGTTCAAAGATCCACTAAGTGAAAATTATCATCTGGTGTGGGGCCCTGGACGCCTTGCTGAGGCGTCAACAGATCCAAAAGTAAAAGCCGACTCTCAAGCTGCAGGTGAAGAGATCAAACCAATGGGTGTACATGGTACATTTGTAGCTGTAGACTGGGATTCTTGTATTGCTGATGGTGTCTGTTTACTAAGCTGCCCTGTCAAGGTTTTTGAATGGTACAAAAATCCTGGTGAGACTGGTAGAAATGACAGAAAAGATTACACTGACAAAGCAAATCCTGTGAAAGAAGCTGATTGTATTTGGTGTATGGCCTGTGTTGAAGTTTGTCCTACGAAAGCAATCAAGGTTGATCAGTTAAATCAAGACATACATGAAAAAGAGATTGTAAAATTTACTTAGTTTTGTCTAGGTTTAAATAACATAGCCTGCGACAAAAAACTATGCCGATACCAGAAGACTTTCCAAAGGGTTACAAACCACTTGGAAAAATAAATCACGCCGATGGTGAGCATTTTCACTTCAGATGGGGCCCTGGTAGATTAGCAGAAGCCTCAAAAGATGAAAATTGTATCGAGTCATTCAAGGCTCGAGGAGAAAAAATTGAACCATTGGGCGTAAGTGGTACCATGGTAGCTGTAGATTGGGATTCATGTGTAGCAGATGGTGCATGCATTGAAGCATGTCCTGTCCAAGTCTTCCAATGGTACAGAACAGAACAAGATATTCCTGCAAATAAGACAATAGGTGCAACATTTGGCGGAACCGGCAGTTCTGAAAAAGAACACAGAGCGGACTACACCGACAAGGCTGATCCAATCCGAGAACATGATTGTATTTGGTGCATGGCATGCGTTTCAGTTTGCCCTCCACAAGCCATCAAGGTAGACCAATCTAACTTGGAACACCATGAGAAAGCAGCCGGAACCTTTGTAAAAATGGAAACCGGTTCTGTTAATCCACACGCACACCACTAGAATTTTTCGTCCCTTTTCTTTTTCTTGTTATTCTCATACATGGTATGTCTTCATTCTAAAAACTACGATCTTAAACAAATTTTAACAAGTCCTTACAAAAAAAACTTGCAGAGGTCGCCTAGCCCGGCATGGCGTGGGCCTTGAGAGCCTATGTGCGCAAGCACCCGGGGGTTCAAATCCCTCTCTCTGCGCTACTATCTATAATGAAATCCCGCAATGAACAAAATCTGTCCAAATCTTGGTCCACGTGCTCGTGTCCTTTTTTTAATTTTCGCCTCTGCCTTGGGTTGATACCATGACAAGGACAACGCTAGATATCCATAATTCAAAGTCACGCCTGGAACAGGCAAAGGCCAGATTCTGGAAAAGGTTCAGACAAGAAAATGCAAGGCTAGTCTGCGATTTCCTTGACAGGCTGAGGCTTGAGAACAAGTCCTATGGAAGAATAGCCAACTATGCCGAGTGCTGCCAGCGAATATTGCAGATAAGAGATGATAAGAACATATCTGACTGGACCAAGAAGGAGATTGAGGAGATACACAAAACTATAGCAGACGCAGATTATGAAAACTCTACCAAGAAGGACACACTCACTGCCTTGAAACGGTTGTATCATTACGCAAAACACGATGAGATTGCAGACAAGACAAAAGACCGAAATTACGATCCAAATGTTTCTTGGATCTCGCCAGGCTCATTTCATAACAAATACGAGACCATCCAGGCAAAGGATCTCCTTACAGACGAAGAGATTCTAAATCTCATCCAAGCTGTGAAAAAAATAGGAGGCAAGTATGTCAAAAGGAACATCGCGATGCTATTTTGCCTCTTTGAAGGATCTTACAGACCAGGCGAGCTGCTTGCGATAAAGATGGATGGAGTAACATTCAATGCCGACTTTGTCAGGGTACACACAACCGGAAAGACCGGGCCCAAGTCGCTTGCACTAGTAGCTTCATTTGTTCCACTAAGAGAATGGATTGCAGAGCACCCAAAAAGTGATGATCCGGATGCCTATCTCTGGTTTCATCATAACAATGGTGGGACAATGACATATCTCCAGTTCAACAGTCTAATTGCAAAAGCAAGAAAAATTGCCGGAATCAAAAAAAGGGTCTGGCCTTATCTGTTCAGACACTCTTCATTGACCTACTACTCTAAACGACTGGGAAATGTGGCAAAGCTCTATGGCAACTCGGATTACGGCGCCTACCTGGAACGGCTCGCCGACGAAGGGCCGGACGCCTAACTGCCGCGCGCTACGCGTTCGGCCGTTGCCGCATTGCCGGCATATTCCGGCACCAGGTT
>JAGWGC010000004.1 GCA_028867615.1 Nitrososphaerota archaeon | reverse complement strand
AATATTTTATCATTTATGCACTATTGTCAAGAATGGGAATAAAGTGTGAGATACATGATTGTACAATTGCCTTGTTCGTCTACCTATTTGGAAATGATCTTCCGCAACAGCTTTTGCAAGATTTAAGACAATCTAAAAAAGATCGGGTGGAGGCACAATATTACACTTCTACTGTAAAAATTGATGCTACAAAACTGATCTCTACGACCAAAGAATTTGTACTCAAGATGGAGCAAATTGCTGACGGTATTGATGCTGCAAAGATCGCAAAAATAAGAAAAGAACTCAAAACTATAATGTGATTAGTTTACGAATAAATTCTAGGTATGGCTGGACATCAAATCCATTCACGAATATACTTCATGCACTTTAACAGTACACCCACTCATTTTCAACTAAATTCTACGGTACCATTCTAAGTGAGAAAATTCTCCCTCAAGATGGTACCTGCTTTAACCCTTCAAGCACTGTTTCAGGCAATCGAGACAGCACTTGAATTCCAGCATGACTCATAATATAAGAAATCTTATGTATACGAATTCGTATATCAATTGGCTAGTCTGAGGTATTGTTTGACTATGTTGTCTCGTATTTTATAGACAGTTCCTTCTTTTACAATCAAGTCTGTCTTGACTAGTTCATTCATGTAGGGAACAATGGAACTTGTCGGAAGTCTGAGTTCCTTGGATAGTCCGGAATATGACAGGCCTTTGTCTGTAACGGCAAGTTTTTCCAAAATTGATTTCAATGTTGGTCCTCCCTGCGCTGTAGCAATATCTTCTGCCAATACATATTGGGCATACAACCTCAAGCTACCAACTGATGAAGAAAGCAGGTTCCCAAATACATCTGATAGTTTTTTTCCAGGTTCCCATGATTCTGCTAGCGCCATGAGATAGTATGGCTGGCCTCCCACTAGATTATAAGCTTCAGTGGCAATTTTATCGTCAGTCTTGAGGCCTTTTGCTGTAAGATATTCATTAAATAAAATTATCGAGTTTTTCACATTCATTTCTCCTACACATAGTTCTGTGAAATGTTGGAATAATGCAGACTTGCCATTTGATAAAATAGAACGAAGGAGATGGACATGGGATCCACATACAATATATGAAACGTTATTTCCTCTTTCTTGAATTATACTTCTAAATAATTCCAGGATGTTCTTCAATCCTTTATGACGATGAAGATTTATTATCTCCTGAAATTCGTCTAGGATTATTATAAATTTCATGTTATCTTTTTCTGCAAAGGCATTGGCAGTTTTGAAAACTGCAAGAAACATTGGCATATAGTTTATGTCCTTGTCTTCGAATTCTATTTTTGGTATGATGCTAAATTCTTCTGCAGACATACCTGGCATAAATTCTATTCCTATTCCCTTGATCTTTTTGGAAGAAAGCGCTTCTGCTATCTTGCCAATAAAATCAAATGATTTTCCAGCTTTGGCTTTTAATTTGCCAATCTTGTCGAGTTTTTTTACATAGGCATTAAAAATTGCGCTCTGGAGATTTATCAAAAATGATTTCGGATCACCCATGAATTTTTGTACATCAAAATAAACAACAACTGTTTTATCATCCTTGGATAAAATGTCTGCAGCCTTTTTTAGAATGGATGATTTTCCTATTCTTCTATAGCCTACTACTGCTATATTGTAATTTATCTTGGATTTCATCTTGGTAACTATGCTTTTTACCTCATCTTCTCTGTCGACTAGCTCTTCTGGGGAGGCAGGTTTTCCAATCTGCATGTTAAATCATATAAGATTTCATATATATAAGAATTCTTATATTATGAGTCAATTTGGGAAATATTTGTAACAGAAAAAGAAGACCATATAGTCTTGCATTCCATCAGATTCAAACTATTGGAAATATGGATCTGAAATTACATTGTGTTAATATCTGGGTCCTCCTAGACTCCAACCAAAGTAGAGCAATATTGTACCGGAACTTATCAGATTAGGCAAATAGTGTTTTAAACTAATTCCAGAAATCTGTGTGGTCTTGGGTGGGGAGGGGGGATCAGACTTGTGATAATCCTAACCTTGCAGGACATAAAAAAAGAAATTGCGACTATCCTGATTGTTCTTAATGTTTTTTAGTCAACTGTGAAGCAGGGGTCTAATCCAAATAACTTGATTCTTCCAAAAATATGAAATCCCTGCCAAACGACTATCAACGAAGTTGAAGGAGTGCGGAGCAAAGCGGAGTTCCTCAACGGCGGGCGAGAGGCTGCCAACGGCAGCCGTCCGAAGCGAGCAAGAGGGAAGACGGCACGAGGTAAATCGTGCCGTTTGAACGAAGTGAGAATTATGGACTTGGAGAAAAAAGAGGGATGTAAGACGGGTAGCCCGTAGGGGTGTGTCTGCTGGGTGAATTTTTGTGGAAAGGACATAATCTTTCCTCTTGCTCGGTAAGTCCGTCCCGTAGGGCTGGCAGGCATGAGCAAAGCGATTGCCGTAGCCAGAGGATGAGCGAGCGAGCCGTTGTTAGACAAAAAGCGAAGTCTCAAGAGGGGTGTCACGAAGTGACGGGGTGAATTGGCGCAAAAAAAAGTTTTCGTACTTCACTATGTACAATTTTAGTTTTTAGAATTAATTTTTTGTTTGACGTTTATCTTTCAGAATCTTATTAATTTCTCTGTAGTGTGGCTCTAGTGATTTTTTGTGATACATGTCAAGCAATAACTCCAAAAATTCTGTCTGATGTATTCTAGGCGTCTTTCTTTTTTGTGCCTGAATTGTTTTTAGGAATCTATCATAAGTGGCATTTTTTATTGTGATAGTCTTGTATTCTTTTCTTGGCACTGGATATCATGTGATATATGAATTAAATAAATATTGATTAACAATTGCAAGTCTTAATTTTTTTATATTGACTAAGATTCTTACTGAACATACATACGGATCCCTTAAGTATGACCTGTCCGGTACTCGATTAGTCCAAGATGACAATAACATGGATCAATTGTTCCTCCCTGGTGCTATGTCATGGAACAATCTAAAGGCAAGTCAAGGCGAAAGTCATATTCAATTCCAGAAGATCTAGTAGAATATTTTGAAAGAGAATCACGCACACGTGATACAACTTCAAGTACATTGGTATCGCAATCTATGAGAAAGACTGCCGTATTTGATATTCCTTTATCACAAATAGGTACAGTAACATTGCCGGTTCCTTGTTTCCAAGCCATTATAGAAAGAATGAAACCTGAAGACTTGGAAGAGGTTGCACGAGAACAGGCTACACGAAATTTTGGTGTTCTACTCTCGCTATTTGGGGGAAGGCTTGATTTCTTTTCAATACTGGATAGATATTATGAAACATTTGGAAAATACTCTGGTTGGTATGCCTTCAAGCACGACCTTTCTACCAAGAATCACAGGTTGCTATTCCAGCACACCAAAGGAATCAAATGGTCAAGGTATCTTTCAGAGTATAATCGAGTTATCTTGAACAGGTTATGTGACAGGATAGACTGTCATGTAGATAATAATGTCGTAACTTTTGATATAATTCCAAAGACTCCTACCGTAGCATATAATGAATTTTGATTTTTTATTTTCTGTTGTGATTAAATTTGCAGAGTGAGTTCCATGATGATATGATTTAAGTTTTGAGGTGAACAATTCCGAATTTTTCCGAAATCTTCCCCTCAAACCTTTTTAATCATTTTTGTATTGTACCGGATATGCTTTACCATAACCGCGATATGCAGTGTGAAACACACTGTATGGCTACCAGATCGTGCGGTATGAAGACTAGGCCACTTCATACACACAAAAAGCATAAAGGAGAATTGAAAAAATGAAAAAACAAAACAAAAAAACAAAAACCTTGACAGGTATTGCAAGTATACTTGGTGCATTGTTCATTGGACTTACAATATCGCCTGCTTTTGGCGCAAGTTCAACATCAAGCGGACCGTATAGTCCTTTAGATGCTAATCCCAGTTTTCAGGGAGGAGCATGTTCGGCGACTTCTACAGCATGTGCAGACGCCTTGTCATCGGCTCCAGAATATATTGAATCGTTCAATAATGTGAATCAATATAAGAACATAGCTAACGCATGGAATAACGAAAATTCAGGACATACTAGCTATGGATCAAGTCCATCGTTACTGAGCTCTGGTACAACAATCACATTTTCATCAAATATATCCTATAAAGGAGTCATTCAGGTTCCATCCAGTAGCAGTCATGCAACTTTATCATATCAAGTAGATGGTTATGATACGAATTACTATCTGGGTGGATGTAATTTTGTGGTTGCAAATTCAGCTTCAACTGAAACTGGCGGATATAATTTGAACTGTAACTATGGAAATACTGCAGGACAGGACAATTTCTATACTGGAGGTAATCCTCAAACTAGCACAGACACTGATACCATTGGCCTATTGGCAAAAGCAGATTACTGGAATAATGGTGGTTCATTCTCAATTAATTCCATGACGATCTGTGATGATGGAACATGTTAGGTGAAAAAATGAGAGTATATAGAAAATTGTATTATGTTGCAGGCTTAGTTGCAATTGCTGTCATTGTGGGTATTGTTACAACAAATAATGCGGAATCAAGTTCTATAGAAACTACAAGTGTTGTAACGAACCAAGCGCATAATATGGCATTGGGAATTACACCAGAAGTATCTGCACAACAGTTTAACAGTATTGGTATTGATTACTATGCTGTAGCACCACAACATATTATTCTGAAAGCTGGTCAGAACACTGTACTACCCGTAGGCATATTTGCACCACTTGGCAAAGATCTACATCTGAACATAACTGTAAAACTCCACACTACAACAAAAGTACCTAGTTCAAGGATTCTATCATCTGGATCTAATAGTAGGGTAATACAGTTACCGTACAGCATTAATCCAGTGGTATCTAGTGTGTTGGGACTAACATCAACATTTGATAAAACATCTGTGGATCTTCCAAGTACAACGTCATCTGGTATATCTCAACGAGCAAGTGTCAACATGGCAATTTCAACGTCACAAAATGTTCAACCTGGAACATACGTACTTGAAATAGGGTTACACGAGCCTAGCGGTAATGGTTCATTCAGAAATGTCTATCTGGATATCCAATAAACCCCCTTCTTTTTTATCATTAATACTTGAAATGACATAGTATACGTCATACGAAAATTTTAGTGATGTAAGTTGAATTATGTTATATCGTAAAAATTTATTTAATTTCATTCAATTTAGAAAGAATACTTAGTATATATAATTGAAAATATTTACTAGATCAAAAGAATAGGGACTTTTTTCTTGTATTGCATTAGAAAAATGTATTAATTGATAATGAATAATAATCATTAGTTCTTAATGCTGAATAAACTACGAGAAAAACTACAATTCCAACTTCAGCAAATTGGTAAAAAGTTTACCGCTACGGGACTATCTGCAAATTTTTGGACAACGATTGGACTTTGTTTTGGATTTTCATCTGCAATAATTTATGCTGTTCATCTTGAATATTCCTTTATCTTGGGAGGAGTTCTGTTGCTTGTTTCTGGATTTTTCGACATTGTTGATGGTCAAGTGGCACGGATCACTGGACAGACATCTAAAAAAGGTGCATTTCTTGATTCTGTTTTTGATAAGATTGTAGAAGTTGCAATATTTCTTGGAATTTTAATTGGTGGATATTCACAAGGTTATCTTGTCCTATTGGCAATAGGACTGTCTCTACTTGTAAGCTATACACGAGCAAGGGCTGAATCTCTTGGAGTTCAACTTCAAGGTGTAGGGATAGGAGAACGCGCAGAGCGATTATTGATTATTGCTATAATCGGAATGGTAAGAATGGATTACGCCATTATAGCAGTTGTTATAATTACAGGAATCACATTAACTCAAAGAATAATCTATACATATCGTAACATGTGAATATGTTGCTTGTTTATGTAATCCTAGTACCGCATCAGGAAATCTTAAAGTGTAAGATCGTGTAATATTATGTTTGTCCAAAAGGGCAAATCGGTGAAACAATGGATAACGAAACCTATGAAGAAATATCGGAATTAGTGGAAGCAAGTCTCAAGAGCGGAACACTTATGCAGACTCTAAAGGAATGTGTAGGTCAAGTAACTCTTAGAAGATGGTTGTTGGAGTTGCCTAAAAGGACACAACGCAAACAGAACCTAAAGCCACTAAAAAGGAAGTAGTTACTCTCTGTGTGTGGCGAATTAGTAACCACACACATCTTCTATTTACATTTGAGATTCCATCTATCTTCTCCTTAGTCGCTTGATTTTTTCTCGTTCAATTATCTTCAATTTCTCATTCGCCTCTGTATCATTATCATAAGTATCATCTAGCAAATTTAGTAAAAATCCGATAACTTCCTCTAAACTATATTCTCTCATTTTCTCATCTTTCTGTTCTTCTTGAAGGTGTAATACCAAAGTCCCTCCAAGAATACGGGAATGCTGATACCTTCCGATCCTGCCAAAATTTCCAAATATTCCAATACCTCGCAAAGTCAAAACCTTTACAGGCTGTATACCTATACTATACTCCGCTCTAAATATTGGACTTTTCTCTGTTAGATGTTCTCCATCCTTTCTTCTTTCATCTAAATATTCATCTAACACCTTGCTTGCCTCTTGTGTAAGAAATCCATAATATTCTTCATTAGAACCCTCGTAGAACAAAACTGATTTGCAACCATCAGACATATTGCTAAGGTGTTCTATCTTCAAGTCGGGTATTGCTCCGATCCTGCACCCTATTGATGCTAGGAAAGAAATTATTGTTCGATTTCTTTTACTCCCTGCACTAATCAGCATAGTCTTAATGTCATCATTCTGATAGGCAGAATACCCAGCCTTCTTTACCTGTGTAGGTATCATCTTTTTGATACGTTTCCAATTCAAGACTTTATCTTGCATATAAAAGAACAACCTCAAACTTGCAATAGGCAATGGTAACGTATTAGGAGACAAACCCTTACGCTTCTCCATAATATAATCTTCTATCATCTCCTGTAAGGCTGTCTCTTTCAATTGTAAAAGACCCTCTCCCGTAATATAGGTTCAACATTTACCTTACACCAACCCAAAAAGTCATTAAACCAATATCTGTAATGCTCTTTAGTAGCTTCAGACCTACAATATATCTCAAAGACTACTAAGCCCTTATCCACATACATACTACCAAAACCCGATATTAAACCCGTGTCTGTCAATTTCCTAATATTGTTTTTTAGTCAACTGCAATCCAGTAGTCTAAAAATTAATCGAGTCGACAACCAAAAAGACTTTGTAAAGTATATTTTTTGTGGTTTAAAATAATAAAATTATCGAGTTTTCTTTTTACTTTATTGTGATTGGTATCCAGAGGGTATGACTGTTACCCATCTCGGTGCCGGCAGGACTATTGATAGTGGCAAGTCCAAGTACGCCGATTTGATAATTACCTGCTTGTACATTCTGTCCTACATTAAAGGTCAAAGTCTCTTGGTCACTACCATTTGCATCCACTGTGGTCACATCATTGTTAAATGATGCAGTTAAGCCATTTGGTAAACCAGAGGCATCACCGTTAAACTTGACATGTGCAAATGCCAGATCATAATTATTGTCTACATTATTGAAAACCCGTAACTGCAAAGACAAGGGATAAGGCACATGTGACTCTATTTCGATTTTCAACGTAGCGTTTTTTCCTCTTTCAAGCACTATGGGAAATGCAGGGTTAACGAAAGTTAGTGTTTCCGTAACTATAGCATTTTTTATTGAAAGGCTAGGAGTGACGATAGCATATGTTCTCACATCAAGTTCTTTTACATGAAATGTCAAATCGAGTGGTTTACCCCCATTTGCATTTAGTATTACTTTCTCATTATTCTGATTCGGCATAATTACAACTGTTGCAATAAATCCTACTATTGTCACTCCAATTATTATTAAAAGATGCAGAGTTTTCATTTTCTAATCCTTACTCCATGAAAGAAAATCAATGACAAAATACCAATTAACAAAACCGGAGATACAGACGGAAATTCTGGGACAGAAGCACTTGACAACGGAGCCAAGACAGTGACAGAACATCTTTCCCATGGTTTACCATGGTAACCAAAAGTACCTACTCTTGTGAAGGTGTATTGAAAGAAAGGGTTTCTTTCATCCAGTATGTTGTGTGCATACCTTCCAGGTTCTGAAAAAAAACTTCTAACCTGACCTGATGGGTCTTTATAAAATATCTCGGTTTCATTCATTCCCACTTGAGTAGAATTTACAAGTGTACCATCAAAATGATTTCCAAAATATGGTGCGGCTTTTGCAAAATCTGGATCGTTGGTATTATCTGCTGTAATAGTATCACTCTTGAGACCTTCTTTGACCCACTTGATTGTGTTGTTTACTCCTATGACTACTGTAATATGTTGGATAGCAGACTGTGGAGGCCACTGTAACACAATTGTTTGTAGTGTACCATTAGAAAATTGAGTTCCATTGTTTTCCATTTGTGCATATACTTGTGAGTGAATCAAACCAAGAAAACCAATTGTCATCATTAGCGCAAAGAGATTTACAGATTTCATTTTGAGATAAAGGTACAAGTATCATTTAAAAAACTGACGTAGATTATCTCAGTAAGATCCTTTCAGAATTGAGCCTACTCGAACAAATGTTTAGTCAACTGCAATACAGTAATCTAAACATAGATCATATTTAGAATATGAGTAGAATCAAGTGTAGTTTAATCATTATTTGCATTTTAATTAACATTAACTGATGGCAACAAATCATTTAATATTCTTAGGATATGGACCCAGTTGAATAACCGATGTTATATTATGTGATTTTTCGTCTGCAACTGCGACATTGTTAAAGACGTAGTTTGGCACATATATCCTGTTAGTGATTGGATTTACAGCTACACTCCAACCCCACAAAGGATGTATCTCTTTGATTTTTGTATCAGTGTTCCCATCAATAACATATACTGTTCCATTTAATCCGTCTGCAACATAGATCTTGTTTGTAATCGGATTGACTGCCATGAGTTCTATGCCAGGGGCAAGAGAGATTGGTTGACCTACGATTTTGTTGCCAATCCCATCAATCACAGAGACTGTCCCGCCTCTATAGTTTGTAACATAGACACGATGTGTAATGGGGTTGATATCTATTCCATGAGGATCAAGTCCAACCTCTATCTCTGATATTTTTGTGTAATTGCTACCATCTAGTACAGATACAGTACTGTTTTGCCATATAGAATTTACAGGGTGAGGATTTCTATTCAATATGTAGATACGATTTGTATCTGGGTCTACAGATATTCCAAAGGGATTCATGTTGATTTGTAATTGAGATATCTTGGTATAGTTATTACCATCCATAACATACAGCATACCATTTGGGTTTACTCCGGTGATGTTTTCATATCCAATAACATAGACTAGGTTTGTTTTTTGATTTATTGCTATTTGAGAATCAATCAATGAAGGTATTTCGGCAATTTTATCATTGTTTGTACCATCGATGACCAAGATTGCATCGTTATGTTTGTTATCAGGTATGACATTTTCAGTTACGTAGATTCTGTTTGTATGTGGATTGATAGCCATCCATATTGGCATACCGTTGGTGGGTATGTCTGCAATCCTTGCGTTAGTGTTTCCATCTAGGACTGAAATGGTATGAGAGATCCTGTTTGCAACATAGATGCGATTGGTATCAGGATTTACAACTACGTAATCAGAACCATTATCAGATAATGTCAAGCCAGATTTTGATGATGCCTGTGTCATAGTTTCAGATCCTCCAAGGAATGAAATACAAGGATTATCCTCTACTGGCAAACAAAGGAAATTTCCAAGATACAACATGCCTGCAAGTACTAATCCAACAGTGATTCCCATTGAAACAAACCACCACCTAATTCTCATGAATTAAAATCTTATTTGGCAATTTAAAAGACTGGCGTAGATTCCCACTGTAAGATTGTTCCACAAACCTAATTATCATAAATCGTTTTAGTTATTTATGGAGAAATTGAAGATTGTATTAGGGATTGGAATGATTATTTTTGGATCGATTTTATCCATACCACAGAATAATTTGATGGTTTTTCACATGATAATTCCGACTTGTCAGATAGATTACACTCAACCTTTTACATCTCATGAGTGCTCTGCTAATTATTCAAATATGCTATTATCTCTCTCGACTTCTATTTGTATGGCCATAGTTGGAATACCGACTCTAATTTTTGGGCTAAAAGAGAAATCATTTATTCCATTTTCAAGAAAATAATTCTTTCGCAGTTTTAGCCTACTAATGGTACTCGAACAAATGTTTTAGCCAACTGCGATACAGCGGTCTAAACACAAATTGGCATAAGATATTTGGAAACAGGCGAAGTTTTCATTTCTAAGGATGAGCAAAGACGGGAGCATATGTCATAGCAGTTTCGTTATTGTAAGTTGCAATAATTTTGAATGGTACTGGATGATTTTTATCCAATACGGCAATTAGATCATATTTGTAAAAACCGTCTAGTTGTATCGTATCTGAAGGCACGCTTATTGTTTTGTATATACTTCCATCATTATGGTAGACCTGTAAAGCAAGTAAAGTATTTGATGGCGTGAAATTTTTTATATTCACGTCAATAGTAAAATTTGAGACCACTGTTCCATTGTTGTAAAAAGCCTCATTAGAGACTCCTTGATATGCTGATAAGTTAATTGATTCCTTGCCAACTATATTTACATAGTTCAATGCCCATCCTCGTTCAATCAATTTTTGAGCAGTATCATGTTTTACACAAGCTGGAGAATTATCTTCAGATTTTATTACGAGAGTATAGTCCGTAGAACATTTTACAGCTTCTGCCATTATTCCTGATTTGAATTGTTGTAATGGACTATAGATAGTATACGACTTTGAACCACCTAGATCAAGTCCACCTTCTTGTGCAAATGATAAGTTGGAATTTCCAATAACAAGCAAAGTAATTCCCATTCCAACAATGATTGAAAGATGTAGAGTTTTCATTTTCTAATACTTATCGTCCATTTGATTCAGGATCCACACTTGTGGCAGTAGTTGTAACTATCTCACAGCCTACCTCTGTATAGTTATGCTCAATTTCAACTGGTTTTAGATTGATTACTACAAATCCATATGAGCCATTTTCACATTCATGTTTTCCAATGTTAGAAGGCAAGTAGAGATGTATTGTAGCAGAAGATTGGCCAGTTTCACCATTTGATGCATAGCTATAATCACTAAATCTCCATCCTTTCATGGACCAATCCCTTATTTTTGGCTCATTTAGTATGTCATAGAAAACAAGGTTTGCTTGTGTTTGGTTTCCATATTTTAAAAGTAAATTATCTAATGGATTTTCTGACCATCCTCTAAGTACAAGTTTTGGTACAGTGTCAGGATCTACACATGCTGGCTGATGTCCTTGTTTTTTTATTGCAAGTACGAATCCCTCCTTGCATGCTATGTTTTGTGTGACAACACCTGATTTGAATTGTTTTAGTGGAGACTCTTGCAACTGGACTGTTACTGTGGGTCCAATTCCATATCCCGAAGCATTTAACATGGGAGCAAGTGTCAAAAGTAAAACTGTGATTAATGAGAGGTGTAGAATTTTCATGCACTTTACATGTGCTGGATACCATAGTTTAAAAAAGTGGTGTAGAATTCATGCGTTTTTTAAAAAAATTTTTAACGATCACAAGGTGTCACTGGGAGTGTTGTATTCAATACCAACTTTTTTATAACTACATAAGATCATTTACATGAGTTATAATTTAGCAGACAGCGTAAATTTACTTTTAACGACCATATAAAAACCGCCAATAAGGATGCTGATTCCAACAAGTAACAAAATTTGCTGTGGTGCCAAGTTTCTATCAGGCATATTTTGTCCTACATACCATAAAGCATAACTTCCAAATACTGACGTTGAACTCACTACCACGATCATACCAAACATAATAGTCATAAAACCAATTATGAAAACAATTTTTTCAATTGAAATCATGATACAGTCCCAATGAGAATTGTTAAGACCTGTAAAGTTTTCATTTCAAATCCAGTCATTGCTATTAACCACGATGTGCCTCAGTCACATATTTTACATGAATTCCACTCAAACCCGTGATTTGAAACACATTGGTCTGGGAAAGACATATGTCATTTTTATATAGCCATGGAAAATCATCCAAAATTATTCTTGATTGATTGTCATAACCCACTACAAATGGAACACTATTACAAAAAAAGGATATGCCATAGAATCCTGCTTGACTTCCAGTTTTAATGGTATACACTATTGTACTGTTTCCCGTTGGAACAATATCAGGAGATGCAGAGGTAGTGATTTCGCTTGCTTGCTGTTGCATATCTTTTGCGATAAAAACACTGATGTTAGATTGCGTAGGAGAATCTGGATTGTGATATGTCGCACAAATTTTCCCTGTTGAATTAGGTGACATGTACAATACTGCTACACCTGTATTTGATTGAGGATAAGGAGTGTCACATGGCTCAAATGATGCAGGTAGCATCGATGGTTTTACTACAATAATCTCGGCACTTGCTGTTTTATTGTCAAGCGATGCAACCATTGTGTAGGTTCCTGTTTTATTGATTATTGGAAGGCGTCCATTGTAATCCTGTACATGATAAGTAAAATTACCATATGATGGAATTGATGGTCCTCCTCCAAGTATGACATTATTTGTAATACATCTTAGACAATTAAACCAGATTTGAGTATCATTTGCATCAAAAATCTTTACGTCTGGCTCCCATGCCCTACTCCAATATCCTGCATAATTTACTGTGGCATCAATGGGTTGACCAACCGTATAGTTTTGTCGTAATCCGCTCATGTCAATACTATTAATGAAAAGTTTTATCGGAGGTGTTCCAAGAGCCCAGCCGCTAAGAATAAGATTGGTTGCAGTAATTGGATGCGTGCAAGCCGGAGCAAAGTTTTCTTTTCTGATGATCAAACTAAAACCCGCATGACAGTGCACGTCTTCAGCTGGCATGCCGTTATGGAATTGCCATAATGGGCTTTGTGCGTATAGGTATTGAGTCAAGGTGGAATTAAGATTAAAATTAGTAATTGCGTAGACCTGACCGTACTGAGCTAGCACTGTATAATTGCCTGAAGCGTCAAATGACCAAAAGTCAACTGTTGAGAGTGTCCAAGTATAATTTCCATTTGATGAAACAGGAACATTCTTGTCAAATTGGAGTTGGCGTATAGGATCAAAGATCTTGATCATCAGAGGCGTATCTTTGGTTTGATTAAAAATATGACCTGTAATTATTATGTTATCTCCAGTAGAATAGTTTTCAAGATTTGTGTGAACTGTAATTGGTGAGGAAGCGTAGTGAGGTGGCGGAGTTATAGGTGGACAATTGCCAAGACATCCATACGCATCTTCACTAACAAAAAAACTAACTCCTATCAACGAGATTGTAATTATGCAATAATGTAGAGTTTTCATGGTCTAATGAATATCCACAGGATCAATTGTTATTGTGCCATTCATTTCGGGATGTAAGTTTGAATAATAAGTAAAAATTCCCTTTTTATCAGCAAGAAAAGTTACTGATTGAGATTGAGAATATCTCAGATGGTTTATGTGTACATTAAATCCGTCAATGTTGAAATCCATCACAGTACTAGTATCTTGGTCTTTGTTCATAACATGAAGCACAACAGTAGTTCCTTTAGAAACATGAATTGAGTTTCCAAATGTATTACGTATTGGATCAACAATTTGTGTGGCCCGGTTGCCATTAACATATACGTATCCAGCAGCAGTATGAATTCCTGTAATGTAGATATTGAATTGCTTTTCAGATTGTACCATAAATAAAGAAAAAATAATGGCGGATGTTATTATCATTCCTGCAATTATCAAAACAGACATAGTTTTCATGCTTGAAACGTACTGGACTGATATAGTTTAAAAAAGTGGTGTAGATTGCCACCTTAACATTTTTCCAAATTGCCCAAAACTGAGCCTACTAATTGGTAGAATAAATGTTAGTCAACTACAATCCGTGATCTAAATCCATTTTCCAACCTTCGCCTGCATCAGGTTTATTTTCAAACCATGCAAAAGTAGTTTGTGAACAAAAACCAAATATTGCTTGTCATACTTTTTTCTGTCGGCATCATCTTTATTGTCTTTGGTCTAACACTCAATTCCATAAGGATGCTAATGACGAGCGCAGAAATAGAACAATATCATAAAGAACTGTCAGAATCAAAATTTTGTCATGGTGTAAGTTGTCCCAGTCCTCCTTTCTATCAAAAAGCACCATACATAGGAATTGGTCAAGCGTTGTACTATACAGGTACAACAAGCCTACTTGCTGGTACCATCATCTCAATTAGAAATAGAATGTCAATTTCAAGACAATTCATACCGGAATGGATATTTTTCATTGGTAGTATAATGACATCATCTTTACTTTTTGCAATGCCAGTACGTATACCTCAGTTACAATCAGAACCATTTTGTATTGACCCACTATGTCCGATAGGAGGATTTTATTACACAGTAGATCCTACAATTTTCTTTCCATTACTGTATTTAGGAATTATAATTACAATCGCTGGTGGAATTATTTATCTAATAAAAATGTGCAGATAAAAAATACAATATTGTACTGGAACTTGTAAGACTCATCATGGAACACATTAACTAATGGCATATAAGACTCGGCTCCTATTTTTTCAAATAGAGAAATTCTACACTAATTTTTTAAACAATGTATGTACTGTACCATTAACGTGCAAATCATAAAAATTTCAGTGATTACAATCGTACTTGTAACTACTTTCTTTGGCATCCAATTGGTATTTGCACAGAATGTGACTAATTCCACATCTTCAATGCCTTCAAATGCAATCAGGACTCAAAATGGAGGATGGGTTACTCCGCTACAAACAACTGATCAAAATGGAAAAAACCTTACCCTGCATTATGAAACCGGCGTTCCGGTAACAGGTTATGCAAATCCTGGTCCACCGCCTGACCCCATATTCTTAACTGATTCAAAGGGAAACATTGACAACTTTTTTACAAACCATCAAATTCTGCTTCGGGCTGATGCCTGGCCAGAGTCTCCTGATACTAGAACAATAGATGTTGAAATTAACATGACAAGTGATACAGGATTTGCGTTTGATGACAAAAAACACCTGATCTTTGAACCAAATGCTACTCATATGAAACAGATCATATGGCAGTTCATACCGACAAAAGTAGGAAATTATACAGTTGAGAAATTTTCAAATGGAATGCACACATCATCTACGTTCTTTTCAGTCTCTGATTTAAAATCTGGTTCAAACTATCCTGTATTGGTGTCGCCCTTGAGGCAACTCAAGTGGGGAATAATGCCAGAAAACATTCAATGTCAAACCAACTTTGTATTGATCCTAAAATCCGAAGATGGTTCTCCTGCATGTGTCAAACCCGATGATGTTTCCAAATTAGTTGAAAGGGGTTGGGCTGACAAGCCAAACTCATTACAAGAACAACTGGATCTTGAGCACCCATGTATTGGCCCCAATATTGCATGCAGAAATGTAGAGTCTAACAGTCTATCAGAAAGTGACTGTGGGCAATTCTATACCGTTCCAGAAAATCATACTAGTCTTAATACAGTTCCAGTTCTTTTGATGAAAACAAACTCTACCGCATGTGCCAAACTCACATTTACTATAATTTCCAATTACAATGATTGTAACGGTCCAAACTGCCAACATGTACTTGATGTTAAACCAACTGGTCTCATTGGTAACCTACACTATGAAAAACACGACGGTTCTTTTAGCATAACTCCGGGAAAAAACTATGACAATTCATTCAAGATTGTGACAATACCCAGTACGGTTGATCTTGCAAACTATCCTGTAGGAACAAACTATACGGTAACTTACACCATAAGACCACTTGCAAATGCTACGGGTTTTTACGATCAATCAATTCCAAGACTTGCCTGTGAGCGCTATCCATTGGCAGTAGGATATACGGCAGACCAAGTAAACGCTTCCGACTTTTCATATATTGATCCCTTGAATCCCCCTTGCGTATCAGGAGCATATGTGCTCACAAAAGTGGAGATTTCAGGCATGGACTACAAGGAAGTAATACTGCAGCTTGCAGTTTTAGAACAAGGGAAGTAAAAATGAAAACTCTACATCTTGTAATAGTCATAACACTAGGAATTATAGCAACAAGTATGGTTGTATTTGTTTTGAACTCCTATCTTAATACGCATCCTCCTCTGACGCTACAAAACAATGAATCTTACAATACTTCTTCAAGCGTAAAGCTTGGAAACTATAGCACTGCACTTTCTTCCACAGTGTTTCCAACTGTAACCATGGAATCATTTGATGGCATGTCAGTTAAAGGATATTTAACCAACCAAAATGGGACTGGTTTGGCAAATCAAAAAATTATGTTTTATCTAAACAACGCCACACTTGACAATGGTACTACAATATCAGAAAATTTACTGATGGGCAAAACGACAACTGACCAGACAGGATGTTTTTACTTTACGGATTGGGATACTAACAAATCATTACAATTTCATAATGAGATGTTTACGCCGGGTCCTTCCGGAAATGATTTTAATGGTGTCTCTGATAATGTGCTGGTTTACATCAACACTGTCTTTGCAGGTACAACCAACCTCACAGGCTCATCAAATGCTACAAAAATAATGTATCATCCAATTGTACCTCCCATCATAAGAGAAGCAGGAATCAATACCTCTCTTGAGAATGCATCAAGTTATTTTCCACACTATTCAGCCATACCACTCCTTGAGGTAGAAAGGGGAAAGTCCTACAATTTCATTATATTTTCATCTTGGTCAGAATCATTAAATGTACGAGCATTTCGCCTTGAGATAAAGAATCTTCCGTGTGGAATAACTGTTCCAGCAGTTTATGTTTCAGGTCTTGCAAACAAAACCCAAGATACCATCCCTATTAAAATGACAATTGATAAGTCTGCACCTGTCGGTAGTTTTTTCCCATATGTTACGGTAAATAACCGTGTTACGGAACCACTTGATTTAGAGATAAAATAAAACTCAATAATCTTACTATTTTAAACCACAAAAAGCATATTTTAAAAAGTCTTTTTGGGAAAATTGATAATTTTCTATTTCTTAGAAGAAAGTTACGGAGAGAATCTACGCCAGTTTTTTAAGAGATGATTATCCCGTACATGTGATGGATAAAACAATTAATTTGATAATTCTTGAGGCATATGCACGTGACGTAGGAAGAGGAGTAGCGCGTATCGATCACAAGTCAATGGAAGCATTAGGTGCATCAATTGGAGACATTCTGGAAATTACTGGAAAGAAAAGATCTGTAGCACGGTGTCTTCCCCTATATCCTACTGATGAGGGAAAGCAAACTATCAGAATAGATGGGATAGGAAGAAACAACACTGGAGCGAACATTGGAGATAATCTGACCATACGAAAGATAAAGACTGTACCTGCTGAAAAAATCACAGTAGTTCCACTTGACTCCATACCATCACTTGATGAAAGATATCTTGCCGATGCATTAAACGGCATGCCTGTGACAAAAAATGACAATGTCCTGATTCCTTATTTTGGAGGAAGATTGGCATTTCAAATTGTGGCTATAACCCCTGACACTGATGTAATAGTTGACCAAAAAACCCTCTTTACGATAACCAAGAAAGCTACTGGATGTGTAATGTTCCCAGTTGTATCAATCCATCATGAGAATGTGCATAATTCTGACACATTAAAAAGATTGAAGCTAGACATAGAACAATATGAAAAGGAAATATCAGAAAAACAAGAAGAGATAAAAAACATCAGCCGTAAAATGATGCAAGAAAATCACAAGGTATCTGATATCAAAAAATTCATAAATTCCAATCGTAATGAGAGTCTGATTTCTACATTTCAACAATTATTGAATGTGTATAGAAAATATGTGGCAGAACTTGAAGCGACAACTAGTAAAAAATGAAAACTCTACATCTTGTAATGATAACTGGAATTGTAGTCACCATGATCATAATTATCATATCTCACCAAGCTTTTGCACAGAATATGGGTGGGCGTGTGGAGGTTGCACACTATCAAATCTCACAAACTCTTGCCTTGGGAAACAGCATCTATGTCACATACCAAGAAAATTCAAACAGCGGTCCAGGCAATGTCTTTTTTCGATCAAGTGTTGATGGTGGAAAAAATTTTGGTAATATAATTAAACTCAATTATGAAACAGGCGATGCATCAGAACCATATGTGACAGTATCTGGAAATAATGTATACGTTGCTTGGGATTCCTCCAGTTTGAGTGACAACAGCAAGCATGTGTTTTTCAGAAAGAGTACAGATGGCGGAAACTCGTTTGGTGATGCACAGCTTTTGGATTCAGGCCCGCAGTCGGGAAACACCTTCATCGAACAGTTAGCTACAAACGGCCCAAATGTCTACGCACTTATGAAATATGGAAATACTACGGGCAACTGGAATCTCTTACTCAAAGAGAGCAACGACTATGGCAAGACATTTGACAAGCCTATAATTCTTAACGAGGTTGGTAGTTCGCTAACATCAAAGATTACAATATCTGGGACCAATGTCTATGTATCATCGGAATACTATGCTAACTGCTCGCCTATGTGCAGGCAGTCTGATATTGTGTTACGACAAAGTGTAGACAACGGCTCTACTTTTGGTGGCCAGATCAATCTAAGCAAGGGAGACGACATATCAAATTATCACCAGATGGTGACATCTGACAATGATGTTTATGTTGCATGGCAGGAAGGACAGTTTCCTCACATATTTTTTACAAAGAGCGCAGATGGAGGACATACCTTTAGTGCCAAGACCGATCTAAGCCATAACATTGGAGAATCTACATCCGCACACCTTACAGCACAAGGAAACAATGTCTACGTCGCGTTTTACCATTATGATAACGCTTACGACAAGAACAACTACAAATCTGGAATCTATTTTACAAAAAGTTCTGACGGCGGCTCTACCTTTAGCAATCCGACTCTCATACATGACTATGCTAGACCTGAGATCTTTGGGTTTGCTGCCAGCTCAAATGATGTGTTTTTTAGCTATGGTTACGAGGATACTTTTGGAAGTCCAGAGACTTTGCTCATAAAGAGCACAGACAACGGTACAAGTTTTGGTAATCCTGTTCTGATAAACAAAGGGCTGCTATGGACTGGTGGATTTGAAGGTCTGGCCGGCGGTCTGACCGCCCATGAAAATCATGTTTATGTTATATTGCGTTCTACAATGCCTGTAGACTATCTGTATGTAATGGCAAGCAATAATCATGGCAAAGATTTTGGACCGTTAATTAACCTCAATCATGAGGAAAACAAAACAATTCTCTGTTGCAGTGATGTATTTGTAGACGCACCTAGGCCAGCAAACATATTCCAAGAAGGAAGCGGTTTTATTTTGTTATTGTTATTCGGTATTCCTGTGGCAGTACTGTGTACAGTTGTTGTTTTGAAATCCGGAAAAAAACAATGAAAACTCTACATCTGACCGCAATTATCGCATCAGTATTTTTCATAATGTTTCTTACCGGTCATGTCTATGCTACATGTGATACAGTAAATGGAAAACAAACATGTTTAGGCATGAACCCAATACAAATCTCAATCCAGTCAGACAAGTCGCATTATGAAAATTCAGACAAACCTGTTATCACAATAACTGGAGTTCCAAACAAGCTGGAATATCTCAAAATTGACAATCAATCAGGAACTGCCATATTTTCACATAGCATTGAGATTCCTTCAACGGGAGTTGTCAACTACACTTTAGATATCTCTTCATACAAACTAGGCGTCTATTCTGTTATTGCAAGTACTTCTACAAGTAATGTGACTGCTCACTTTGTGATAGGTCTGCCGTCTGGTCCTCCGATAGCACTTAATGTAGTCAAAAATACATATGCGGCAGGAGATTCTGTCAAAGTACTTGGTGCGGAAGGTCCTGATAGAATCATCCAACTGTCATTAATTGATCCAAACGGTAATGTTGTGAAATCCATCCAAACAAATTCAGACAATACAGGGCAGTTTTCGTCAAATGATCTTAAAATTCCAACAAATGCAATTTCTGGAATCTGGCAAATAAATGCAACACATGGCATATCATACAGCAGTGTAGAAATCAAAGTAAATTCCTCTGCGTCAAATGACTTGGTAAAAAACAATACGAATGAAACGATTCGAACTTATGGTGGAGGCGGAGATGTAGTTACCATAACATTAGATCCGCTTGGACAGTTCAAATCTGGAATACCTGCAAAAAATATCACATGCCAAAAAGATTTTGTCCTCGTAATAAAATCAGAAGACAGTTCCCCTGCATGTGTTTATGCTTCTCATGCCGCACAACTTTTGATACGTGGTTGGGCCGAGCCTGAAAATCAAAAAACCAACCTACAAAGCACAATCAAGGTCACAGGATCTGATTCATTGGTAACATATGATATAACAGGAGGAAAACTATTAGGCATCATAAGAGATGTACAGGGAAAGCGGCTTTTCATTCCAATCCAGTCTAATACTGATGGCAATGTGAAATTAACTCTGCCAAGATCTGTAATTGACACAAACCTTGGTGACAAAAATGATACATTTTACATTATGACAAACTCTGGTTCAATAGGCATCTTTAACGAAACAGACACATCTACTGATAGAACCATCACAATTCCATTTGAAAAGGGAGACAACATGATCCAGATGAGCGTAATGTCGTGGTTAAAAGAAATGGCAAGTATTGGACTTGGGTTGAATAAAACGGCAACCCATGGTATATGTGATGTACCGTATAACTATGGAACTGGACATTCAAGTCCACTGTACGACAATGGTACCATAATACACACAGGCTATACTCCGGTTCTCTACATGCACACTGACTCGACTGGAAAAATATGTGTACAATATTATCACTCTACATCTCAAAGTAATGTTGGTGCTAGAGTCTTTGATGCAAACAATCTGGCAAATGACACCAACAATGTCACTATATCATCATCGCAGAATACCATTACGACCCGAAACACAACAGTTGTTTATACGGTAAACACTGGTCACAAGGCTGGATTTTATGGTATATCATTTTCTTGTGGAGGGCAAGCCTTTGCAGTAGGATATGACAATCAGTCAAGAATTATTTTAGATGATTTTCCATGGTATGGACAAACATTCTATTGTCTATTGCAAACATACGAGTACAAAATAACTGGATTGCATAACGTTGGAGTCTATTATATAAAAACAGTATCTCATGAACAACTGCTTTATGATATTACAAATACTACTGTTACATCAGTTCACCTTACACCAACCAGCCAAAATGTAACATTCTCGTTACATGTGCGCTCTTTTGACAAGCCCGTGGACTTTATGTTTGACTACAAGGACAGTACGATTGATCAATCCAAAACAGATCCTGGATTTGTAAAGTCTTTTGATGTATGTAATTGGAATGTCGCTAATCGGGATCTGGTGAAAAGTTTCCCGATACTCGGACTGGGTCATATGTCAGTAAGTGATAATCCTGTTACATTCAAGCCATGGTCTAATGGCACATATACATTTTCAATCATTACCAAGGACCTAGATGATGGATATTATGGATTAAATCCTGTGGTATATGGCAGGCCTGCTGGTATTACAGATTCCAATACGGGACTGAATTATGCTGCATACGACTATCCTATAACAGTCGGGGTTGGTTCTAGCATCATGAACCAATCTGGAGTTTGTAACAGGTAATTTTAGAAAATGAAAACTTTGCATCTTGCAATGATAATGACGTTGAGTCTATTTGTCATACTTCTTGGTACAACTCAGCATGCATATGCAGACACCTGTTCTGCGAAATTGACATCATATAACGCGCCACAGTTTTACCTACTTTCAGACGAGGTTTTTGCTGGAACTGTGCAACATATTGACAATACTACAGATCATCAATGGAAAGTATACTTTACAGTAGACAAAATTTGGAGAGGCACAGTAGGCCAAAAACCATTGATTGTAATGACAAATGACCTTCAAGGATGCGGATACTCTATAGTTCAGGGTGAAAAATATCTTGTCTATACAAATGGTTATCCGCCTTTTTTTAATACGGTATGGAGCAAACCCTACGCAGACGCACAAGGCGACATTGCCATCATAGATGACCCAAACTTCCAATCTGATGAAAAGGCCCACGAGGAGCTAAACAAAAAACTGGTGATTGCAAGTGATGCCATATCCAATCTGATGGGAAGCAAAATGGGAACCATACCATTTAATTCAGTAGGAGTGGATGTGATAAACTCTACACTTGACATTGGCATTGATTCTACAAAAGCTGTCTTGTCCGAAGAAGAATATGAAAAGAAGATCAAGGATATCATCGGTGGGTTCTGTCCAATCTACGGTGGAAAAATTGACTGTCAAAAGTCGGTTGAATTAGAATAAAGTTTACTCCATCATAAGACACCCATCTAGTCCCATCGGATTCTAGAATCTCAGCTGATATTCTACACTTATGAGCATCATATTCCTCAATAATGCATGTTCTTCCACAGTTATTGCATTTTTTTACATTGTCCTGAGACATTCGTTATACCTTACTAACTGGTCCGAAGTCAAGAAAAGATTCATGAGTTTGTTCTTCATTTACGGGTCCTTTGATCTCAGCACTAATGATTTTGAAAGCAGGAGATTCCCTTACTCGACTAATATAATATTGAGATATGTTGTACATTTCTGCCAATGGAACCTTTACTTGACCTATCAATTCCCACTGTATGTTACTAAATCTGAAAGTTTTATCAAATTTTGGTACTATGTGTTTAGTGAAAAGAAGGAGCGTTGCAGTTAGATTATCGTAATCTATTGCTAATTTTACACTATCAGCATACACTGGTCTAGGCATCTCGGTTTGGATTAAAGATGTTTTATCTTCAATCGCATGTGTTTTGATTTTGACATCTGAATCAGTCTTATTCGTATCGCTCATAATTTAGCTCCCTTTAGCTTTGAACCTTGAAGCTCAGGTTTAATTTTTATATTTTTACCATCGATAACAAAAGTTACTTTTTTAGGATCTCCTAAAACATCAATGATTGGTTTTGGGATGGAACTTTGGTATCCTCTATCTTCATTAAAATTAACACTAACTGTAAATTCTTTAGCATCTTTTTTCCATTTGGGCATAATTTCAAATATTCATCTACGTATTTAAGAATATCTACGTATTTAGAGCAAACTTAATATATCTACGTATATTATATCTACGTAGATAATAATGACAGAAATAAACCCACGTGAAGAAAAAGGCAAAGAAATAGCCTTGAAAAGTGACCTAATCAGAGTTTCAGATTATCACTATCATGTTCATTCACAGACTAGTAAGAGAGATTATGATGTTATCAAGACAGTTACAAACTGGACTTGCAACTGTGCTGACCATGTATTCAGACACGTATGCTGCAAGCACATTCATGCAGTAGAATTTTCAATCAAGATTAGAGATGAAGTACGAGAGAAGAACAAGGTAACAATTCAACCAGTTATAATAGATTCATGCCTATTCTGCAAGTCAAAAGAGATCAAAAAGTATGGAATTAGACACAACAAGAATTATGATATTCAAAGATATGTCTGCCAAGATTGTCACAAGACATTCAGCACCAATCTAGGCTTTGCCAAGATGAAGCACAATCCAAAGGGCGTTACAACAGCTATGCAGTTGTACTTTAGTGGAGAATCATTAAGGAATGTTTCAAAATCTCTCAAGCTTCTTGGAATGGATGTAACACATCAGACTGTTTACAACTGGATTAAGAAGTATACCGAACTTATGGGTAAGTACATTGAAAAGATAACTCCACAAGTGGGTGATGCTTGGAGAGCGGATGAAATCTTTGTAAAGATTAGAGGTGATCTCAAGTATGTCTTTGCTCTAATGGATGATGAAACCCGTTATCTAATTGCACATGAAGTAGCTGATAGAAAAGAAGGTCATGATGCAAGCAGTCTATTTCAGAAAGGCAAGGAAGTAGCTGGTACAAAACCAAAGGTCTTGATCACTGACGGTTTACATTCTTACAGTGAAGCTTACCGAAAAGAGTTTTGGGAAGTTGACAGGACAAAACGAACACTACACATTAGACACATCAGATTACAGGGTGACAAGAACAACAACAAGATGGAGAGATTGAACGGAGAGATAAGAGATCGTGAAAAGGTAATGCGAGGTCTAAAGAAGAAAGATACTCCAATCTTGAAGGGTTACGAGATTTATCATAATTACTTTAGGACTCATGAAGGATTAGACGGTAAGACTCCAAGTGAAGCTTGTGGAATAAAGATCGCAGGGGATAACAAATGGATCACATTGATCCAAAATAGTTCAACTGAGGTGTTACTATAATTACCACTTTGTTTATAACTTCTAAAGTTAATGGGGATCCATCATGACTCTAAAGTGGAGTAGTAGAATCACATACGGACATCCAAACAGTACTTTTGAATATCCAAAAAATGAAGGCGTGTATATTATTGCAAAAAAAATTGATGGAAAATTAAAAGCAAGATACGTTGGACAGGGTAAAATATACGATCGAATGAAAATACATGAAGGTAAATCAGAACCAAATGATTGTTTGAGAAAAACAATGTCTAATCTTGATGATATAGAAGTGTATTATGCACTAGTACCTCATCAAACTGATCGAGAAAATGCGGAATTTACTCTCTTTGATCTTTATGGTGGTCTTCCCAAGCTATGTAATGACGTTACACCATTGGGTAACTTTGATTATACAATAAAAGGACCATTTCTAAACGAAATATCTTTTGACTAGGGTGCAAATGGTAAAAATCCTGTAGGTGCAGGATTGTTCATCATCCCACACTCTGGATGATAATATCCACCTTTTAGAGGTGGTTTATTCTTATGATGCCAATATCCATAAGCTGGATCTATTTTCTTACTGCACTTTCTACACCTGACAAATAAGGAAATGTAGCAATCTCGAAACATCTTCGATTGCTTTCTCAACTGATAGATAATTTTCGAGGTTAAGATCGTTAAACCGATCAACCGATTTTTTACAGTCAAAAAATACACCGCAGATTATACAGAACCCATCGGTGACATACCGATAAAGATCATATTTGGACAGAATGTTGCAGATGCACCTATTGTGCATATACTCCCAGATACAAATTTTGTATCAACGTCATTACCTCCGCTGAAACAATTCAAGTCAGGAATAGCGGCAGAAGATGTAAAATGTTCTACCGACTATACTCTTGTAATAAAAGTCGAAGATGGTTCTCCTGCATGTGTAAAGCCTGAACATGTTACTAGATTGATACAAAATGGTTGGACGTTATCTAATCCCTTTAATAGAATTGCTGACACTGATATATTGTCTGCCAAAACTTACAACCTGAAACAAGTCCATTATTATGACAGTTCTAATCTAATTCCCAAGGTTTCATTGTATGATTATTCGTATGATGGAATCGATAAAGATGATGGTCTAGTATCAGTTAACAACCAGACTTTTTATCAAACTACGCTAGACAATGACATTTACAAATTAAAAGGCATGTCTATGCAATTTCATAACGTTACGTTTTCTTTTCCTGAAGGAACTTTGATTACACCAGGTGGTGCTTTTGTAAATCTTGATGTAAAATTCAAAGATGGTTTGGAAGAAATCTATGGTGGGACAGCCCTTGTTCAAAATGGAACTGTTACCAAAATTAGTGGAATTTCAATTCCAGCTCAATATGGTCCGCATGTAGCAACAAACTCAATTACAATTCTTGGTAATCATACAATGCCGCAAGCTGGAATTACCATATACCATGATAAAATAAAACTACTTGTAAGTTATGACAATCACTCATCCTTGCAAACAATACGCACAGTTTCACTTGGTGAATGTGATGTCCCATACGAATCAAGAACAGGCTTTGTACCTATCTTGTACATGCCACTAGGCTCTACGGGAAAAGTGTGTGTAGATTATTTTAATGGAAATGAACCCACTATGGTAACTCCAAGTGTTTTTGATGCACAAAACCTATCACAGAATACTAATGACATCTTAGTATCTCCCTTACAAGCAAATATTGTACATGGGAATAGCACTGTTGTGTATACGATAACTTCTGGTAACAAGGCTGGGTTTTACGGTCTGACAATTTTTTGTTCTGGTACACCTATTGCAGTTGGATATGATAATCAATCAAGAATTGTCACAGGGGATTTTCCATGGCTTGATCATACCTATTACTGCATGCTACGATCATATGATTATCACATAATAGGAGTGGGTGGCGGCATGGGAATAAAATATGTACCTCCATAACAATGAAAAATGAAAACACTACATCTGTCAATAATTGTTTCTGGTGTAGCTATATCCATTCTAGCATATTTGTTACTTGTTCCAACAACTGACACAATTTCATGGAATGTTTCCAAGTCGGCTAATTACACAGCTTCAAAATACGGGATCTTTCCACATGAAACTGACTGGCATGTACATATCACATCTGATGGAAAAATCCTTCCAGTTACTGATAATCACAAAATAGATGAAAATTCAATATTTACATGCTCATTTTCTGTTATTCCAAATGATGCAAGAGATCATTTTGCTTATCTTTCAGTATTTAGAAATGATGATACCGGATACGTGATTGCTCTAGATGACCATACTGGTAAGGCAATCTACACAAAACCTGTACCACTTGAATTGGCAGTATGTGGGCCATAGGATAAAATGAAAACTCTACATCTTACAATGATGAAAACCTCAATTTTTTCTGTAGGTTGTTTCTTGTTGGCATTGACTAGTATTTATCTTGTTGAAGATTTTCAACATAAAGAATACATGGAAAAAACATGTAGCAAACCTGGAACTAATTGCCCTCTTGAAGATCCATGGTCTCTTCTACCATTTGGAATGCCAGGTTTAGTTTTAACCCTACTTGGAATATATTTCACAATATCAGGACGGGTTCAAAAGAAATGAAAACCATGCACGTTGCAATAATTACAATATCTGTAATTATGATAATTGGAATATTCTGTCTCAGAGCAGCTTTTGCAGATAATGCCTACATGGAAGGATCAGGTCCTCCAAAGTTTCAACTCTCACAAATTGCTGCATCTGGAAATAATGTTTATGTTGTATACAATAGTAACACTGACCATCAAGACATATTCTTTAGAAAAAGTACTGACGGCGGTGCAAGCTTTGATAAAATTATAAAAATAACTAATGACAACGGCTATGCTTCAGATCCTCATGTGGAGGTCTCAGGAAAATCTGTCTACTTGACATGGTTTTCCAGTTATCCAGACGGTAACACAAAAGTTTTTTTTGAAAAAAGTATTGATAATGGTAACACGTTTGCAAATCCAATTGTTTTAGATCCTAATGGTGGCAGAGGATATGCTGTTATCCATGCAATGCTTGCAACAGAGCCAAATGTGTACATGGCAATAAACTACAATAATTTGACTTCTTTAAAGGTCAACCATGGTCTTAGAACAAGTACTGATAACGGTATTACATTTGGAAAGCCTGTATCTATTGATGATAGTGAATCCCTTTATACAAAAATTGCTGTATATGAACACAATATCTATGTGACATGGGATGGTGAATCAGTCTGTCCGCATGATAAATGCCAAACAGATAATATTTTTTTCAGCAAGAGTGCTGATAATGGAGCAACTTTTACAAAACCCATCAATCTGAGCAATGTAACGCTAGCACTTGTTCCTCAACTAGCAGCATCAAAAAATAATGTGTTTGTAGTGTGGTCAGAAGGTCAGTATCCAGACGTATTCTTTATAAAAAGTTCTGATGGGGGTTCCACTTTTAACAACAAAATTAATCTAAGCAAAAAACTTGGTTATAATTCAGAATCTCCACAGGTTGCTGTAAATGGAAATAATGTCTTTGTTTCTTTTTATCATTATTCTAACACTGGTGCTAATACGATGAATTCTAGTCAAGGTCTATATCTTACAAAAAGTTCTGATGGAGGCAATACGTTTGGCGAACCCATCAAAATATCCTCAGGGGATGATCTCTGGACTTCCACTTTGGATGCTACATCAGGAAAAAATGTATACCTTAGCTGGAGGGCTTTTAACATTACTTCACATAGGGGAGATGTATTTTTCGCCAAAAGTGGTGATAATGGTACTATTGATAATGTAATCAATCTGAGTGGCAGCCTTGAAGAAAATGGCAACCTAGAGCCTGAGTTGGCTGTAGATGGTGGGAATGTCTATGTTGGCTGGGATATGGATGCCCCAGGAGATAACATCTATTTCCGAGCAAGTAATGATGATGGGAATACATTTGGAAATATAATAAATCTGAATCATGAAATCAAAATCCCGGAATTTCCGTTTGCAATTCCAGTTTTATTGATTGGCATAATTTCTACAATTGTATTTTACAGGGTGAAATTTGGGAAATGAACAATTTACATAAAAGAACAATTATCATTTCTACTTTCCTAGTCTTTCTATGTTTGTTTTTACGGTCTCTTCCCATGCAATTGTTTAGATGGTAAAATTCTGTATCTTCCAGTAAACAAATTAGTCTGGCATTATTGTGTAAATATAATATTCTGGCCAAGTATCGATAACACTTTTTGTATCAAGTGTCTGACTATTAGATAATCTTCCAGGTTACTGTCTTTTAGAATGGAAAATATGCCATGTATCCTCTCAAACACTGATGGCTCCAAAACATCATGAAATTGGACCGTTACTTTCTTTAATTCAAGTATCATGTTATCGCGTATTGCTAGTAAAATTGCAGACTCTTCCATTCTTTTCTCTTGTGTAATGTTGCTTTTTTCTTCAAGCTCCTTTAATCTATCCAAATTGTGCTGTAACAAGACCAGGATCATTTCAATCATATCTGTGGCAAATCCTCTTCGGTTGATTCTAAACTCGCCTTGTTTTTCTATTGTTTTTTGGAATGCTTTGCAGTCTTGTAGTTCTGAATAAAAATATCCTGCCAGTGAAACGCAGACTGACACTGGAATGTTCACTATGATGTCATCCACTGGAAGGGATACCACAGATGGAAAATGTGATACTGCAATAAAGCAATGCGTGTAATCCTGAATTATGATATCTTTTGGCATTGGGATTGATACAAAGATTTGCTCGGAATTTGTTGCAAGGACTTGCCATACAGGTTTCTCTGTTTTGTCGTATAATGGTACAGTAATTGTATTGGGATGCAAATTTGTTGGCTCTGTGTCAAGATATATCATGATCGAATCTGGGAGGTACGCTTTTTCCTCTACTATAACATGATGTCTTGATGTGACAAAGAAAACCTCATCATTGTACCAGTAGAAAAAACCTGTACCTGAGCCTACCGTGATATACAGGTCTTCACGTATTGAATCAAATTTTGCCACTCTCCTGTAAATTTCATCAATTGGAAATTCAAGCATGTATCATATGTATGAGTATCAAAGATATTTCTTTTTCTATTATATCATATTGCAAAATAGAAGAATTATACACCAGTTTTTTAAACTATACACGTACAGTACATGTAAAATGGAAAGTCAACCTACACTTACTTTTAGAATACGAGGATTGTATGATGAAGATTTAGGCAAAAGTCATATCAGACTAGACAGTGCCCACATGGAAAAACTGGGAGTAAAAAGCGGCGATGTTGTAAAAGTATTTGGGACAAAAACAGTAGGTGCCAAATGTTTTCCAATGGAATCAAGCTACAAGCGAGCCTTTGATGCAGACTTTGTTTTCCTTGATGATGCAAGTAAAAACATCCCAATGATGCGAGTAAGCGATATTGTTTCATTTAATGCAAGAGGAGGTGATGCAGGCTCTCTGATGCAGGTAAGCAAGACTGAAGCAGTAGACGCAACCAAAGTTACCTTGACAACGATACGAGAACAATTCCAATATGAAGAAACAAATCTTGATTTGGTAAAACTTGATGGACTTGTTGTTTGTAAGGGAAATCGAGTAAATGTTTCACATCTTGATTCAGATAAAATGACGCCATTTTCAGTTCGTGATGCATCTCCACAAGATGATTTTCACATAATAGGGAAAAATACCAAGTTTGAATTTGTTGAAGCGACAAAGGATGATTTTTACCCAAATCCTGGGCTTGATGGTTTGCGCAAAGTTATACCAGCTGTCAAGCAGATAAAAACTGGAATATTTGCGCTGACCTTTCCTGCGCTTGAAGTATATGACACAGGAACGCGATTTTACTTTTATGTCAAGGAAAAATTGGTACCAAAAAGACAAGAGTTTGGCCATCCAACATTACATCCCATGGTGAAGATAACAGACGATCTTGGAAATTCGTATGTGGTATTTCAATATCAGGGACAGGGAGGCCATTCAAATGACATGATTGACTTTCATTACAACATGTATGGCATAATGGTCCCGCCATTGGCAGCTAAAGCAAAAGAGCTAAATTTTGTAATCCAGGAAATATCTTGGCGTAGGATGTCCTCTCCAAATAGTGGTGTTGAAGCTGGAAAAAGACCTGCTGCTAATTTTATGACACCTGCTAAAATGACAATTGAAGTGTTGGGTGGACCGTGGGAGTTTAAGATTCCTCTGAGATAAAATGAAAACTCTACATCTTACAATAATCACAATAGTAGCAATTGTGTCGTTAGTTATTGTGAGCACATACATAATTTTCAACCCCATTATTCATCCTCCTTCTGTAGATATTGTTGGCTTTGTACGATCAAATCAAAGTCAATCCCAAAACCAAACAAATCAGACTAGCATACCTACAAGTATTTCTAAGATCATAATTCCAGATGGTTCTGCTGATCCAAATTCTGGCAAAAATTATGAACCACGATATCTAATAGCTGTTCTTGGAGCAAACAACACCGTTCAATGGACAAACGACGACAAAACTGAGGCAAATACCATAATGGCTGAAAACCATGACGATCCACTCTTCTGGAATGCAACACACTCTATACATGGTGGAATGCTTTTGCCAGGCAAGTCATTCAACTTTACCTTCACAAATATTGGTGAATTTCAGTATGATACAGAACCACACCCATGGCTTTATGGCTGGGTCTTGGTGTTGCCACAGTCTGCAGAAAATGCGACCAACGTGGTTTCTCTCAATACAAGCAGTACCATTCCAGGCCCATGTGAAGTATTTAGATTACCATGCCCGAACAATCCAAATTTTACGGCCCAGAAACTGGGTGCCAACATCTATACCGAAAAAGTTACAGTTAATGGAGTAGACCATTACGCGGTAATTCACAATTCGCGCGTATGCGTATACCCTCCAAGTGTCAGTGAGTCCTGTACCAATCCTGATGATCTTGCAATTTTGAGGCTAGTAAGAGTAGACACCTCAATTCCGCAGGAAAATCTAGACATCACAATAAATGGTCTGAATTCAACATATGTCATTGGCGACCCAGTAAATTTTGGAATAAATGTGAAAGGCTATGGTCATTGTGATTTTCCATCCGTTCTTGTAATCCGTGATGGTGTCATAGTGTGGCAGGGTAAGACAACATGGACCTCATGTCCTTCTACTATGAGTCAGATTGACGATAAATACACCATGGGAGACTTGGGAGGACCATTTTATCTCAACCAATCTGGAACGTATACCGTACATGTAGGATATGCCTCAAACATGACTGAAAAGAGATTTGATGTTACACAGTATCCAAAAACATCCCTCTATGATACTGGGGTTACTCCAATGTACATCAATGTGGCCAATACCAATTTTACAATAAATTATGACGTGATAGGAAATGGAAAAATTCTTGACGCAAAAATGGATACGCCATCAAAATCCCTTGTATTGTCATTGAAAGCACCAAGTAATGGAACATTGACAGTAACATTGCCTAGGGCAATGATTGATGCAAAACTACCAACTGGTAATGATGACAAGTTCTATGTATTGGTAAACGGTCAGGAGTCTATCTTTCAAGAAATCAATGCTACTACAATTGACAGAACTATATCAATTCCATTTACAAATGGAACTCATATGATAGAAATCATTGGAGCGCAGATGATATGATCAAATGAAAACTCTACACCTTTCGATAACTTTGATTCTGATAGCTCTGTTTACTTGTGTGCAAATTCATCTAGCCAGCGCTGATACCACAATTATTCTAGATACGGGTGTACCTCCAATCATTGTAACCCAAGTTGAGTTGTGGGGACCTATTTCATTTTATGCTGATGGCGTAAAATCCTGTGTTGATAACAATGGTTCCATAGGACCTTGGGCTATTGGTTGGTTAGAATTGTACAACACAAAAAATGAGACCATGTTGATAAATGATGTCGATATCAAAGATGGTAGTGGAGAAGGTGGCTATCCACAAATAACACTCGGTTCAAATGAGCACTGTTATATTGTAATTCATGACAGGCTTACTACTCGTACTGGGGTTGGTGGTAGTCTAGGTAATGATGCACCAAGACATGATAACGCTACTATAATATTTTCATATTCTGTACAACCTTTTGCTGGAAAAACACTTTACAAATATTCTACACCTAGTCTAAGCGATGATTATGGTGATACCAGAACTTGGCAACAAGTTGATGGAAAATGGATCTTCAAAGAAGCAAACATAATTCATGAATTTCCAGTCAAAACAACTCTGTTGTCACCGTCAAGACAAGCCCAGTACGGGATTGATGCTAAAGATCTAAACTGCAAAGCAGGCTCGGTAGTGATAATAAAAAAATCTGACCCTACAAATGAGTATCTGCAAGATAATCCTGCATGCGTGACCTTGTCTTCTGCGTCTAAACTTGTAGATAGGGGTTGGGGAGTTCCATTGCAGACTGTATCACTATACAATACCAATTCTACAATAACGTATTATTCGATAGGAAGTAAAATTAACAACATTGCGTCTGATTTGACAACTCATGGGTTGACATTGTCACTTGAAACTACAGGTGACAGCAAGATGACTCTGTTTGTTCCTAGAGGTCTTATTGATAGCCCAAAAATTGGTGATTATGCTTCATTTAACGCAACGTCTGATGGAAACAAAATTGATTATCATGAACATCTAACGCCTACAAACAGAATGTTTACTATATTATTTCAGAACGGAACAAAAACTATACAGATGATTCCTAAACCGTTTACAGAAAACCAAGGATACTAGATGTAAAATGAAAACTCTGCATCTCTTAATACTTGTAATTGGTGTAATTATGGTATCAATAGCAATCATATCTGTTATGCTTTTTCAAATTCTAACATTACAATCTCAAACAAAAATCCTTGATCAAACTAATCAAAATCTATCTGCAAATCTGACTAATTATCAAGACTTGTTTGGAAATATTCCTAAAAATTACACTCTCTTACCTTTTGCAGTACAAACTAACGTGTATGTAGCAGGACCAATTGACACCTATCCAATAAATATAGTTAAAGTGAATCAGCCTTACCAGGTTGTAGCCAACATTACAAAGATGGAAAATACACAACCTCTCATCTATTACTATTGTATTGTACAGGTGTCTAATTCAACAGGTTTGGGGTATCATATTGGATGGGGACAAGGAATGTTCACTCCAAAACAATCTTTTTCGCAATGTGCCGTTAGCTGGACGCCGACGGTTCCTGGAAATTATACTCTTACTGCATTTGCATGGAGAACATTATTTGGTTCACCCTTGGCAAATGCATCCACTAAATATGTCCAGGTGGTACCATGAAAACTCTACACATTTCAAAATTCTCCATTTTTATGATTTCAATAGTTGTTTTTGCCATTGTAGTGTATGGCATAATTGTATTGACTTCTCCTTCAGCAATATCAAAACAAAATGACAGGATTTACCTTTATCCTTCTGCTTTTACAGATTCATCTACTGGATATGTCAAAGTATCAGACATGAAGCCAAATGGCTTTGGATATTTCATGTATCCAAGCTCATACAATTATAGTGACAGTGCAAATGCATACCAAAGATTTCTTTTGATACGGCTGCCTTCGTGGCTTGGTGGGGATAGAGATGACATCTCATCATATAGAGCATATAGTATGGTTGACTTAGATTCACACTGCTTGGTAAAATACTGGCCACAATATGAAAGGCAACGAATTGAAGATCCGTGTCATTTTGAGGAGTATAGGATAATTGATGGTGCATCATACTTTTTCGGTATAAAGATACTGGCCAAGCCAGTAGAAAACGCATTACCGCAACTTGACCTAGGTGCTGATGATGCTGGATACATCTATGTAAAAACTCCCACATGGACTGTAAATGAGAATGGTTTGGTAGGTGATGGTAGGCATTTATCAAAAGATCAAGTATTGAATTCTTCCAGACTTTTATTAGAAAAATACAAGAGCCAGTCAAAAATCCCAATTTCTATACCGTTATTTCTCGAAGACGGATCATTCCTAATTGATATATCATATGATGTAAATAAAGTACATTTCAGATACACTCTGGACAAACCAACTTTATTCACTCCAAGCATTGATATTTCATATTGCAACTGCACAGGGTTGTCAACAGATTATTCCAGTTATCACGGCATGATAAAATTTGCACAAGCTTGGCAGTTTGGAAATAATACTGTTTATTCGTATAATGCATACACTAGTGATAAGAAAAACCACTTGGATCTTTACGCTTTTGAGTTTTATCAAAACAAGTATCATGTAATCTTCAATTCTATGATGCCTTTTGATCAAGGAATGAAATCTATGCTTGATATTTTCTTTAATGGTACAAAACTGTCAGATATAGAGCAAGTATCGATAGAGAAATAGACACAATAGATTCAAAATGAAAACTCTACATCTTTCAATTGTTCTTTTCATCTTTGGCGGAATATCGCTAGCCGTGACATATGGATGCTTTCCAATTTTTGCATCGCACACAGGTCTGCCCGGTTTACCATTGCCATTTGATTACTTTCGTGCTTATTTTCTTTTAATACTCACAACATCTTTTTTTGTAATGGCAATTATATTTTTGATAAATTCACGCAGAAAAAAATAAACTCTAAATCTTTGAAAAAGAAAAAAGATAAATCTTTGTGTTGTGTATACTATGTGGGAATTATAATCACGGACATTATTGTTTAAGATCCCCCCGGGCCCGTAGATTTTTTTAAATAGTAAAATGACGAGTTCAAAAGGGCCCACCAGTATAATCTTCTTTTTATGGTTCCACTAGGCATGGAAATATGTCTTGAAACTAAGAAAGGAAGACATTCAAAGTATTAGTGAGGAATCCCTGCAATTATTCTATCAGGGAATAAAATCTCCGGTTACCAAGGAAAAGTACACCAGGACATTGAGAAGAATACTTTGTGACGTCCTGGAAGATATTTTGACAGGAACATTTGAGGAAAGAGCATCTCAATTTGTAAATAAATCAAAGAATGATCCAGCCTGGGCCATGGGTGTACTTTTGTCAATATCTAAGAAGATGAGAGACAGAACTGAACTGCAGTCAACTGACAAAGATTATCTCAGTCCTAATTTTTTTAGTCGATATTTCAAACCAATTAAGAAACTATTGTACATGAATGAAGTTCCAATAGCTTGGAAGAGAGTCTATTTATGTAACTCTAAGACATGATGTAAGTTCTTCAAAATTCCCAAGTTCTCGATAAAACTTGATGCCTTGTTCGGTGGCTACATAGACCCTGCTCTTCTCCCCCTGCGCAGTCTTGACCAGGCCACCATCAACCAACTTCTTTAGTTTCTCCAGCGCCATGCTGTAGGAGAGGTTTGCATCCCTGACTATTTCAGTGATGTATCTACCGTTGGAGCCAGATTCCGTGACTGATTCCAAGATCTCTGAAATTATCTTAAGTTCGTTTCTGTATGTCTGCCTTGACATATCATACTCAATTTTAAAATCACTTTATAGGTTTTGATGAAATTCAAATTTAACTTAACAATTTATTAGGAAGATAATTTTGTTGTTGATCTTCAAGTGATCTTTTCGCATTATTGCTACATGATGTAAATCTGCATTTCTAGACTTTATGTAATTGTTTTTGATTTAATGGGTTTTTACTAATTTCTTACAATGTTTTCTCTGTATTGTGAATTTTGCATAAACATTTTAAGTCAAATTTCAATTTGATTAAAACTTATCATTAATTACTCCGTTGTACTGGACAATGACTAGAAAAAACATCTTCTATACCGCACTAGCTGCATTAGCAGTTTTTGCACTGATGACATCTCCACTAGAAGCCAACGTCCTGACTCATACTGCACAAGCAGCTGTATCAGAAAATATTCCTGGACCAAACTTCCCACCCACACCTGAGCTACAGCAATCCCAAAAGGATGCATACATGGCAATTGCAATGACCGTTCCTGGAATAAAGGCATGGTCAGATAAATGGCAATTTGTCACGCAAGATTATGTAGGCACCACTGTTCCAACATCGCATTGGACCAACATGATACTACATCTTCATCTCCCAGCAAATGTAGCAGCACAAAAAACATGTGTAAATGGATGGGATGCTCTTGTAAACATTGATCTTAGTACAAACAAGATCGTTGCTTCTGACTTTCCATCAATAAACTCAGTATGCAATACTGGTTTAGCCCATTCGATAGATCCAGAATCTAATTTACAGGCAGAGGGAATGAATTTACTTCCTAGTGCAGAGGCTATAGGAGCCAAGCATTCGTACTCAGCTGCAGCACAAACTGACATATTAGGTTCAGGAAACTCCATTCAAGGATCAATTGTAAATCTTCTTACTCCGTCCTTCAGCGGACAATGGAGCCACCTAGATGGGTTTGTGGAACAATCTGTCAATGAAAGATTTTCATCTACTCCTGGTGTAAATTATTTGCAGACAGGTTGGTACATTATTGGACCGGCAGGCTGTCTTGCTAGCTGTAACGATAGTCCTCAAGTAGATTCCAAAAATATTGTGTACGCAGATAGTTCCACATATGGAAATTCATTTCCACACATATTTGGATATCCTGGCAGTGTTCCAGCATGGGTGAATGGTCAGACCTTGACCGCAGAAGTCCTATGCAGTGGAAGTGCTAACTATAAGGAACAGGAGTCATATGGAACCTCTTTACTTTCACATCTAAGTAGTGTACCATGTAGCAGTGTTGCACAAGGCAACGAAATAGTAAACTCAGCTTATTTCGAAAATGCTAATACAGCTGCATCAAGTACTTGGTCATCAGACATTACAAGTACAGTTCAAGCTACTGGTGCAAGTGAGAAGCTAAATGGAGTATGGACAGGCTGGCAAAGTGCGAATGATGAAGACCAAGATTGTAACAAAAACATTACTGTTACAAATGCAGTGATATCTGGTTATCTAAATGGTGCAACCTCCACATGGAGCCATTTGATAAATCAGCCTGTTGCATGTAACTAACCCCCCTTTCTTTTTTAAAATATTGTTTTGATATTGTAACTTAATTTTTCCGTCGTTTCAAGAACCACACTATTGTTGCAGCTGCTATTGCTCCTGTAATGGATATTGCAAAGTCTGGAGTATCATAAAAATAATGAACTGCATCAGGATCGCTCATCTGTACACTTATTTGATTTAAATTCAAAATTTTCTGTGTAAGATAAATTACAATACTGCTCCCAACAAAAGTAGTTATTACAGGGATTTTATCATGAATTTTTTTTAAGGCATTTTTAAAAATATTAAGATGAACTGGAGATTTTGTAACTGACGATGGCATGATTATAAGAGCGAGTTTTTTGGGTTCGTAATGTCGTATCTCTTTATTTTTGTCACTCATGTCAATACGGTTGATCTTGATCAAACCAACTTTTGACAGCCTTTCAATATGCCATGCTACTAACTGAACTGATATGTTAAGACTAGAGGCGATTGCAGATACATTTGTGACCCCTTCAAATAATTTAGACAGAATTGCCATACCCGTTTCATTTGATATTTCTTCACCTATAATCTTCAAGCGTTCGTCATCAGTGGTCAAGATTTCAATAGAATCTTCTAATGTCAGCTTGGTGTCCTCTTTATTGTTCAGATTCTCTTTTTCCACTTTTGATACTTCGTATCCTCAGAAGATTCTAAAAGGTTTACTATCACTATAGCACATGATTTTGTCAGTTTTTATTGAATACTTTTCTGCAAAACTTGTCAAAATCATCCCGGTGGCAACCTCATCTATAGTCCAATACAGGGAATAGATCAAGATTACGGAACACTGACAATAAGATAAATCTCCTTCTTTTTTATTTATTTCATGATAAAAACAATATCGAGTATCTTTATTGTATTTTTTATATTGCCACATACAGTATTTGCAGAAAAATATCTTGAGATAAAACCTGCATTTGTAGAAGATCATTCTGATGCATGTTCTAAATTATACAATAAGTTTCCAAGCAAAGATCCTGTTGTAGGGTATCTTGATCATGCAAATATTGTTGTTGTACGAGGAATAAATCAAAATTTCACTAGAACTGCCATGATTGACTATGATGGTACAAAACTTGTAACTTCAATTAATATTAGTAATTTGACAGATTTTCAAAATAATATTGCTTCCCCCTATTCTGTTGAATATGATTATCCTTTACACAAATTGTTTAGTGTAAATTATACAGTGGGAGAAAGGTATTATTTTATAACTGCAATCTCAAACATAGGCAACAAGTCTGTAGACATTACACAATTTCCAACAGTTCCGCTGGGGTATCAATTAACATATCCAAATGGTACGACAGTTGAAGGAATTGGTTCGCATTCTCTCTCGGAAGGTGGGTCTATGGAAATGGCTGATTACATAGGTTCTCTAAAATTAGAACCTACCAAATCCATAGTCGAAAATGAAGAGTTATTTTTTCGCAGTACAAATACTAATTTTGCTTCATCCATAATTCCAGGATCGTACAAGTTGGCAGCAGTTGGAGAAATACTAGGTGATGTAAATGGAACCTGTACTAGGGTATTTTTGTGGTCACAACCAATAGATATTGCAATACTTCAAGAAGAAAAAGTTCCTGAATTTCCGTTTGCAATTCCTGTGTTAATAGCTAGTATCACTTCTTTAATCATTTTTTATAGGATGAAATTCAAATGAAAAAAATCTGGAACGGTGCCCACTACAATTGTTCTGGCGGCAACCCCCAGGCCCGCACCATGATTTTATGAATAAACTGGATCCAAAATTGTTCCAATATGATTATATTTCCACTAGACCTATACTAGGAATGAAAATTAAAAAATTATTTTTGAAAATAATGATGCTAAATTAAATACAAAAATTATTCATTGTGGGTTACCAAAATGTTTATCTGCTCTCTCTGCGCTATTATTTTTCTATATTTCCAAGTTCTGCCAGTAATGCCGACAGCTGGATTTCTGGGTTAGCTCCTATGATTAACCTGTAATCGTATTTTGCTATTGTCTCCAACATCTCTGACAAGTGTGCAGTCTTGATTCTGTAACATTCTTCATTTAGATATTTCAAAAAGTCTGACTCTGACATTCCATATACTTTGACAAGTTCAATCATTTTGTTCCTGGCCTCTGAAATTTTTCCTCCCAGTGCAAGTTTCAAAACGATACTTACATCACTTGTCTTGGAAAGCCCCGCAGAGGCTTTTACATTGTCCTCATTTATCATTCCAATGCTTGCTGCAGCCTGTAACATGTTTATGGAATGACGCATATCTCCTTCTGAATACTGATACAAAGTTTTCAAACCTTCTTGGTTATACTTTACCTTCTCTTTTTTACAAATTTCTTCCAAGTGGCTGACTATGTCTTCTTCCGTTATCCTTGTAAACTTGAAAACGGCACATCTGCTCTGAAGGGGATCGATAATTTTTGATATGTTATTTGCAATCATGATGAATCTACAATGCTTTGCAGTATCTTCAATAATTCTTCTCAAAGCAGTCTGGGCATCTGGGGTCATCTCGTCAGCTTCGTCCAAAATTATAAGCTTGAAAGGAATACTAGTGTCTAAACCTGAGAATCTTGCAAATTTCTTTACTCTTTCTCTTACCATGTTGATACCACGTTCATCAGAGGCATTCAATTCCAAAGTATGTTCATGCCATGACTCTCCCAAAATCTCCCTTGCAAGACACAATGCAGTAGTAGTCTTGCCAACTCCTGCAGAACCCGAGAATAACAGATGAGGCATCTCTGATGTGTTCTTCAAAAGAGATCGTAAACTACCTACTATTTCTTTTTGGTTTATTATGGATGAGATCTTGGTTGGACGATATTTTTCTACCCACATCGAAGATTCAGTCATAGGGACATACGTCTTTCACTTACTAATAAAATTAAGTCTAGAAAAACATGTTTGTAAATTATTCATGTAGATCTGAGGCAAAGATTGGGTATTGTTATATGACCAATTGTTATTATTGACTGAAAAAAGACTTACATTGCTAGATGATAACTCAGAATCTTATGTTACATGAAAAATTAGGTATTTCAGTTATGAAGGAACATAAATTTGTACAAATAGAACCTAGATCAAATGATCAAAGTAAATGGTTAACAG
>JAGWGC010000049.1 GCA_028867615.1 Nitrososphaerota archaeon | reverse complement strand
TGAAATGCCGAACATCCTATTGCTACAGCGTTATCAACTGCCTTGTCTATGGAACCTGCAATGGATACATGTAATCCAACCTGCATGCCACTAATTTATTTGGGTTTAATTTAAACTCGCAGGAAAATAATCCAAGCTAGTTTTACCATGGCAAGATGATATAATCAAATTTTTAAGGTTATTGATGACAGAGAGAACATGCTAAAGATTGGAGTAAAGGATTTGGCAAAATATCCTTTTCTTACAGAGGCTGGAGAATATCTGCGAAACACGGGACTGAGTCTTGAGCAGCTGGGGCATCCCGACTGGCAACCCATCGTAGAAAAGGCATATGGCAGAATCGTGGTTGCCTCATCTGGGCAAATCTATGGGTCTGATCTTGAAACACTGGACAATGACTCTGAGCTACTTTCATTCCTAGTGGCAATAATTTTACTCAAGTCTGCAGGAATTGCAACTCTTATTCGAAGGTTTTCTCTTGCAGAATCAAGAAGAGCTGAAAGATATTTGCAACAGGATCTATGGGTAAGCAGGGACAAAAAAAACCTAGAGCTTCCATTGAAGATAATCCGGGATCTCTTTGCAGTCAATGTATCAATTGATAATGAGGATTTTGTGATCAAGGTTCCTGATTATCTGCATCGAGCAATCCATTTTCATGAAAAAGAATGGAAGTTGGTAAATAGAAGGGTTGCAAATGGCCTCGTTTACCTGAGTGCACATGAAACAGTCAGGCTGATACGCGCTGAGCTTGGTGAATACATCCACGAAAAAATCCAGTCAGTCAATGTTGATTCTGTACCTCAAATCTTCAGGCAAAGGGTAGAAGATCTAGTGACGCTTGCCAAAAAGTTTTCTGACACGACCTACGTGTCTTCAGAATATCCTCCATGCGTCAAGCACGGAATTGAAGTTTTAGAAAAGGGAGAGAATCTGCCGCACTCTGGAAGATTCTTGCTTGCTACATATCTTCTTTCAAAGGGCCAGACAGTTGATCAAATTGCGCCCCTGTTCAAAAATGCCCCTGATTATAACGAAAGAACTACAAGATACCAACTAGATCACATCTCTGGCTCATCTGGAAGCGGAACCAAGTACCAGTGTCCATCGTGTGAAAAACTACGAAGCGAGAGTCTCTGCTTTGCCATCCCTGACTGTGATGGAATAATAAATCCCGTACAGTTTGGCAAAAAGAGGAAGAATCAATGAATGAAAAAAATGCCTTGCTGATAGAAAGCGCATTCAAGGAATATTACTTTAACCGTTTTGATCTGATCCATGTTCCACAAAGAGCCGCGGAAAGGGAGTTTGGATACCAAAAATTCAATTCTGGAATGACTAGGCACCTTGTTGTAAAAAACGACAAAGAACTTCATCTCATGTTGATGAAGGAGGTCCCGTCAGACGTGTACTGCTCAAATGCATACTATATGTTTCCAAATCTTCCCATGTCAGAAAAAGACTGGAAAGGCGCTGACATGATCTTTGATATTGATGCAAAAGACTTGGCCCTTCCTTGCAGAAAAGATCATACCATCTTCAAGTGCAGCTCTTGCAACAATTCTGCAACTGAATTCCAGTCCCAGTGTCCAAAATGTGGTTCTGGAAAATTTGAGACTGCATCTGTAATCTGTAAGAATTGCATATCCGAGTCTAAAAAAGAGGTTACAAAGCTTGTTGATATACTTACAACTGACCTGAATGTGCAAAAAGAACAGATCGAGACATATTTTTCTGGAAATGAGGGGTTTCACATTCGTGTAACCAATGCTGATTACGAGCCATTGGGTTCTCAGGAAAGAGCAGACTTGGTAGACTATATCATGTTCAATGGTGCAATACCTGAGTCATTTGGAATCCGGCGACAAAACAATTCCAAGTCCTTGCTTCCCACCTTTGAGGAAAAAGGATGGCGAGGCAGAGTTGCACGTAAATTATTTTCATCAAAATCAAAGGTACCAAAAGTTACACGCGAGATAATTGCAAGCGGCTATTCTGCATTTCAGGTACAACTAGAAGAGATCAAAAAAACCATGGGAGTACGAGTTGACCCCAAGGTGACTATGGATATCCACAGAATATTTAGGCTTGAGGGATCAATTAACAGCAAGAGCGGCCTTTCAAAAATTCAATGTACCAACCTAGATTCTTTTGATCCTTTTTTGGAAGCATGTCTTCTTGGAGATGATAATGTGGAGATAATGGTAGACTGTCCGTTACAAATACGACTAAAAAACAAGAAGTTTGGTCCATACAAGAGTGAAATTGTTTCTCTGCCAAAGTATGCTGCAGTTTACATGTTGTGCAAAGGACTGGGAAATGCAATCTGAAAAAACTCAACCTTGATTTGACTTATTAATGGTATTTTGCAAAAGAAACTAGGTAGACATTAGTTTGACACAAAGGAAGGTAGCCTGATTTTTGTATAATTCATCAACCCAGTCCAGCCCGCCACCGCGTGATGCCAGTAAATATATCAAAATTGGCATCGTTGCTCTGATAGCTATTGTGATTTTTGTCCTGACAAGCAATCAGGCAGTAGTCATGTACATGAACTCGCAAGAGTTTGGTACTCTGTTTACAAAACCGCTTTACTTTTCATTGCTTTCTGCAGTGGTTTTGGCATCTATTGCATTGATACGGGTAAACATCAAAAACCGATCATCAATGTCATGGTATGCCCTCAATACCATCCTGACATTTTTCAAGAGGGGTAGTAATTATTCCGTAACAGAAACCATTCCAAGTTTCAAGGACTACAAACTAAATGTTCCAAACTTTATCATCTGGCAAATAACAAAAGTTGTGCTTTTTGGTGCATTCTTTACAAATCTAATGTTTGGATTTGCACTTGCCTACCTGATTGATGGGCACAGCTTGGGTGTTAACAGCATATGGCAGATATTCTCACTTCCATTTGTTACACCACCTACTGATCCATCCTATGCTGCAACTCATGTAGTCCCAATGATTCCGTCACTGACAATTCTTGTTCCTCCAATACTTGCTGTAATCGGTCTCCGACTTGTACTCTATGTGGGATTGCATAACATTGTAGGACTGGTCACTAGATATCTACAAGATGCAGCAAAGGGCAAGCCAAAGGTTCTTGATTATATTTCCACAATTGAGGCAATACTTGGAATTGGAATCATCTGGGCTGGAATTAACATGTTCTTTACAAACCAAATTGATTACAATACTAGGTATGCCATAGGTGGTACACTAGCCGCAGGCTTGGCACTTGTTGCATTTTATTTCATTGACAAGTTCAAGTCCAGGGTAATCATATTTCCATCAAAACGCGACATCTACATTCGTGTACTTGTTTTGGTAATCATTGCACTAGTTGCAGGTTCCATAATGATGGTAAACAACAGCATTGCCGATGCAAGAAAAATAGAATTTCTTGGTCCATACAAGGCAGAACAGATAGGTGTAAACAGATACCTTGGACAATTAGACCAGATAACCGTAGTTCCAGATAATGTAAAACTAAGCTCTGTTGCACCAAGCGACATTCCAAATTATGTTGCACAAAATAACGATCTGTTAAACAAAGTTCGAGTCTGGGACTGGGATGCAGCATTTGCAAAACTAAAGCCTGAGATTGGTCTCATACCATATGTAGATTTTGAAAATAACGACATACTGAGATTCAATGATACTCTGTACTGGACTGCATCTATGAAACCAATACTGCCAGATTCAGTTACCCAGGAGAACCAGTGGTACAACCAGCATCTTGTCTATACTCATGTTGACAATGGTTTTCTTACACTTAATGCCCAAAATGGAACAATTGTTGACAGCAACAAGTTTTTCAAGCAACGAATGATTTACTATGGAGAGGGTGGCCTGTTCTCAGAAACATGGGCTGCCTATCCACAGAATAGACAAACCACTGCTGAGCTAAACAATGCGACATACAATGGAACTGGAGGAATTGAAGTCAAGCCACCCATAAGCCAGCTCTTCGAGCCCAACTTTTTCTTGTCATATCCTACTGAACCAATACACATCCTCAGATACAGGGATGTACATGATAGAATGCAACTGCTCTATCCATACTTCCAGTATGACTTGCTTGGAAAGCAACTGGACATTCTTCCTGTAAGCGATGGACAAAAGACCTACTGGCTTGTACCTTTGGTTGTGGGTTTTGATACTAGTAATGTCCCATGGTCATTTAGTAATCCATACTTGAGACTGGTGGGATATGCACTGGTTGACATTTACAATGGCAAGGTCACATTGATAAAAACCGGTGATGACTTTTTCACAGACATGTTTGCAAGTCAATACCACGACCAGTTCATTGACATGCCATCATGGCTTGGAAAACAACTCAAATACCCAGAGGCTCTCTTTAACTGGAAAGTTGAGATGTTCAACATTTACCATGTGACTGATACTTCTACGTTCATACAGGCAAAAGATTTCTATGAAGTCCCAGATGGTCTTGGAACTTATTATGTGGAAGAGAAACCGCCTGGATTTGACAAGCCAACATATGTCGGCATACTCTCGCTTGAGCTACGAGGCTCTCAAGGGAGAAACTTGGCAGGATATATGATTGTGCAAAATGATGTTCCAAACCTTGGCAAGATGCAGTTTTACCAAGTTCCGCTTGATTCAAAGACAAAACTTTTGGGACCAACTGCAGTACGCGAAGCGTTATCACGAGAATCAGCCTTTGCCCAGCTGCAAACCCTGTTGAGAACCCCCAGGGTGGGAGATAACATTTTGTACAGGATAGGAAACCAGGACGTTTACTTTATTCCTGTTTATACCGCAGGCTCTGGTGGTGTGGTTACACAGCTAGGAACCATTGCAGCAGTGGGTGCTGCATTTGATGGCGAATACTTTGTTGGCCTAGGAAACACGCCACAGGAGGCATTTGCTGCTTACCTGGCAAAAGTCAGCGGCGTTGCACCGGATACCGTCACTGCTGCACTGCAACTAGACGAATCATCTAGGGTGTCTACCATAAAAACAATACTTGGTGACCAAAAGATAACCATACTTACTCCAATGTCAATCCAGTTCCCGCTTACATTTGAGGAAGGCAATGTGTCCTTTATACAACAATCTGACCTTAACAATACAAAGAGTCTCATATCGGAATTTGTGAAAAACTTTGTACAACAAAACAATAACAAGATATTGTTTTGGCAGGAAAACGGTACGGTTAAGCTTGGAGCTATAACAGTAGATAACAGCGTGCCGGAACTGCACTATATCACAATAGGTGTAAGATAGTTGCTGCTAGTTGTAGACAATGGCTCTGTCTACACTTCCTCACTCTTAGATTGTATGAGAGATCTTGGTGTACCATTTGAATCTCATGTATTTTCTGATGTATCCTCAATAGATGTCACAAAATATTCCTCAATGATACTGTCAGGAAGGCGAAAAAACAATCCACAGATGAATGTGATAAACTCGCGACTAGTCAGACACTCACTAGATGCGGGCAAGCCATTGCTTGGTATTTGCTATGGTGCAGAAATTCTTGCACTAACTCTGGGCGGAACAATAAAAAAAATGACAGCTTCCCGCCATGGTCTGTATCAAGTGCAAACCATAAAAAATAATCTTCTTACAAGTGGAAAAATTGATGCCTTTGAAAGCCACTCGTACATGATATCAAAACTTGGCCCTGCCTTTATCCGGATAGCGTCATCTGATAATTGCCAGTTTGAGGTATTCCAGTATGGCAACAAAAATATTTTTGGAACACAATTTCATCCCGAGATGAGCGTGGACGGAAGATCTCTCTTGAAAAAATTTTCTTCCATTAATGGTATTAATAATACATAACTTATTGGTTCCTTGATGGACCCTACCCATACGCTAGAGATACCAATTGTAAAAGAGGAAAACATTTGTCTACCGCTTGTTGTAAGCGCCGTATCGAAATACTGGGGAGTTGACTTGCCTCTAAAAGAAGCTGCAGAGATTGCAAAAAAATATCAAAACATGAAAGGCAGCATACTCATTGAGGGTGTTGAACTTGCAGAAAGGCATGGCCTTGCTGGCATTATAATAAATTCTACCCTAAAAGAGCTCAAAAAAATGATCGACATTGGTGTACCGCCAATTGTTATCTTGCCTGGGGTAAAGGATGTAGTACAACATGCATCGCTGATTGTGGGATATGACGAAACAGAAAAGACAATCTTTCACTATATACCAGAGCCTGAAAAGATAGGAGCTATACCTGAGAAGATATTTGATGAGCAGTGGCAGGAAGATGACCGGCTGATGATCTTGCTTGTTCCACAAGACATACTGCCAGACATCGACACATTTGATGAAAAAAAAATAAAATCAAACAGGCTGTGTTTTGATGGGGAAAAGCTACGTCTGCAGGGGAAGACTGGTGAGGCAATGGAAAAACTAAGGCAGGCCCTTGAAATTAACAAGTCCAACTCTACTGCCATGTGCCTTTTGGCAGGAATGTTAAATGACCAAAACTCTAGCGAGTCAGTATCTTACTATAACAAAACCATAGCGTTGCATTCAAAATATTATCTTGCATACAGGGGACTTGGAAATTATTATCTCAAGACAAAGGACTATCCCAATGCGGAAAAATACTATACTCTTGCACTAGAGGTTGACCCGACAAGATTTGCGCCAATTTACAAAAATCGCGGACTGGTAAGATATGAGCAACAAAAACTCGGTGCTGCAAAACAAGATTTTCAAAAATATCTTGAGCAGATGCCTGAAGCACATGACAGGACTGGGATTGAGCAGGCAATATCGCAACTATGATTTCTTCACAAAAGATTTAACGCTCATTTTGCAGTCAAGGTACATGGGATGCATTTTTTGCAGTATAGTAAACGGGACAATTCCTGCAAAAAAGCTATATGAAACCCAAGACTCACTTGCCTTCTTGGATGCCTTTCCGCTTGCAAGGGGCCATACTCTTGTGATTCCAAAGAATCATTATGACAAGGTCCAGCAGATGAGCAAGCAAGACAATTTGGATCTCTTTGAAGCAGTACAAGTGATGGCTGGAAGACTTGAATCTATTTCTTCATCTGTATTAATTGCAATCCATAATGGAAAGGAAAGCGGACAAGAAGTACCACATGTGCATGTACACCTGATCCCTAGAAGCACTTCTGATGGTGCAGGTCCAGTTCATAACATGTTTTCAAAAAGGCCATCCCTTGATGAAAATGAACTTGAAAGTATAGCGAAAATTATCCAAAACAAATGAGTGCGGAGTGCGGGAATTGAACCCGCGACCTTCAGCTTGGGAAGCTGACGTCCTACCAGGCTGGACTAACTCCGCTGAATCAAAATTTGGTGTCTAACATTATATAGTTTCCATGTTGAAACTTTTCTAAATTGACAGATTAAATTTTGATTCTTCTAAAAGCGGGTCTAAAATTTATCATTCTGTACTGCTATCATATCTACTGATCAAGCGCAAATATCTTGCATCATCAACCAAAGAAGTAGCAGTACCAATGAAGCCATGAAAAATTAAAAATGAGATCTGAACACATACGAAGGATTAGTTGCCTGAAATCTAATTCTAAATAGGCATTGATCTAGTCATTGTATTCAAGTATATTCTGATAAGAATATATACTAATTAGCATATATTCTGTATAGAATATGATAGTAGGCAAACCGCCTGAGAAGATAGTCGACAGGAAAGACGAGGTGGGTAAGATAGTAGATACCATGATGAATCCACGATCCAATGTGAACTATGCCTTGATAGGACATCGAAGGATTGGTAAATCAACCATACTTGGAGAGGTAAGGCGCAAGTTAGAAGATAAACTGATTGTGGCGTACATAGATTTTGGAGAGTTTAGATACTCACCAGTTGATCTTGCCGAGAGATTGACCGAGGAGCTTACGCAGGCTTATTACAATACCTTGCCTGCCACATCAAAGATCAAATCCAAGATGACATCTGCACTCGCACAGATAAGGGAGATAAAACGAGTCCGTGCAAGGCTTGTTGCAGGAATTGACGAACATGGAAGCCCAACAATTGGGATAGACCCATACGTAAAAGAAAGGGAGGAGAATTATCTCAAGGCATTAACGGATACATTTGATTATGCAAACAAGATATCCAAGGCCTCAGGCAGACGAGTTGTCATAATGATAGACGAGTTCCAGCATATCATAGAGTACAAAAAGTTCAATGATCTCAAAAACATACTTGATGTCATCAGGGCAATACTTGAACGCAGAAAGAATGTCTCGTTCATAGTAAGCGGCTCAAGAATACATTACCTAAGAAACATTCTTGCAGAGGGTGGCAGCCCGCTCTTTGGTCATTTTGTCATACTTGAGATAAAGGAATTGGCAAGAAACTATGCAGAAGATCTATTTCTAAAATCGCAGCTTGCTGCAAACAAACAGGATGCACAATTGGCATTTGATCTTGTAGGGGGGCATCCATTCTATCTAGTAATGTTATCACATGCATACAAAAAGAATGAATCACTGACAGATACCTACAAAGAATTGCTTACAAGTACCACTGGCGCTCTGTGTATCTATGTCAACTATATTGTAACCGAAGACTTGGGCTCTGATTACAAGGGCACAGCATACTGGAAGATACTTGTTTGTCTTGGTACAGGCCAAAAGACCGTATCTGATATTGCAGAGAAGACCACACTTAAGATGACAAGTCTTCCCAAATTCCTAACCAAATTGATAGAATACGATTTAGTTCAAAAAATTGATGGCAGGTATGGCATAGCAGACAAGATAGTTAGAGACTTTTTTAGTAGCTACCGGCCATAAGACAATTTCGCTATTCTAGTTGTACAATCGTATTGATACAAAACGTCTGAAAAATAATGGCTTGATATCAAGAACTATGGTTTTCTTGTTGATGTGATACAGACTGCACCAAGCTTTGGAACTTGCTGCACAAATGATATTGTTATCTTATAGATTGATCAAGCACAAATATCTTGCATCATCAACCAAAGAAGTACAGTACCTCCTATGCTGTATATTGAAAAATTAGACAGTGGTGATATCATTTAAGAATCCAGACGTAAACAAGGCACCAAAAGCGTTATTTTCACTCATAAATTTAATGAGCAAACCAAGCCAACATTATATAGTTTGGTTGGCAAATTAATCTATGGATGCAAAATGTCCAGAATGTGACAAGGTTGCAATACTTGATGACGAAGTGACAAGTGTCAAATGTCCCCACTGCGGGTTTGAGGCAAAATATGATGACTATCTTAATTTGATGAGGCAAAAGGTTGGGGACCTTGCAGAAAATTTTCAGTTTGACAGGCCAGGTTTCTAGTTTACCAAAACGATCCCTTGTCTGAGCAATCCAAGTGTGCTCCGCAATTTGTGCATATCATGTGGCATGCTTGCATTGAAACCATTGTTTTATCGCAACGAGGACACTTGATTGATTCATTCAATAACATAGCAACGTGTTTGTATTTTTAAAAGATTTAGGTAGCATCTATCAAGTTTGTGGCTCATCCCTTCTGACACAACTTGATAAAATTTGTTCTAATAACTTGACAGTCCCAAAGATTAATTAATAGTTTAAAGATTTTTTTTACTACTTGGCTACATTCAAGCTGAACATATCTGATAAGAAAGGAAGAACCATCACCAAAGAGGTAAAGGAAAAGGAGGCTGGACCATTTTTGGGTGTGACAGTTGGTGCCGAACTTGATGCAGCATTGATAGGAGAAGCTGGCAAGCTAAAGATAACTGGTGGCAGTGACAAATCTGGAGTTCCACTGAGAGCAGATATTCATGGCGGTGCAAGAAAATACATTTTGTTATCAAAGGGTATAGGATTGCGAGATGCTGAAAACGGACAGCGAATTCGCAAACTTGTAAGAGGTAATACAGTGACAGAAGAAGTCTATCAACTAAACTGCTCTTTTGATGGAGAGCTCAAGATAGAAGAAAAACCAGCTGAAGAATCTGCCGAGAAAAAGGCATAGGTTAACATATTCGTTTTTTTTATCTTTGTACGTGCATTGGAAAGAAACTCTTCCGGACTGGTATGTAAAAAAATATGGTTATCAACCATGTGTAAACATCGGAACTGCAGGTCATGTCGATCACGGAAAGA
>JAGWGC010000048.1 GCA_028867615.1 Nitrososphaerota archaeon | reverse complement strand
CAACCAACTTGATAGAATTTTATGTCTTCTTTGAGGTTATGCTTATTCCAGCATTCTTCATGCTGGCAATTTGGGGGTATGAATCAAGACGAAGAGTGGCGTTGCTATTCTTTTTCTGGACTCATGTTGGTGCTGTTATTCTTTTACTTGGTTTTCTTTCAATTGGTCTCAGCGTTGGTAGCTTCAATTATGCAGACATCAAAACACATGGTATACCACCGCATGTTCTTGCACTTGCAGCTGTTGCAATCATAGTTGGGCTTGCGGTAAAGATGGCAGCATTTGTAGTGCACATGTGGTTGCCGCATGTGTATCGGGCTTCGCCAACACCACTTAATGCGCTGTCCTCTGGAGCTATGTTGGGAGTTGGTGCATACGGATTATTTAGATTGATAATAATGCTAATGCCTGCTCAATACGAACACTTTGCTCTGGCCTTGAATATTTGGGGCTTGGTAACCATGATCTATGGTGGAATAATGGCACTGGTGCAAGATGACATTAGAAAATTATTTGCTTATTCTAGTATTAGTCAAATGGGTTATATTTTATTTGGAATTGGTTCTGCTTCTGCGCTAGGCCTTTCTGGTTCTGAACTGTTCTTTGTTTCTACCAGTCTAGGCAAAGTAATCTTGTTCATGATGGTTGGTGCAATAATTTTGCAAGTTGGAACTCGTAGCATAACAAAGATGGGAGGTCTTGCAGGAAAAATGCCGATAACAGCAGTTTGTGCAATGATTGGTGCCCTTACTCTTATGGGTATTCCACCAACTAGTGGATTTATGGCAGAGTGGACAATGTTTTATGGTGCACTCCAAACTGCAATTCAACAAGGCTCAATGATAAGAATGGTTACATTTGGTCTAGGTTTGGTTGCAACAGTAATTACAATGGCATACATACTATGGATGATAAAACGAGTCTTCTTTGGAAAACTTCCAGAAAATCTGGAAAAAACAAAAGAAGCCAACTGGTATGTTACAGGCCCAATGATGGTCTTAGCTGGATTTAGTGTTGTTATTGGAATATATCCAGACATATTCTTTAATCAAATAATTCCTTTCATGAAGGGATTGGTGGGGATTTAGAAAATGGCTATTTTACCTTTTGATTTCATTTCTGGATTGGGAGACCTTCGAGTATGGGCAATTTGGATACTACCGTTTATCGCAGCTGTTGTAATACCAGCTGTTGGAAAAGCTTCCAAACGTGCAACTGGCTTTGTTGCAGTAGCATTTGCTCTTGCAAGTGCAATATCTGCCCTGACTCTTCTTCCAGCAGCTCTTGGTAATCACGAGATACACAACCAAATTCCTTGGATATCATCAATTGGACTCAAGGCTGGAGTTTTAGCTGATCCACTAGCTGTAATGATGAGCAATGTTGTTGCTTGGATTTCATTTTTGATATTTGTATATAGTACTGGATACATGAAGGGAGACAAGGATCTAACTAGGTTCTTCTTCTGGATGGCATTCTTCTTGGGTTCCATGCAGCTTATTGTTTTGTCTGATAACTTTTTGCAACTCTTCTTTGGTTGGGAGGGAGTAGGCCTTGCATCATATGCATTGGTAGGATTTTGGTATAAAGACAAGAAGAAGGATTATGTTGGAACAGAAGGGCGACATGTGCTTGGTCTTATAGACTATTATTCTCCTACTCATTCTGGAATGAAGGCATTCATCATGACCAAGGTTGGTGATATCATGATGCTGGCTGGCATGTTCCTAATCTTTGCATTTGCAGGTACTTTTGGATTTAGGGAATTAACTGAAAATACTAGCTGGGCAACTGCCATGGCTGCACAGCACTTGTTGATTCCGGCTGCTGTCTTGTTGTTTGGTGGTGCAATAGGAAAATCTGCACAATTTCCACTAAATGAATGGCTACTTGAAGCAATGACAGGACCTACTGCGGTTTCAGCACTCATTCATGCTGCAACAATGGTAAAGGCCGGTGTATTTTTGGTAGCAAGATTAGCTCCTCTATTCTTTGCATTGGCTGCAATTGGAATCAATATGGATCAATTCTTTGAGGTAATAGCATGGGTCGGAGCAATAACTGCACTTCTTCTTGCCACCCAAGGAATGGTGCATCCAGAAATAAAGAAAGTTCTTGCATATTCTACTGGTTCTCAGATAGGATACATGATGATGGCTCTTGGCGTTGCTGGTCTTTCAAAACAATTTGTTGATGGTTATACAGCTGGATTTTTCCATCTGATTTCACATGCCATGTTCAAGGCATCTTTGTTCATGGCTGCGGGTTCTATATTACATGTTGTAGGTTCTAGGTTTATGACAGATATGGGAGGTCTAAGAAAATACATGAAAAAGACCTATGTCTTCATGTGGGCAGCTGGTCTTGGCTTGATGGGAGCTCCATTTATCACAACAGGTTTCTGGAGTAAAGATGCCATATTTGCAGCAGTTTATCAATCAGGTAACACCTGGGCACTTCCATTATTTACAATTGCAGTAGTAACTGCAGTGATAACTGCATTCTATACAACCAGGATGATTGGATTGGTATTCTTTGGTAATAAAAGCAAGCATATTGAAGAATTAGAAAAGGAAGGACATCATATACACGAAGCTGGTCCTTCGATGTGGGTCCCATATGGAATACTTGCTGTATTGACAATTGGAGTGGGTGTACTGGGTCTTGCATTTGAACACCAGATACATGATCTTTTTGTTAACTACTTGGGTTCAACCTTTGGAATAAAGTCTGATGTTGGGGCTGTTGCAATGGGATCGCAACCACTACTTGGTGGATTCCTAGAAGGTGTTAATCCTATAGCTCTTATGGCCTCACTAGCTGCATTTGCCATTGGATTTGGACTAGGCTATGTCTTCTACATCGGAAGATTTGCTGATCCAGTTAAATTTGTAAATTCAAACATATTCTTTTACGCTATTCACAAATTCTTTCTAAACAGATGGTATCTCAATGCATTAATCTATTGGGGATTTGTGGTAGCCCCGCTATACATTGCAAGGGGTCTCTACAAGTACTTTGAGAACATTGTATTGGAGGGATTCAATGTGGTTCCAGAGAAGACTATGGCTGGTGGTGCAAGAATAATGCAGGCTACACAGACAGGCGTTTCTCAATCTTATCTTTACATCTTTGGGGTAGGTATACTAATCGTAGTATTCCTGTTGTTAATTTAGGAGATAGAAAATGATAGACTTTACATCAACACCAATCATGTTAACTTTGATACTTGGAGCAGTAGGAGTACTAATTCCAGTAATTAATGTAGCAAGAAAAGAAAAAGGATCATCTGTTTATGGTGCCATAACTCTTGGTGCATTACTTGCAGCAATTGGATTTGTTGTATATCAAATAATTACAAAACATGTAGCTCAGTCTGCAATTTTCTCGTCAAATGTTCTAGTTGATGACAAGTTTGGATCATTCTTTGCAATTGCAATGTTGATTGTTGGAATAATGACAACAGTTGGCTCATTTAGCTATATGCGTAAAAGAGCCAATCCTGCAGTATACTATTCATTAATTCTACTTTCGTCAGTTGGCATGATACTGATTGCATACTCTACTGATCTTGTAATGCTGTTCATTGCATGGGAACTCATGAGTATTCCAACATATGTCTTGGCTGGATATCTCAAAAAAGATCCCTCATCAAATGAAGCTGCAATCAAGTATTTCCTATTTGGCGCATTATCATCTGGAATCATAATCTATGGAATCTCAATTGCATATGGTCTAACTGGTTCTACAAATATAGAACAGGTAATTGCTGGGTTCTCAAAGCTTGGGCCTGACATGATGCCTCTTGCAATACTTGCTGTAGGAATGTTCATAGCTGGCTTTGGATTCAAAATAGGACTAGTCCCATTCCATATGTGGTTGCCTGATGCATACGAAGGTGCTCCTCCAACAATAGCTGCATTACTTGCAGCTGGTACAAAGAAAGCAGGTTTTGCTGCAGCCTTGAGAGTAATAATCATGGGTGCAATAGCACTCAATCTTCACTGGGCATTTGCACTTGCAGTCATTGCTATTGTGACCATGACTGTAGGAAACTTGGCCGCAATCAAACAAAGAAATCTAACAAGAATGCTGGCTTATTCCAGCATTGGACAAGCAGGATACATTCTGATTGGTCTCAGTGTAGCACCAATCTCACCAATTGGAATTCAGGCCTCGTTGTTCCATATATTGAATCATTCTGTGATGAAGGCATCTACTTTCATTGCTGTTGCAGGAATAGTTACAACTCTTGGTGTTACTCATATTGAAAAGATAAAAGGTCTTGGCAAAAGAATGCCTATCACTGCATTAGGTCTTACAATTTCGTTACTTGCACTAGCCGGTGTACCTCCACTTAATGGATTTTGGAGTAAACTAATGTTATTTGGTTCTGCAATAGATGCCGGTCATACTTTGTCATGGGCTCCATATCTTGCAGTGGCAGGAGTTCTTAACAGTGCACTCTCACTTGCTTACTATGGTTGGATAATTAGAAAAATGTACTTTGAAGAAGGAGAGTCAAACAAGAGATTAAAGGAACCGAGATCAGTAATTGCAGTTATGATATTCTCAATAATCTTCATAGTTGGAATAGGTATCTATCCAGATCCAGTTATAGAATTTGCAAAATCTGCTGTTCCTATTATGAGCGGATTGCCAGCTATACACTAAGCATAGTCAAGTCCAGAAGACTTTCTAATCTTGTTCTTGCAGGACCATCATTAATTTTTCTTAACGCTGTCTTTGCTTTCTTGGAATAGTTGTTGAGCATGATATCCATCCGGTCAAATACAATACGCGGATCAGAGCTTTTCTTGATCAGTGTGTTGAATAACTTGTCTTCATTATTCCAGTCTTGCAAATCATCTCTAATTTGATATGCTATTCCCATGTTTTTGCCATATTCTGCAAGTGCCAAAATTTGTTCTTCTGTACCTCCACCTAATATGGCTCCAATCTTTGCCGCTGCTTCAAATGCGGTAGCTGTCTTGTACTCCATCACCTTGACATAGTCATCAAAAGTGACATCTTCACTTGTTTCTAATCTAGTTTCAATCATTTCTCCTTCACTCATCATCATTGCAGTAATTGCAAGTTCTCTTCCTATTCTTGCATTATCCAGACGAGATGAAATATTCAAAATTAAACCTAAAACAAAATCTCCTGTTATAATGCTGGTGTTATACCCATACTTTATGTGAAAAGGATCCTTTCTTCTTCTTAGAATTTCATTATCGATGATGTCATCATGAATTACAGACTCGGTATGCAATAGTTCTACAGCACATGATGCAGAATATGCATTTCCATCACACTTTCCTACACTTTCTGCAGATAAGATGAGAATTAATGGTCTTATTCTTTTACCACCTTCCAAAGAATACTGCAATGGTTCAAAAAATTCTGAGGCAGAATATAGCTCTAATTCTTGTTTGATTGCATTGTCAACCTTGGCTATGTAATTTTCAAAGTCTTTTATGAGCGGATTTATTTCAAAATTCTTTCTATCCAAGAATTTACACTAGCAACCGTAATCACAGTTAGGATATTAATGCTTTTGAAAGGTGGTGCTCCAGCCGGGATTTTCATCATAAAGAATTTGAACCCGGGTCGTAGGATTGAAAGTCCCACATGCTTGACCGGTCTACACCACTGGAGCCCAAATTGCATCCTATTTTATATCCATAAAATCCTTTTGGAGGGAAAACTTGGATACCTTCAAAAAGCAAAACAACGAAAACAGCAGTATCATGTCAAAGAAAGTAAAGATAACTTCGCCAATAGATGAATTGAAAAAAGCACAGCGAAGCGAGCAGACTTTGGATAGATACCAATACTATGTTAGAAAGTTCTGCGAGTTTTCCAACATCACACCAGCGAAACTTTTGACTTTCAAAGACGAAGCAATAAGGACTTTACAAAAAAACTACCTAGTACATCTCAATGAAAAGAAGCTATCACGTAGTTATATCGCAGGTATAGTGTCAGGTTTAGATAAATTTCTAATAATGAATGAACGAGAAGGCGCAAGGCTTACAGAAAAAATGCGTGATTCCTTGCTTCCACAAAGTAGAGAACAGCAACAGAGCGGTCGTGGTGCTTGGGATGAGCACCAGATAAAATTAATGATGGAATCAACAAAAAACATCCAGACAAAGGCAATACTGGGTATACTAGCATCAACAGGTGGTAGACTGGGTACCATTGTTGAAAATGTAAAAGGAAATGATCGGTATCTTACCACTAATGATATTGTCGATGATGCCAACAAACACAAGTTTGTAGGGCAGGGTAGAGAGATAGAAAAGATAGAGTTTGGTAATTGTAAGACAATCAGATGCTACGCAGAAACAGGTCTAGAGTATTGGAATTTTCTGACTCCTAGCGCTTCAAGATATTTAGACAAGCATTTGCAAAGTCGTCGTCTTAACGAGATAGGTTTTCGGGAAAATCCAGAGGGAAAACCACTCTTTGTAAAAAAGGACAAAAAGACAGGAGAGATCAAACCAATGACTTACAGCGATGTAAAACACGCTGTTCAAAATGTCATTAAAAAGGTACGTGGTACACTTGAAGAGGGTAAAAAAAGACACCAGATACAACTAACAAACGGATTTAGACACAGGTTCGTAGACAAATGTATAGAGGCAGGAATAAGCCCACTCGCCATTTCCAAATTAATGTCGCATAGTGGCGGTGCGATCGACATACTCAACGCACGAGGCTTTGCTATAAATAAAATTCAGGTAAAGAACTACCAAACATCAGTCAAGACTCTGTTTGAAGAATGGCTAAAAGCACTTCCATATCTAGAATATGATAACTCTGCGGTAGACAAGGCAGAGCTAGATAGGGCACAAGAAATTATCAAAAATCAAAATGAGTTTATCGGAAAGAAAGCACTTGAACAAGACAAGAAGATAGAAAAATTACAAAACACACTTCAGGAATTTTACAAATTTGTCAGAACCACGGCGGAACTGACTGAGGCGAATGAAAGTAAAGAGGGTTATGATGACTTCCGTAGAATGTGGAGAGCGTATTTTGACAAACAGGTAACTGCTGGTTCTAAAAAACTATCGGAACATAATGATACTAATGGTGAGGGTAATGACAACAATACCACGTGAACTTGTAATAAAAAAAGAAAATCGTCGTAGAAAAGGGCTTATCGCTTTTTTCATCCTACTTAGTTTTCTAAATGGTTGGTTTTTGTATCAACGGTCTCTAGGACTTTATCCTACAATTATTGTAACTGCAATTCTAATTGCGCTTATAGTAGTCATTGGAATTGAGAAAGAGAAAGACGGCAGACCAAAAGCATCGGGAGTCTGGATTACACTTGGTGCGGTTGTTGGTTTAATGTTTATCATATTACTTGGTATTTTTGGATTGTACATAAAAGGACCTCTCGTTATAACATTAGCAGAACTTACCACAGCTGGTATCATAGCACTTCTAAAATCTTTGCCACCAATTAAACTGAAAAATGATAAAGAAAAAGATATTGATGTGAAAAATCCCAATCAACTAAAGATAGTTGCTCAAGTGTTACACACTCAAGAAAAATACATCTCTAACTTCAGTAGTTCGGGAGACGAGATGGGAGGTTCTACTACAATAGAGCATAAACCACATCGTGAAAATATAGACAAAGTTCTACAAGAAATGATAGATGCAGGAATCTATATCGGAGCAAAGACAAATGGCAATGTATTCGTTTGTGGTACATCCGGTCAAGGAAAATCCATTATTACAATACATCTACATGAAAAATTCCCAAACAATCCAAAATTGATTTTTGCATACAAACCTGATGATGTTTATTTCAGAATGGGAGTGCCAATACTTGATTTTACCAAATACGTACCTGATATTTTCAGCATGGATAAAGAGGCTGTGGTAAGGGCATTTATGACCATAATAGACATTGCAAACAAGGGCATCACTGCATCACAAATAAAACCACTACTACGAAACGCATTGACCGAAAGTAGCAATTGGGATGAAGTAGAAAACCATCTCAAAGAGAAAAAGAAACATGGTAATGATATTCAAGCAATAGCAATAGACAGCATTTTAGAAATCTTGCCTAATTTACGATTGCCAGCCCACCCAATACGATTGGAATTAGACAAGCAAATTGTAATTGATATGACTAGACTCGCTAATGACGAGGTGCGTGGTTTCTATACGGAAATATTGCTTTACGATATTTGGAGTAAGTTGCAACATGAACTCGAAGTTTCAATTGACAAACGAATAATCGTTTGTATTGACGAAGTACACCGAATACTAAAGAATCAAACAGAAAGCACAATTGAGAAAATTGCACGGGATATGCGCCGACAAGGAATGTTATGGTTGACGACTCAGAACTATGCAGATTTGGATCCTAACATAAAAAATCAATGTATGACGCAATTTGTGTTTAATACTGCACACGAACATGATTTAGAACAACTAAAAAGGATAAATGATAATCTACCTTTTGCGGTAGTTTCATTACGAGTTGGCGAGTTTGTAGACGCAAGACAAGACAATATACATGAATCAATTAAAATTTTGAAGATATTAAATCTGAAACCTGACAACAAGCCGAGGATAGAATATCAACCGATTCTAGTAGAACAGAAAAAACCGATTGTAGTAATTCCGACCACTACAGGCGGAAGCGTGGTTATGCAGGATCATGGAGAGACGCTACGAGATAGAATCTTACAGGTATTGGACAAGAATGAAGAATCTATGGCTATTAGTCAAGTGGCAAAGGCACTTTATAAAAATGAGATAACAAAGGACGATAAGGACAAAGTCAAACTTGCAGTAAATAACGAGATAAATAAACTAGTAAAAGAGGATATTCTCGACAAGCAGACTCTAATTGATGAAAAAGACAAGGTCGAGAAGCACGTTTATAGAAAAAATGAAAATCTAAGCAAGTTCCACATAACAATCCAAAACAGAAGTATAAAATTATTGAAGAAAGAAAACATTACAATACTTGGTGTTGCAGAGCATCAGGGAATACAAGGAGAGGACATCACACTAGACAATTACTTTATCGAGTGTGAGACAGGGCTTAAAGAAAGTCTTGGCGCTTTTGACAAAAAGGTTATGGGGCATTCCAAACCTGTCATAATAGTAGTACCAAACAAGGAACAGAAAGAACGATATTCAGACCTTCCAAGCGTACAAAACAGAAAAGCACAGGTTGTCTTACTTTCTACATTAATCCGAGTAGTAAAGGAGTTTGTGGAATCTAAGAAATGATTAACCCATACTCAGTTTTAGGACTAGAAGAAAGTGCTTCATTAGCGGAAGTTAAAGCACAATATAGAAAACTTGTTTTAAAATGGCATCCTGATAGAAACAAATCTCCACATGCTGAAGAAAAATTAAAGAAGATTTTAGAGGCATATCTTTTGATTGTACAGGGTGGGTATGTTGGTAGCGAAAAAGAAAAAGACCAATCTAACAAGCAGTATCGCAGGGAGGACGCAGGTTATAATTACGAAGAGAGGAAGAAAAGCGATAGAACTGACGAAAAGTATAGGAGAGAGAAAAAACGGGAAGAAGAGGAAGAAGAGAGGAAGAGGCGTACAGGCAAAGACCGATGGGGTCGGAGCGTCATAAAGCAAAAAAGGAATCCATTTAACAATTCTAAATTATGGCAGTTCATTGATTTACTTAGTGGTAATAATAAACTAAGTTGGCATTTGGAAAGAAGAAATTCTTTTGGCGATGAATTATGGGTTGCATACGATTACAGGGAGAAACAATACAAATATTTTCTCAAATATACAGACGAAGATGGCGTAAAGCACTCTGTTTATCTGCCCTATGCTTTTAATTCACTTGATGATGCACTTGATTATGTCTTTTCTAGACCAATAAATCGGATTTAGTGTTTACTGAAATACACGATCTCTACCACATCATTCTAAAAGGCTATCTGAACATAATATTATTTAAAAAAGTGATGAAATGGAAAATGAACCACAAATTGAGGAACGATACAGGCGAGTATACAGAACTTTTGAGACAGCAGACGGGAAAAAGTCGTTTGACTTGTTTGTAAGGCAGGACAAGGACAAAACAACAATTTCAACAATACAGAGCGAGAAAATA
>JAGWGC010000047.1 GCA_028867615.1 Nitrososphaerota archaeon | reverse complement strand
TGCTCCACTACCTATTGGTTGATAATTCAACGTGATTCCGGGATATAGTTTGTTATATTCAACTCTCCACTTGTCAATTATTGGAAATGCAAAAGTTGATCCCGCTGCATTGTAGTTGTACTTATCGCTGTCACCAGGTGTTGGAGGTGCAGATTCTGCACGCGCACTAAGAACAGTTGTCGGCATTATTAGAACTAGCATTAATGCTAGTCCTAAGAAGATTTTTTTTGTCATCAATTGCATGTGAAAGATTTGTTTATTTACACATAATCGACATAGATCATGTAAATAGCTATATGTTACATTGATGTATCTAATTCATTTTTCGATCAACATATGCTATGAAAAATCATATTGTAACAATGAATTTAAAAAAATCAAACAATTATCATTACGTAATTCTTGCACAATAAAAAAAAGAAAAAGAGATTTAGATTTTTGGATTAAATCTGAATCCAGTTTTATATGAAACTGCAATTATCGACATAATTGCAATTGCAAGAACTAGAATTGAGATAGGTCCAAATTCTGGAACTGCGCCACCGTTGAATGTCACTTTAGCAAGTCCGTCTTCATCAATCTTTTTGATCGCATCAGGTAGAGGAACATACAACAAGCCTGAAGCATATTGTTGTCCATCATGGACGATATAATTGAGGAAATTTACTACCTCATTAGATCTATCCTGTGTCTCTCCATTTACTACACTCAAGTCCTTGTATACCATCACATAGGTTAGTGTAGATATTGGATATGAGTTACTTCCAGGTTGATTTACTATCGATACCTGACTCCAGTCACTATCTGCTGCCGGCAAGTTGCTGCCTGCTGCAGCTGCATCTGCCGCAACAGTGTCAATAGTGGGTTCTACAAAGGAAGTACCATCTGCATTTTGGACAAATGCGTATGTCATTTTGTTTTGAAATACATACGCCAATTCTATATACCCAATAGCATATGGTGTAGACTTTACTATGGTTGCAACGCCTGCATTACCCGAGCCTCCAGTACCAACTGGCCACGGAACTGTTTTACCTTCACCCACTTTGCTCTTCCAATCTGGACTGACTTTAGAAAGATAGTCAGTAAAGGCATATGTTGTTCCAGATCCATCGGATCTGTGAGCTATGATTATCTTCTGGCTAGGTAGGTTTACTCCAGGATTAAGACTGACTAGTGCAGGATCATTCCATGAGGTAATATTCCCCAGAAAGATCTGTGCAATAACAGGTCCTGTTAGTTTTAGTCCTTTATCAATTCCAGGAAGATTATAGGCAATTGTTATTCCGCCTATTGAGTCTGGAAGAGTCAAGGCCCCAGGCGCTTGTGCTGCTTCAGAGACGGATAATGGAGCATCAGATGCTGCGAAATCTACACTCTTTTGTTCCAAGAGTTTTATTCCAGCTCCACTTCCAATCGACTGATAGTTTAGGTTGATGTTCTGATGTATCTTATTGTATTCAACTCTCCAAGTATCCATCAATGGAAACACGAAGGTTGATCCTGCCCCTGTGATCGTATAAGATTGACTAGTCTGTGCACTTGCATGCAAGGACATTGTGGGCACTATCAGGATTAACATCAATGTTAATCCCATAATGACTTTATTAGTCATACATCGACAGTAAAGGTATACTATTTACCCTTGGTCAACATAGTTTGCATATTAATTAATAATCTATATAGATTAGATTTGTGAAAAAAAAATTGTAAGCAGAACTAACGGTATGTTCTTGCACCCGTAACAATATAGCTTACAGAATCTCCTACAAATGCTGCATGATCGGCCATTCGTTCCATATATCTGAGAACCAGTGCATCAGCAAGAGCGCATTTTACATTGTTCAATGTGATCAACATTGGCAAATGTTTGTTGTAATATTTGTCAACAAGATCCTCATCAGTTCGCAATTCCTTGGCTTTTTCCAAATCTAGAGTTGCAAAACACTCAACTGCAAGTCTAACCATCTGTTTTATCTCACCTGAAAGAGTATAAACCACTTCATTTTTACAATCAGAAAGATCACCAAAAGTATCTCTAACCAATGTTATATCATACGCATATCTTCCAAGTCTGGTAAACCCGTACGAAATTTCAAGTGAGGAACGTACGAGTCTAAAATCACTTGCCACTGGCTGGTATCGTAAAATTATTTCAAATGTAAGTTCGCCTACTTTATCATATAGATCCATCATTTGGCTTGAGAAATCATGTACTTCTTTTCTTGCATTTTGTCCACCCAAATACGCATCAATTGCAAGATTGGTACATCGAATTGACAGGTCACACATTTGCTTCATCATTTCTGACAGATTTGCCAGATGTGGATCTATGAGACGTGTCATAATTATCCAAACTGACCTTGAACATACTTTGCAGTTATTTCATTTCTGGGATTTTCAAAGATTTGTTTTGTTTCGCCAAATTCTACCAAGTCTCCAAGATACATAAACCCAGTATAATCAGATATCCTAGTTGCCTGCTGCATGTTATGCGTTACAATGATTATAGTATATTCCTTTTTCAACTCTTGTATCATTTCCTCTATTTTTTGAGTTGCAATTGGATCAAGGGCGGAAGCTGGTTCATCCATCAAGAGAACCTCTGGCTGTATAGCCAGTGCTCTTGCAATACACAGACGTTGTTGTTGGCCTCCTGAAAGACTCATGCCTGGCTTTTTCAAGTCTCCTTTTACTTCATTCCACAGTGAAGCCATTTTAAGACATCCTTCTACCACCTCATCTATTATTTTTTTGTCTTTTACTCCGTTGAGTTTCAGCCCACATGCTACGTTATCATAAATAGACATTGTAGGAAACGGATTTGGTTTTTGAAATACCATTCCTATTTTCCTTCTATTGATTATAGGGTCTACCTTATTAGAATAGAGATCTTCCCCATCAAGCAAAACTCTTCCCGTCAATGTTGCATTCTTTGTAAGCTCATGCATTCGGTTTAGACATCGAAGAAAGGTTGTCTTGCCACATCCAGAAGGCCCTATGAGTGCAGTAACAGCCTTGTTACGGAACTTCATTGAAACATTTTTGACTGCAACGATGCCGTCATAGCTTGCAGTGATATTTTCTGCTATGAGTTTGTACTTTACATCTTCTGCATAGTTATCTTTCAATGGAGTTTTTGTCATTGTTTCCATCATGACATACTTCCTAGTCTTTTGAACTTTAATAGGGTTTGTCCCTTCCTCCGTAAGAACAAGTATCTCACTCCAATATTTATGGAAAGAACCAAAATTATCAAAACAAATGCCGCTCCCCACCCCTGGGTTACCGAGCTATCATATGGAAGAGATGAAAGTCTCCAGATCCTAAGTGGAAGTGCATCAATTGGTCCATCCAAGCCTTGTATGAATTGGCTACTTCCAAGAATTGTAAATACAAGAGGTGCTGTTTCTCCAGCAATTCTTGCAACAGATAACAAAATTCCTGTCACAAGACCACTTTTTGCACCACTGAGTACTATTGTAAAAACTACTCTCCATCTTCTAATTCCAAGAGCATAGCCTGCTTCCCTATATGTGACAGGCACTAACTTGAGTGATTCTTCAGTTGTTCTCATTACAATAGGCAGCATAACAATGGAGAGTGCAAAAGATCCAGCCCAGACAGAAAAGTCTCCAACAGTCAAAACAATCAAGATAAATGTAAACACTCCAATTACAATTGTTGGAAATTCTGCAAGAACGTCATTGAAAAATCTTACAGTCTTTCCATATCTGTTGTTGCCATATTCCGAGAGAAATATTCCGCCCATAACACCAACTGGAACTCCTATGAGACTAGATAACCCGATAAGTACCAAGGTTCCTTGAATAGCAGGGCCTATTCCACCTAGATCATTACTTCCAACTGCTCCAGGTATTTCAGTAAGAAAATTCCAGGATAATGCAGCAGCTCCATTACTAAAGACATTAACCAATATAGCTACAAGTGGAACAACAGCGACCACCACGCATAGAAATACAATGCACTTGACTACTTTATCCAGAACAAGTCTTCTACCAACATTATAGCGAAAATGTTTTCTAAATTCAGCTCTTTGTTCTACAGTTATCATGCCAGTACTGCTCCTTCGTGTGATTTGATTACCTTTGCAACAAGAAGATGTGCAATTACGTTGATAGCAAAAGCCAAAAGAAATAGAATTAGTCCAATACCAATAAGAGCTGCCAAATGAAGACCTCCTTGAGAAGCTTCTGCAAACTCATTTGCCATTATACTTGACAGTGTCTGTCCAGGTCCGAATAGAGAAGATGGAAAGGCTGCTGCGCCTGTTGCGTTCCCTATCAACATTGTGACTGCCATTGTTTCCCCTACAGCTCTTCCAAGACCCAATATTATAGCGCCAATCAATCCAGATTTTGAATATGGCAAAACTGCAATTCTGAAAACTTCCCATTTTGTTGCTCCAAGCATGTATGCAGCTTCACGTTGACTGTTTGGTACTGCCAACATGATCTCTTTTGAAATAGAAGCAATTGTAGGAATAATCATGATGGCTAGAACTATACTTGCAGTAAGAATATCTAACCCAAATGGAGTTCCAGCAAATATTATGCTTTGATCACCAAATAAATTGTGAAGTGGTATCTCTATCCAGTTTTGAATATAGGTTCTAAAAACAAGAAGTCCCCACAATCCATACACTACACTTGGTATAGCTGCGAGAAGTTCTATAACCATGGCAAGAGGAGTCCGAAGTAATTTAGGTGCAAGTTCAGAAAGAAACATGGCAATTCCAAAGCTTAGAGGTATTGCGATTGCCATAGCAATTCCAGCATTAACAAGAGTGCCCATTATGTAAGGTGCTGCACCATAAGATTCTCTACCGTCAACTGAATTCCAATCAGAACCAGTGAGAAATGAGATGCCTTCTTTCTGCCAAACTTGGGCAGAACCTGTAGTGAGGTTAATTACAATCAGGACTATAATTACAAGAACATAAGTGGCAGCACCGATAGCGACATATTTGAAAATTTTATCAGTGATAGACGATCCTTTTTTCATTTTAATGGTCATCATATAACATACAGGATTGTAAAACCAGATATGAGAGGATCGACCATAATTTCTTAGATTTCATAGTTCACTATAGAACTATATAGATACACATAGAATCGGGAGACAAGTGCTTTAACTATAAGAAGTACAATGTATGCATTGTCAGAAATACTAAATGAAAAAGAGGTTAGAAAGCTACAACTCGTGGGTGGATCTACATATGTCTTATCGCTTCCAAAAAAATGGGTTGATGAGCTCAAACTAAAAACAGGAGATCCAGTTTCAATAATTAAAAATGTGAACAAATCGCTCTCCATACTACCAACACAAAACTACTCATCTCCAAAGATCTCAAAATCAAAGACGGTCATAAGCCAGAAAGATTCTGTTGAATCAATTCAGAGAAAAGTCATTGCAATGTACTTGGCAGGATATCAGATTATCGAGGTGCATGCAAAGGGAGGCAGAATTCAGATAGAACACAAGCAGGCAATAAGAGACCTTGTAAGAAAAAACATGATCGGGACAGAAATAGTAGAATCTACTGCCGAATCTATTACAATTCAGATTTTAACTAGCCTTCCAGAACTTTCAATAAGTGATGCACTCAAGAGAATGTTTTTACTCACATCAACGATGCACAGACAGGCAATTGATGCACTAAAAGAAATGGATATAGAATTAGGCGAAGAGATCACTCATCTAGATGATGAAGTAGACAGATTCAGTTTGTACATACTACGAAACTTGACACTTGCAGTTGAACACGAGAAGGTCCTTCGAGATATTGGACTTAAAAAACCATCAGATTGCATTAGCTATAGAATAGTAGTCAAGTCAATTGAAAGAATCGCAGATCATGCAGTGTCAATTGCTAGCAGAATAAAATTCTTAAAATCAACTTTGGAACCAGCACTGATACAAAAAATAACACGCCTAAGCGAAGAATCACTCAAAGTCTTTGAAGATTCCATTTTGGCTCTAAATAAAAGAGATTATGCTCTTGCAGACAATGTTGCATCAAACGCACGCAGAATAGCTGAGAAAGAAAGAGAATTTACAGATAGTTTAGAAGAATCAAAGAAATATTCTAGTGTTATCAAGTTTGTTCTCGAAGACATTCGCAGAACCGCAGAATATTCAAGTGATATTGCAGAAGCAGTCATCAATGAAACAGTACAGGATGTAATTTCAGAGAATAATTTACTCTAAAGCAGATTACGCAGAGTGAATATCTTGAAGGTGGATGGTTTCAAAATTAAATTTACTCCACCACGTATGATAATTACTAGAACTTAAAAGAAATGATATATCATAGACAATAAAATGAAAAAATCCATAAAGATTAGGAAGGGCATATTTCTTAAAAAATTTAAAAGGATTTCAGACAACTTTAATCAAAAACTGGGCCAATACATAGTAGACCCTAATGATGAGAACATACACGACATCAGAGTATTAATCAGACGCTTAGAGACTGCACATAAAATTCTTCCAAAGAGTGCAAGAAAACAAAAAGAGATGAAAAATCACATCAAACAAGCCAAGGAATTTTTCAAAATGAATGCGAAGATTAGAGATTATGACATAATTTGTGCAAACATGGAATCAAGATACCCAGATAGGACATCGGATCTAGTCCAGTCCCTGAAAGATTCCAGGATGGAACATATTGAAAATGCCAATAGACTAGCACTCAAGATATCACGCCTACCCAGCCTCGAAATTCCCAAATCATCCTTAAAAGAATCAAAACTGGAAAAAAAATATCTCAAAGTTTTAGACGGCATAGTATTGAATATACAGAAAAATACAATAATTGTGCTAAGAGATGCGAAAAAAATTGATGAGCTACACATGCTCAGAAAAGACTTTAAAAAATTGCGATATTCCCTTGAGTTCGCATCGAACAAAAAGACAACTTTTGAGATGCTCAAGAATTTAAAAAATATTCAGGACATGCTTGGAGAAATTCATGATAGTGACATCATAATCAACTATCTCAAAGGCATTGAACAAAATTCAACATATTCAGATATCATATTAGCAGAGGTTGTGGAACGAAACAAGAAATATAACACATTTGCTACTTTTTTTAAAAAATATCCAAAAGCAGGTGGTTTTAGTCTAAAGCTCTAGCATGGCATTATGCGAGCTTCCAGGATATGGACGAGTTGAGAGAATCACCTTGACTTCAAATATGGTCTCAAATTTTCTCAATGCATCTTTGAGTAGAAAAGTTTGAGTAGACCGTGATGGAATTACAATAAACTCCACTATTCTTGAACCATGTAATTTTAGTTCAACCTTCGATTTTGTCCTCTCAAGAATCTTTCGTAGAGTTATTAGCACTGATATTTTCTTCATCGATACCTTATCCTGTTCGGACAAGATTGTTTTATATCTTGAAAATAGCCAATCTGATGTCTTTGAATGTCTTGCATGAACAAGAGACAATCCCAGAACCAGATGATCATTATGATCAAGTGGTAAATCTTCGTCCATAATTGAATAAAAAACACTTTGAGGATTACTATACGATGACTTTTCAGATATATTTTTTTCAGCATAATCAAGTATGTTTCTCTCCCTTTTAGAAATTAGTTGTATAGAATACAAATTGTTAAGGAGGCTCTGTTTTTCCGGACTTGATTTATGTGGTGCACCAAGACCTATCGTCTTTCTAATTTGTTCGGCAGTAATATTTCCATCATCATACATCTTGGGATCCTCTAGAAATACTGAAAGTGCTCCCTCTCTGAGTCCGTGATTGCTCACATACAGATTTGAAAAACCATATTTCTCCATTAACGTATTAATCACACAAGATCCTGCCACAATTGTTTCTGCCCTGCTTGAACCGATGACTGAGATCTTGGAAATGTCATCAGATTTCATCTTTGACAGTTTATCAACTGTAGAATCAAGCGATTTGCGACTAATTTTGTAGTTATGGATTTTATCCAGAGGATATCCAGATAGCCTTTGTTCATATCTGGCTAATGCACGTAGTGCACCCCCAACTCCTACAAGTTTAGTATCTTTGCCAAGACCAAGATCTTTTTTGTTTGGAAGAAGATCCCAGACATGTCTCTGAAGGCTTTTAAGATTCTTGCCAGCAAATCTGCCTTTTTTTCCATCAAATTGATTTGTCAATCTCAGAGATCCTAAGGGTAATGAGATCACTTTTTTTATTTTGAATCGTTCTGCGTGGACAATCTCCAGACTGCCTCCCCCAATGTCAAAGAATAATGCATCAGGAATATGAAGTGATTTTATTGCACCGACATAGGAATACAAAGCTTCTTCTCGTTCAGATAAAACTTTGAAATTAAATCCAGTTTCTTTAAAAACAGAACTGATAAAGTCATCACGGTTACCTGCTTCTCTTACTGCGCTAGTAGCAATAGGCAAGACAGATTTTATCGGGTTCAACTGGATTATTTCTCTAAAAACTTTTAGCGTGTCAATTGCCCTTAACATGGGTTTTTTTCCCAACATGTCTTTTTTGTCAAGTCCTTCTCCCAGTCTCACTTTGACTCCTTCCTGCTGGTAAACATCAAATGAATCATCGTCTTTAACATTATAGATTACAAGTTTGGCAGAGTTAAAGCCAAGATCAATCACAGATATTTTCAGTTAAACATTACCTGCCTTGATACTAACACGTTACTATTAATCTACTTCTGATTTACATTTTTTTACTAAATGAAAAATATAGAAAACGTAAGGATCTCATGCAATTTTGTTTAGACGTATTCTGCAATCAGATTGGGATATGGCCTCACTTATCATTTCACTCAGGTATGGTTCGTGACCTACCACAAGCACCACAGAATCACGTTTTAATTTTGACAAGACAGAGTAAAACTCTAGTCTGTTACCTTCTGGCTTTAAAGAATCAAGATCTTCAATTTTGCCGGCGTATTCTAGAGATTTTGCCACAATCTCGGCTGTTTGTCGGGCACGTGAAAGAGGACTGGTAAAAATATAATCTAGTTTTACCTTCAAAGATTGTAAACCGTTTGACAAATCTACAATTTCTTGTCTTCCTTCGGAAGTAAGTTGTCTTTTAGAATCCCCGGGAGACAGAGAATGTCTGCCTGCCTCACCATGTCGCAGTATTAACAAATCCATTGACCAGTCATCAATTTTTCACATATTTATGAGTTAAAGAAATTATCAGCATTCTATCAATCAGGCTAGAAATGGCCAGATATTAAAAATACAAACCATGATTTCATGTGTTTCATAGAGTTACAATTACTATATAGATCACAGTCATTACATCTGATTCTACAAAACAAACATCAGGTGAAAAAGCATAGTAACTTCTGTAAAACCTAAAATTGCCTCACGTCATAGTGATTCAAGCATGAAGACAGAATCCAAGGGAAAGCTGATCATAGTTGAGGGTATAGATGGCTCAGGAAAATCAACACAGATTCATCTTTTAGAAAAATGGTTAGCATACAAAGGCGTCAGTGTTTTCAAGTCAGAGTGGAATTCTTCAGAAATGGTAAAAGAGATTACTTCGAAAGGAAAGAAGAAAGGATTACTCACTCCAACTACTTTTAGCTTGTTACATGCCACAGACTTTGCAGACAGATATGAGAGAAACATCTCACCATTACTAAGAGCTGGTCATTTTGTACTAGCAGATAGATATGTGTATACAGCTTTTGCAAGAGATATTGTCAGAGGTTGCAATCCTGAATGGGTCAAGAAGGTGTATGATTTTGCCATAAAGCCAGATGTTGCATTTTACTTTAAGGTTCCAGTTGATATTGCGGTTGACAGGATTCTGATAGGCAGACCCAAGCTAAAGTATTACGAAGCTGGCATGGACATGAATTTGAGTAATGATCAATATGAGAGCTATAGGATTTTTCAGGGAAGAATAATTGAACAATATGATTCACTTGCAGAAAACGAAGGATTTACAGTAATAGATGGAACAATGAATATTGAAGAACAACAAAACATTGTGAGAAAAAAAATAATGCCTCTTTTAGAAGGTCATCAGACAAACAAGACAAGAACCAGGAGATAAGAAGATGTCACGAACAAAATACAAAGATCTTGGAAAAAGAACCGTTGAATTCTACGGTCATGGCATAAAGAATCTACAAGAGATAGAGATCAAGGGAAGACTCATTGTAATAGAAGGTCCAGATGCATCAGGACGCAGTACACAAATCCAAGAGATTACAACAAGGTTAGAGGCAGATGGACACGCCGTACTCAATACGGGTCTTAAAAGATCGGAACTTGTAGGCAGGGGAATATTGGAGGCAAAAAGAGACTACAACCTAGGGAGAAAAACCCTAGCATTGTACTATGCTGCAGACTTTGCAGACCAATTCGAATACAAGATAATACCCGCGTTACAGGCAGGCTACATTGTACT
>JAGWGC010000046.1 GCA_028867615.1 Nitrososphaerota archaeon | reverse complement strand
ACTCTCTTGCAAAAATATTGCAAATTCTTTGACAAAATCCACTGAAAAATTTACCGAACTAGATTTATTTTAACTGTCCCTTCGGTATGGTATGCCTGAAATTTGGCTTAGCTATGGATCTACTGATGTTGTTCTTGATGTTAGAGCAGAGAATTTGGAAAAACAGATAGAGTCTGGAGGTATAAACCTGAGCGATTCTGAGATTGCTTCAAAATTAGAATCTCTTGACATGTCAAAACCAACAGAATTTGTTATAATGGAACATTCTAAAACAATCCAAAAAATTATTTCTGTTTTATTGGATATATGCACAAAGAAATCGCTACCAAAACCAAAATTCTTAGTGGACAAGTCAAACTTGAATTTTATAAAAAATGTTTTTTCTGATCCTACCATTTCTATATCTGAATTTGATACATCTCAATTTTCTAATGCTAATTTGATTTTTATTGGAGAAATGGAGTTTGACGGGCTATTTGGATATAATACCATATCAACCAAACTGCTACGAAGATTTGGAAAAGACAATATGCTTGAGGCATATGAAAAAAGAGAAGGAAATCTCCCACTTCCTGGTTATGAGTTACAAACTATGCAAGTTGCAAAAAAATTCACTGATGGCTTTGAAATATCTTCTATCGAAATTGTAGCAAATAAAACAGGCGTAATTGATATTGCCACAGGTCATCCATCCTCTACCTTCTCACTGACAAAATCTTTATCCTCTGTTACAATACATGAGACCGAAAAACATAGGGTAGCAATTGTTAGCACTGGAAAAGAGGCAAGCAATGAGACACTGAGCAGATCACTTTCCTCAATCTGGAATTGTTCAGGTGCAATAAAAGAAGAAGGATTGGTGATACTTCTTGCAGAGTGTAAAACTGGATTGGGTTCTGATGCAATTCAGCAATATGTTGAGGGACGAATGAGTTTGGATAGGCTGAAAAATCCCTCCAAATATGTAGATGGAATGGAAGATTTACTATTCTTGACGGAAATGCACAAGAAATTTGGAATAGGCATCGTATCGATTTTACCGTATCTTTATACAAAAGATAAACTAGAAATGATTCCATTTAGTGGCGCAAAGGAAACGATGGATTATGTTCTTAAAACATATGGTGACAGGCAAAAAATTACAATTATTCCTGATGGCTCTCACATTTTACTACGGTAAAATGGAGAATGGTAGTGGTGCACAAAGAAATGCAAGCGCAATAACAAGTCCAAACATTTTTTTTCTTTTTTGTGATAATGGTGATATGTCATCTAATGGTTTTACATCCTGACTTCTCATGCTAAATATTAATACAAACAATGCCATGATGTAGTACCCCGTTAATGCAAGAATTCCTATGCTTACATATGTCAAAATTTTATGCCACTTGATGCCGAATGTAGCCCTTGCAATATGACCACCATCAAGTTGCCATGCTGGAAGAAGATTGAGAAATGTTATGAGGAATCCAAACCAGGCTGCTAATAACACTGGTGACATTACAAGTTCTTGATTTGGTACATGTTTTCCTACAAGGAATACCGTCGCATCCATTATTATGCTAGAATGTAGATCTATCAGACCTGATTTTTCCAAGAGTTCATGTGCTTGTGTACTTGGTATCATGGGAGACAAATATGCACCATATGTGGAAACAATTATTGCTACCACAAAGCCTGCAATTGGGCCAGAAATTCCAACATCAAACAGTATGTTTCTGTTTATGATCAAACCACGCGACATTATGAGCGCTCCAAAAGTTGGTACAAAGCCTAGTACTGGAATTCCGGGAATAAAATATGGCCAACTAATTCTAAGTTTGTGTCTCTTTGATGCAATCATGTGGCCAAGCTCATGGATGCCAAGTATTCCAATCAATGAAACAGTGTAGAGAATTGCTATGTAAAATGGGTCATCTCCTTTTACAACGGAATTAATACTGATAGCTCTATAGTAACCATCAACCAATACTGTAACTATTGTGGCAGCAAATAATGCTCTTGGAATCCATGATCGACGTGACTTTGGGGGATCAAATCTTGAAACCAGTAAGAACATTCTTCCAGAATTTGATTCTAGTCTAGCTATCATGTTTTTTGATTCCATATGCTGAACTAGTTGGCGAAACTTCTCAGTTACATCACGTCCCGAAATCTCAATTTGTAATAAATTTGGACTTTGATTAAACCCAACTATGGTAAAATATGAGGAAACCACTGATAAAACTTCATCAAGAGTTGATATGCTTGATTATGTGTCTTTTACTGTAATTATTTCTTTTATTTTTGCTTAAAGTTAAATAATTAATAATTCCAGTATCATTATAATGCAAGTAGCATTACGAGAGATTGGAAATTGCGTTATTCGTAGGTGTGATCTATCCGATTTGATTCCAACTATGGAGATAAACCTCAAAACACTACCTGAGCACTATTCTGACTATTTCTATGAAAGTCTACTTGCTGAGCTACCTGAAGCATTTCTAGTAGCTGAGGTGGAAAAGAATCTTGTGGGATACATAATGTGTAAAATTGAATATGGTTTCTCAAATTTCAAAAAACTTGGCTTTGTAAAAAAAGGTCATGTTGTATCAGTTGCGGTATTAAATGAGTATAGAAGAAAAGGTATTGGAGAAGGCCTAGTTCAGGAAGCAATTGCAGGAGTAAAACTAAAAAAATCAGATGAGCTATATCTTGAAGTCAGATGTAGTAACAGTGATGCCGTAAGACTCTATGAAAAACTTGGATTTATTATAAAACAGCGACTAAAAGCATATTATCGTGACGGCGAGGATGCATATCTTATGGCAATTGAGTTTGCTTACTAGCTTAAGATAAATAAGTCACAAAAAGACTCCTAGCTTATGACAAGGCAGAGAACTATTGGAATAATGATATTTGTCTTGGCAATCGTAGGCTTTTTTCTCTATGCATATCTGTTGATGCTCTCTGAATGGAGTCCTATAGTACTACAGCTCTCAGTGCTTATGGCAGTGGGAGGAATTCTTGGAGTGATTTCTTGGATTGGATATAATATGGCAACCTCAAGACCATCTCCTTCATCTCTTGTGACTGATGACAAGTAATCACTTGGATATAGCTGCATCTACTACTGCTTGATAAAATCTTGGACCTACCGGCCGTACAATTTTTGCACCCAAGATTTCAGATTTGACATTTACAACGCTTAGAAAATGTTGTGGTGCTAACAATGAGACTTGGTCTTTTTTTTCTGCATGAATGTGACAATAGTAATGTATTACAGCTTTTTTCTTTGCAGCCTTTATGGCAGACTCGAGAAACTCGTCTGATCTTTCTGGTAGTAACATTAGGATCCTGTCTCCAACATCATGCAACTTTTCTTCTATCACTCTTACTGCATCTCCTTCTATTGATTCAACAGTTCCTTTTAGTTTATTCAATAATATGTTCTCAGAACATAATCTAGCTGCATCAGGATTGATATCAATATTGTATACATGACATTTTTTCTTTTTTGCGGCTACGATGGAAAACATCCCAACTCCTCCAAACATGTTGATTACTGTTTCTCCATCTGTGATTATCTCTGCAATTCTTTCTCGTTCTGTTGAAAGTCTGGGTGAAAAAAAGGCTTTTTCCACATCTACTTTGAACCTGCAACCGTGTTCCTTGTATTCAGTCTCAGTCTTGTCGTCTCCTGCAAGAAGCTCTAACTTTCTTATTCTATAATCTCCTTCAACTGGGGATGATTGATAATAAACTGATTTTGCTGTCTTTACCTTGTCTAAAAGAACTTCTCCAATTATTTTTCTCTTGGACAAGAGGGAATCTGGGACTCTTAATATGATGATATTTCCTATCTGATCAAATGCACCATAAAGCTCCTCTGCCTCCGCTTCTGTGAGGATCCCAGCTACTGCTTGTTTTAACATCTTTGTCAATTTCTATAGTAAAACTTTCCAGACTGTTTTTGTTCTCTGTCCAATCTGCTTTCCAATTTGTTTACTCTGGGCCTCATGCTTGTCTCATCTCTTCTATACGTCATGTCCAGCGATCTCAAGAATTCATTCATTCCATCTACCTTTGGTTTTGGAGTTGTTGCATGACCTTCTCTCCCAGGAGTTCCGTGGAATATGACAATTGAATCAGAGATCAAATCCATAAGCTGAATATCATGATCAACTATAATTGCAGATTTTCCATAAGATCTTACAAATCTCTGAATAAGTTTTGCCACTGCTATTCTATCCTCTACATCTAGAAATGCAGAAGGTTCATCGAGTGCATAGACATCAACTTTCTGTAAAAGACATGCCCCGATTGCCACTTTTTGAAGTTCTCCACCAGACAAGTTTTTGACAGACTTGTTGTATAGTTTTTTTATCTTCATCGGATTGATTATGATTTCTTCTTCTGGGGTTTCTTGTATTGATCCGCCATATGCTTTCTCAAGGAGAGAAATTACTTCAATGTCAAAGTCATTTGTTAGATATTGTGGCTTGTAAGCAATCTTTACCTTGGTTTCTATACTTCCAACATCTGGTTTTTCAACACCGGCTATCATCTTCATCATGGTTGTTTTCCCTAGTGCATTGGCACCGACAATGCCCAAGACCTCGCTTTTCTTAACCCTGCCTGCTTCGATTGATAAAGAAAAGTTTGCAAATTTCTTCTCTAGATTTGGATAATTGATGATATTCTCAATTGTGACAAATTCATCTGTTGATGTAGATGCATCAAACTTGAATGCCGCATCTCTGAATCTGACGTTCTCGTTTGGAAGATAACCGTCAAGAAATACGTTAATTCCAACTTTGGTAGAAAGCATGTTTGCAACTATACCATATGCTGCAGGCTCACCGTAAAGGATCTCGATAAAATCACTTAGATAATCTAGCAGTGTTAGATCATGCTCTACTACCATAACACTTTTTCCTGCCTTGGCAAGGTCCTGAATCACTCTTGCGACTCCAATTCTCTGAAAGACATCATTATACGATGATGGTTCATCAAAGAAGTAGAAGTCTGATTCTCTTGATGCTGCAACCGCAACTGAGATTCTTTGTAATTCTCCTCCACTCAAGTCTGTAATCTTATTCTCTAAAGAATTTTGTAAGCCAAGTTGCTGTATTAGATCTCGTGCTTTTCCACGTTCATCATATTTTTCTAAAAGTTCTTTTGCATTTCCATCAAATACCTTTGCTAAGTTGTATACTTGTTGAGGTTTTATTGATGCCTTTAACTCATTATTTGCTATTTTTTCAAAATGCGGTTTAAGCTCAGTACCTTGAAAGTGTTTTAAAATTTGACTCCATTCTGGAGGTGTAGTATAATTTCCCAAGTTTGGTCTCAAGTTTCCAGATAATATGCCAACTACAGTACTCTTTCCTATACCGTTTCTTCCCAGGAGGCCCATGACCTGGCCTTTTTTTAAACTTGGAATTCTGTAAAGCCTAAATGCGTTTTGACCATACTGATGAATCTTATCTGTCTTTAGTTCTTCTGCTAGGTTGACAATCGTTATTGCATCAAACGGACAAACCTTGACACAAATTCCACATCCATTACAAATATTTTCATCAATCTGAGCCTTGGCAGTTTCTTCATTTAGTATTATACAATCTGAACCCATCTTGTTTACCGGACAATATTTAATACATTCTAGACCGCACTTCTTGGTCTGACAATTTTCCTTGTCAAGTACTGCAACTCGATGAGTCATACGTACTTACCTTTTTTCTTAATTTATATCTCTATCAAGCAAGATTAATACATAACATTAGAAGCCAAAGAAACTAAGCCGGCCACAGCGTTGGGGTCCGACCCGGTCCCATACCGAACCCGGAAGTCAAACCCAATGTCGCTACTGTGTTACTAAGGTGCGAGAGCCCTTGGGAAGCAGTAGTGCTGGCGCCTTTTACTATTCTAAAGCAACAGAATTGGGAGACGCATTCCATGTAGTTTCTATGGGTGTATTTTTGTCAAAACCTCGCTTTTGTGCATCATCTGAAAAGTTATCGATGTATTCTGATACCAGATCTCTTACGATTCTATCTATTTCGGTAACTGAGGATACATCTGTGAATAATGATTGTATTTCATTGCATCCTACAACATAGCCATTTGCGTTAGGTGTTATGGTAAAAGTAATTTTGTGTAGTTTTTGGTTGTTTGTCATATATTGTATATGTTTACAAAACCTAAAAAAGATCACGATCAGTTACTTATACTATGAGCAACTGTAGTATATGCGGAGAAAAATTCTCTGATGACATTAGGTTCTTAAACCATATGATGGAAAAACATGGATTTCGAAATCCGAATGTTGGAACGCCTGATAGAAACAGTCGAGGATACTAGTTTTTAGAACTTTAATGCTATTTTTTTACTGTTGGAAAATAAACTTCCGGTTCTCATGAGAAAAGCCTTTGGTGTTTTGCAATCTTGATTACAATTAGAAGATGAGTCATAGTTTAGATGTTCTCTTGATCTGCTGGTTAAAATATTGAAAAAGAGGGGTAGTATTGCCGCTCTTCCACCATATGCTGTCTTTTTTTCTATGAACCAGAACATTTTGGTAGAATCATAATTACAATCAAAAACCTCTGATTTTATTTTCATCCCAATGTCCGAATAATGACCAACAATCAAGATCTTGTCTTTAGCAAATATGTGTACAACACTTGCAAATTTGGAACAAAGGTAGCATCTGTCATCATAAATAACAAGAGGGAAGAGATCTCTTATATTCATATTTTTTCTACGTTGACTTTGGATTAATATTTTGTGAAATAACTTTTTATTTACTCCAAACGCGCTAAAAAACATGAATTTGAATTCTAGTAGAAATTTTAAGATTCAAATTTTGGAATGGGTATGGCCCTAAATTATTATCATATCTTCAAAAAAGTAAAAGAAGCACGGAAACTTGTGATTAAAGGAATCACTGTTGCCGGCTCTGGTCATCCCGGAGGTTCATTCTCAATGGCAGAGATCTTGGGCTGTATGTATTTCAAATTCTTAAACTATGACCCGAAAAATCCTCAATGGGAAGACCGGGATAGACTCGTATTATCAAAAGGTCATGCTTCGCCTGGTTTGTTTTCTAATCTTGCGGTAGCTGGATTTTTTGCTAAATCTGAAATGGAGACTTTAAGAAAATTTGGAAGCAAATTGCAAGGTCACCCTGACTTTAAATGTCCTGGAGTTGAATTTTGTGGCGGATCACTTGGATTGGGATTGTCATTTTCTATTGGAATGGCTCTTGCTGCACGAATTGACGGAAAAAATCATCACATCTACACAATAATTGGCGATGGTGAATCTGACGAAGGACAAGTTTGGGAGGCTGCCATGACTGCACCCAAATACAAAGTCGATAATCTAACAGTTTTCTTGGATAGAAACTTCATTCAACAAGATGACTATACGGAAAGAGTGATGCCTCTTGATGAGGAACTTGTAAGTGATGATATTTCTGAGATGTGGAAAAATGCTGCAAGATGGAAGGTGGGAGATAAATGGAGATCTTTTGGATGGAATGTCTTGGAAATAGATGGTCATCGTATAGAACAGATCTCCAAAGCCGTAAATTCTGCTTTGCAAACAAAGGGAGCTCCATCAATTATCATATCTCGTACTATCAAAGGCAAATCTGTAGAACACATGGAAGATAACCCGAAATGGCATGGTGTTGCACCAAATTCGCAGATGTCTCCAATAATTGATCTGGAATTAGATTGCCAATTTTTGATATCCCCATCTATAATTGCAGGCGATATGATGAATCTGGAAAATGAAGTGAAGAGAGCATCTCTTGCAAGGGCGGACTTTATTCACCTTGATGTGATGGATGGTGTGTTTGTACCAAATAAGACATTTGATCATGAGAAAATAAAACAACTAAGGCCAATCACACCAATTCCTTTTGATACTCATCTTATGATCACAGAACCAGTAAAGCATGTAAAGAATTATGTCGATGCAGGATCTGACATAATTACAGTACATGCTGAGGTCTGTAATGAATCCAGTTTTGGAGAAATTCATGATATCCTGCGCTCAAATTCTGTAAGTGTTGGACTTGCAATTAATCCTGATACAGAGCTACCTCAGTGGTCTGAAAAATTTATTCCAGATTTAGATCAGCTAATAATAATGTCAGTGATTCCAGGCAAATCAGGACAAAAATATATTGAATCTACACATGAAAAGACACAACGAATAGCCAAATTCCTATCAGAACAAAAATTTGGTGGTCTTATTGAGGCAGACGGAGGAGTGGATTTGACAAATGTGGAATCATGTTTCTTTGATGGTGCAAGAGTATTTGTAGGCGGAAGCGCAATAATAGGACAAAAAGATGTCAGATCCACAATTATTGAATTTAGAAAGAAGCTAATGCATGCAAGAAGGAAACTCTTGATTAACAAGGCGCACAGTCTTGGAGGCACTGATCTTGTAAAAAAATGGATAGATCTACATGAGGTCGGTAAAAAGAAGACTGAACTTTTACAAATAGCACAAGAGGCAGGTTTTACATGACAGAATTTGCCGATATGAGGACTGTTTATGGTGAAACACTACTCAAGTTAGGAGACGAAAATTCTAACATTGTAGTAGTTGGTGCAGATACTACGGACTCGCTAAAGACAAAACCATTTGGAAAAAAATTTCCAAATAGATTCTTTAATGTTGGTATTGCTGAAGCCAACTTGGTTACCATGGCTGCGGGTCTTGCAAATGAGGGTAAAATTCCATTTGCAAGTACTTATGCTGCATTTCTTCCTGGTAGGTGTGTTGACCAGATACGTAATGCAATAGCATATCCCTCAAGAAATGGAAAAAATGGGTTGAATGTGAAAATGGTTGTATCTCATGGTGGTCTCAGTGTGGGTCCTGATGGAGGCTCTCATCAACAGATTGAAGATATTGCAATAATGAGGGTCATTCCAAATCTCAAGGTCTTTGTTCCTGCTGATACTGTATCTGTAGAAAAACTCACTCAACTTTTTGCACAAGTTTATGGTCCATGCTATATGAGATTGGCAAGATCAAAAACACCTGTAATTCATACAAAAGAACAAGAATTTCAGATGGGTAAAGGAATTGTTCTACGAGATGGATCTGATTGTACCATTGTTGCATGCGGCATAACTGTCAGTATTGCTCTTGAAGCTGCAGACTCTTTGAAGCAGGAGGGAATCTCATGTAGGGTCATTGACATGTTCTCAATCAAACCGATTGACTCTGAAATCTTGGAAAAGGCAGCACGTGATACGGGAGGAATAGTTACATGTGAAGAACATAATGTGATGGCAGGATTTGGTTCTGCAGTTGCAGAAACAATCTCTGAAACATATCCTGTTCTTGTAAAACGTATAGGGGTAAAGGATCAGTTTGGCGAATCTGCAAGAGACGGTGAGATTCCACTCTTACTTGAAAAACATGGTATTACATCAATTCATATATCTAATGCAGTCAAGTCTATTCGGAGTCAAACCAGATGAAGATATTTCTGGATACTGCTAATATTTCAGCGATAAAGATGTACAACGATATGGGCCTTGTAGATGGAATCACTACGAACCCATCTCTTGTGGCAAAGGAAGGTGGAGATCCTCAAAAAATCATGGAGGAAATTGTTCAAATTATCAAAGGCGATGTTAGCTTGGAGGTATTAAGCGTAGAAACCAATGGCATGTTGGAGGAAGGTAGGCGACTTCGAAAATATGGTAACAATGTAATTGTAAAATGTCCTCTGACTCCTGACGGTCTAAAAGCTTGTAAGATATTGACGTCTGAAAATATTCCAGTAAATGTCACACTTTGTTTTTCTGTAAACCAAGCAATATTGGCGGCAAAAGCAGGTGCAAAATATGTAAGTCCGTTTATTGGAAGACTTGATGACAATGGGCAAGATGGAATGAACCTTATCAAAGAGATACACCAAGTCTTTGAAAATTACAAATTTAGTACACAAATTCTTGTTGCAAGTGTAAGGCATCCAATGCATGTAGTAGAAGCTGCAAAAATTGGAGCTGATGTGGTAACATTACCGCCAGATATACTGGGAAAAATGCTAAAACATCCTTTAACAGATATTGGTCTGAAAAACTTTCTTGCAGACTGGGAAAAACTCAAAAAAGAAAATCCGAATATCAAGATCTAATTTCTTTATTTTGCACTAGTGTTTTCCTATCCATTGATATCTGTATTCATCATCAAACAATTCTGATCTGATATCGCTGTTAGATGGTCCTGAGTGTATCTTAACTTCAAAAAACCCTAAACTGCCCTTGTATGGGATTGGAACTCTGAGAGCCTGTGGTTTTCTAAGGAGGAATCCATATTTGTGACGCAGAAATTCTTCTGTTGCAAAATGTTTGTTATAATCCTCCTTGAGTGCCTTTATGGACTCGTATGATTTTACATCATAAATTTCAGCTTTTCCTATTATTACTCCTGTTCTAAGACTAGACCTGTCAATGCCTAATTTCTTACATACATTATCTTTGATTTTAATTGGCGCATGAATCAAAAATTCGCCTCTAAACTTTGTATTCCATGTTCTCAACTCTATTGTTTTTTTACCATTAATTATCAAATCAGCATAAGGTTGTGATACTGATAGGCATTTCATTTCAACTAGTTCCTAATACATTCAAAACTCTTTTTGGGATGTCACTTAGCCTGCTTACGGCAAGCGTACGTTCGTAACCTAGTCTTCTGAGATTGTTTGCAATCACTATAGCATCTCCTGTGTCAGATCCACAGCCTATTGCAACCATCTTTATTCCAATTGATTTGAAATCTCTTATTATAGAACGAACTGCATCAGGATCTGAGGGTTCGCCATCTGTCAATGTTAAAAATATGTCTGGTTTTTTTGACCGAAGGGATGGTAGCAACATGTTGTAAACTTCGGCTAATGGGGTACTACCATTTGCTTTTATCTGTACAAGTCTCTTGGCAGAAATATTATTCCATTTCAAATTTTCTGGCTTTATCAACCAACAAATAACTTGTTTTTGTTCTGTGTTAAATGCATATACTGAAAATTTTACTTTCAAATATTCCAAGACTTCGCATAAGGCAAGTGTTGCTTTTTTGTATTGTATCTCTTGGTTTGCTATGCTAGATGAATGATCAAGAAGTATTACAATCTTGGTCTTGATTGCAATTTTTCTATCTGATAGGAAAGGTTTGTGGCCTTCCATGTGTGACTCTTCATCAAATTCATCTCCTGAAAAAACATGTTCCTCTTTCCACCCTGATTTCCATTCTTTAAATTTTGCTTTCAGGTGATTTATTAGATCTGTATCAATAATCTTTGTCTCGTCTA
>JAGWGC010000045.1 GCA_028867615.1 Nitrososphaerota archaeon | reverse complement strand
CATCAATTAATTATTCATGGTTTTAGTAGATTAATTTAAATATGAACTTGAACGAGTTTGATTTGTGCAAGCAGAAATAAGATCAGATGATAAAAAACCAGAAACTAGAAAAAAGTTTGACGTGATAATCATTGGCGCAGGCCCTGCAGGATATACTGCTGCAATTTACACATCACGTGCAAAACGTGAAACACTCATAATTTCAGGCATCCTCCCGGGTGGCCAGCTAATGCTTACAACAGAGGTTGAAAATTTTCCCGGTTTTGCAAACGGAATCATGGGACCCGAATTAATGACAACAATGCGACAGCAAGCAGAACGAATGGGAACTACAATCATTGACGACGAAGTGGTAAATGTTGATTTCAGACACAAGCCGTTTAAGATATTAACATATTCTGAAGAATATGAGGCAAATTCAGTAATCATTGCAACAGGTGCAACCCCAAGAAAGATTGGTGCAAAAGGAGAACAGGAGTTTAGTGCACGCGGTGTGTCATACTGTGCAACATGTGATGGACCATTTTTTAAAAATCAAGAAATTGTAGTTGCGGGCGGAGGAGATTCTGCCATGGAAGAGGCCATATTTCTCACCAAGTTTGCAAACAAGGTTCACGTCATACATAGAAAAGACAAGCTTCGTGCAAGCAAGGTTATGCAAGACAGGGCTTTTGAAAACCAAAAAATCCAATTCCATTGGAACACTGTGATTGAAGAGATTAAAGGCAATCAGAAGGTGAACCAGATAACAGTCAAGAATACCGCAACAAACAAGATGGATACGCTAGAAGTGGGCGGAATATTTGTTGCTATAGGACACGAACCAAATACAAAATTATTCCAGGGTCAGATTGACTTTGATGCCAACGGATACATTGTACTAAAAAATCATACACAAACAAATGTGGAAGGAGTATTTGCGGCAGGAGATGTGCACGACCACAGATACAGACAGGCAATCACCGCAGCTGCTTTTGGCTGCATGGCCGCAATTGATGTAGACAAGTACCTCTCAGAGCACAAATAGTTATTCTCTAATTTTTGATATATATTTTGAATTTTCCAATGCAGTGTTGTATTCACTTTCTGTAAGTATTTTTTGCTGAGTATAGAGGCTCTTGAATTTTCTTCCATCATCTGCAAATATTCCAACTACATATCCATTTGAAATATCATATTTTTTCATGGCAGTGTACACAGTGGCAGATGATGGACTGACAAGCATCTTTTCTTTTTGCAATATCTCCTTGACAGAAGCAAACGCCTCTTCGTTTGTGATTGTTATCCAGTCGTCTACCACTTGTTCACGCTTGATAAACAAGTCAGGTTTGGAAGACTCTTCAAAGTTTCTCAGGCCCTGAATCAGGTGATTCTGTTGTGGCTGAACTGCAATTATCTTGATGTTTGGGTTCTTTTCTTTTAGATATGCACCAATACCTGTAATGGTTCCGCCTGTTCCCACCCCAGTGAAAAAGTGGGTTATCTTTCCTTGCGTTTGCTCCCAGATTTCAGGACCTGTTCCTTTGTAGTGACCCATAAAATTCGCCTCGTTTGCATATTGATTTGGAGAATAGTACTTGTCAGGCCTTGCAGATGCAATTGACCTTGCAAGGGCAATGCTTTGATCAGTACCTGCACCTACCTTGGGGCACAGGTCATCTGTTGTTTGATATAACGTGGCACCAAGTGATTCAATTATTTTTTTAGTTTCATCACTTGCCTTTTCAGGAATTACAATTTCAACTTTGTATCCAAGAATCTTTGCAATTCCTGCAAGTGCAATTCCTGTGTTACCCGAAGTTGGCTCTATGATTATAGTGTGACCTCTTTTGATAAGGCCTCCTTCTTCAGCCATTTTGATCATCCAGTATGCAGCCCTGTCTTTTACAGAGCCAAACGGATTGTAAAATTCTAGTTTAGCATAGAATTCAGTATTATTTTTTGAAAGTGATTCTAATTTTACAATTGGCGTACCGCCAATTTTTATTGTCATACCAGCATCTTCTAATGTTTCAGCCAAGTTAGATTATTTCACCTTCTTGATTGTAAATTCTAGATCCTTGTCTGTTTTTTTAATACCAATCAATTGGTGACCAGTTCTATTTACCCATCTTGTGATGTCTTCTTCAGAGGCAGGATCGTCTGCAGTTATTTTTAGAATGTTTCCTACAGCCATCCTTTCCATTTCGATCTTTGTTCTAAAGACAGGTTCTGGACAGAACATGCCTCGCACATCAATTGTCTTGGTCGGAGTTAATTCTGAAATGTCAGTCACCTGTAAGCAAAAAAGTGCTCACGTAATATTAAAATCTATTCATGAGCGCGTAAAAATTACATCATCTAAGAATCATCGGCAGTATTGCCCGCAGGTTTCTTTCATATAAAACAGTATGATCATGATCTTTGAAGTTTATCTTGTTTGAAAGTTTTGTAATTAGACGCACTGCAACTTTGTAGGCAGTTGTCCATACAATACTATTTGGATTTGACTCAAAGGCATTAATCAAAAATCTGCACACCCCCGTCATATGAGGATGGTGCTCTTCAAAGTACATGAGAATGTCCTCTTTAGAGTTTTCAATCTTGTACAATGCATGCTCTATCATTTCCCGGCTTGTGATGTAACCGGTATCACCTATTGTGACCTTGCCATGGCGTAGTGCATACAAGATATCATCAAGATTATTCTCCGAATCAATCATGTTTGTGCATCTACCAAGTGTGGATGCAACATGTGAATCACTTCCTACTACTTCTACGAGGTTTGATGTTTTAGCAAAATGGTACGCTCTAAGATTAGAGTATCTGTCCACATTGTTGCTGTTAAAGACCTCAATCAGATCACATAGAGCAGCTCTTTCCCTTAAACCATTACTGAGCCCAAATGGATGCGGAGCACAAGAAATTGCGCCTTGAGATTGTATGTCATCCAATATTTCCTCAAGACTGCTTCCAGCCTTTACTGTTTGATTTAGACCAAATGCGAGGACATGTATTCCCTGATCAGTTGTTATTTCTTCCCCAGGATATACTCGAATCTTTTTATATTTCTCGTGATTCTGTTGATATTCCAAAAGGGAGCCATATCCGTTCAAGGTATTGTGGTTTGTAATGAAAAACGCATCAAGATCTGTGTCATGTGCTTTATCTAGCTGTTGCATAACTGTCACACCGCAATCATATGGAGTCTCTTTTGGCCCAAGTTGAAAGTTTGAAAATTCATTATGACAATGCAGTTCGATTTTTAATCCGGCCAATGTTTATCGAATCCACCCATCAATGCATATAATCTTTGTTTCTAGAATTTTTGCCTATCGGAACAGATCAAGAGATTTAGCACGCAGTAGATCTTGGAGGTGCCCACTTTTTTTGTTAAACGGATAGTTGCGCACAATTGCAATTGGTGTGTAAAATGTCTTTCCTCTAACCAGCTCTGTGGCAGAGCAGATTTCATCTGCAATAGCAATTGCAGTAACCCTAAGAATTCGCTGAAAGTTGTCTTGTTTTCCTTCATAGTTAACTATAGGAGATATTCCAGACACCCCTATTGCAACATCGGTCTGACCTTCTCGAAACGGTCTCCCAAATGTATCAGATATTAGCACTGCAACATTTTTTCCAGTCTTTGTCTTGATGCGTCTTTTAAGCCTCTGGGCAGAGTTGTCGGCATTTTTTGGAAGAAGTGTAGCAAATCCTTTTTCCATGTTGCTTTCATCAATTCCCGCATTTGCACAGACAAGGCCATGTCGCGTTTGTGATATTATTATACCATTTTTCATGCGAATAATTCTTTTTGTTTCATCGAGGATTAGTTGTACAATTCGCGGATCTTTTTTGTATGCACTTGCAATCCCTGTTGCAAGAAGTGTTGGCTTGACTTTGGTCAAGTCAATTTTTTGTCCCTCTTGTTTTGAGATTATCTTTTGTGTAAATACTAGAATGTCATCTTCCTTCAATTCCCTACCTGCCTTTGTTTTGAGCAGAATCTCAACTAGGTCATCCCCAGGTTCAATGTCACAGGGTATTTTGACAGGGATTATTTGCAGCGACATACATCAAACCGGTTTTTACTGCTTAAAATGATATCTTGTCTAGGCAAATGCTTGTAGTGATATTTTCAGACCATAGTGTTTGTTTATTATCCCTATAATCTTTGAGAGATCTTTTTCTTCAAGTGTGACAGTTGCAAGCTCCTTTACCATATCCTGGGCTCGAAATGCAATACCAAGACCGCAGATGTTAAACAGTTTAACATCATTTGCACCATCTACGACCACCACAATATTCTCTTTTTTTTCTTTCCATTCATTTATTTTTATGATTGCAGATTTTGACTTGTCAGAGTCGACATCAATTGTTACGCCGTCAAGCTTTCCATCCTTGAATAGTAGATCATTTGAAAAAACATAGTCAAGGTCTAATTCCTCTTTTAATCTGTCAGTCATAAGTGTAAAGCCTCCTGATACTGCCATGATTTTCCAGCCGGCTGCCTTCAATGCCCGGCAGGCTTCTTTGGCACCAGTCATTATTTTAAGTGAGTCAGATACTTCTTTGCAAGTCTCATAGTCAATGCCACGGAGAAGATCAATTCGTTTCCTCAATCCATCTTCCCAGTTTATCTTACCTTCAATTCCTTGTCTTGTGATTGCCCAGATTTCATCTTGCTTGTTAATTTTTTCGGCAAGTATTGGAAGAAATTCTGCATCAAGTAATACACCTTCAACATCAAAGATTGCTAACATCAGTTTCTTCTTTCAACCATAAATCAGATTATATTAATCTTAAGCGATTATCAGATCTTTTTACCACTAGTAATATATTCAAGGTTATCAAGCTGAAGAACATGGCAGAGCTTCCGCACAAATACGAAGTACCAGTAAAAGTTGTTGCAAAAGCTATCAAGCTGTCAGACGGAACAAAAGAAGAACTCAAGGCATCGGGAATGATGGATGACAAGGGAAAACTCAAGCTAAAGGGAGTTAGTCCAAAGATGCTCAAGCGCATGAAAGAAGAAGCAGTAGATTGTCCTGTTTTGAAAAACGAACTTCCGTTTATACAATGTTTTGTATGCTCCAATTTCCAGAGTAGAGTATCAGGAAAAGTGCTCTGCAAAGGCGATCCGCTCTAAAAACCAGAAAAGCTCATTAGTGCAACTAAAAGAAAGACTGGAATTGAGCAAAGAGATAGGAATTACAGTAAAGAAAAATGAAAATTTTAGTGAGTGGTATACACAGGTAGTACTGAAAGCACATCTTGCAGATTATGCCCCAGTAAAAGGCCTTATTGTTCTTAGACCCTACGGATATTCAATATGGGAGTCTTTGAAATCTTCACTTGATCAAAAGTTAAAAGCAACAGGCCATGAAAATGGTTTTCTGCCAGTCCTGATACCAGAGTCATTGTTAAGCAAAGAGTCTGATCACTTTGCAGGATTTACACCAGAGGTGTTCTGGGTCACACATTCAGGGGAGACAGAGATTGGCGACAGACTTGCACTGAGGCCAACCTCGGAGGCCCTTGCATATTCAATGTATTCAAAATGGGTAAAGAGCTGGAGAGACTTACCGCTCAAAATTAATTTCTGGAATACTGCATTGCGGGCAGAGATAAAGGCAACCAAGCCATTTTTGAGAACATCTGAATTTTTATGGCAAGAGGGCCACACAGTACACTCTACAAAAGAAGAGGCAGAGCAAGAAGTTATGTCAATACTTGAAATGTACAAAAAAACAGTCGAGGAAGAACTTGCAATTCCCGTAATCACTGGCAAAAAAAGTGAAAAGGAGAAATTTGTTGGCGCAGTATATACCACAACAATGGAGTCAATCATGCCAGACGGCAAAGCACTTCAGATGGGAACATCACACTTTTTGGGACAAAACTTTTCCAAGCCATTTGATGTAAAATTCCTGGACAAGCAAAATGTAGAGACATTTGCATGGCAGACATCATGGGGAGTTTCATGGCGTCTAATAGGGGCGCTAATTATGATCCATGGGGATGACAAGGGACTTGTTCTACCGCCCCGCGTTGCGCCAATACAAGTAGTCATAGTACCAATTTACTACTCACCACAAGACATGGAGATTGTTCTCAGCAAGGTTTCAGAAATAAAACAGGCCCTAACAAAACATAATCTTCGTGTACACATGGATGTAAGAGACGAGGTTACTCCAGGGTACAAATTCCATGACTGGGAGATGAAGGGTGTGCCATTACGAGTCGAGATAGGCCCAAAGGATATTGTAAAAGGCAAGATGGTTCTTGTTCGCAGAGACAGTCTCAAGAAAAGCGATCTGGCATTTGAAGATACAGAAAACGGAATTCTCCGCATGCTAGACGAGATCCAACAGAACCTTTTTGAAAATGCCAAGAATCTTTTAAGAGAGAAAACAAGAGAGATAATAGACTTTGATGAATTCAAGGCAGAGATGGAAAAGGGTGCATTTATCCATTCACCATGGTGCGGACAGACAAAATGTGAAGAGACCATAAAAGAGTCAACAGGTGCAGATATCAGAGTAATCCCATTTGATGGAAACATGCAAGATTCCAATTGTATAGTATGCAAGAATCAGACCACAATACATGCAATTTTTGCAAGAAGTTATTAGCAATGAGCCTAGCGCGCCATGACAGTCAGGCATTATATTATACCAAGAAGGTAATGTAGCCAATGTCAGGATCAAACCCTTATCGTGACAGAATATACATAATCAAGGATATCATTCTCACACTAGTTCAATATGGAGAACTCAACCAGACAGCCCTCGTGAGTTTTTGCGGCCTGAATTTAAAAAAACACAAGTCAATACTCGAAGAACTTGAATCAAACAACCTGATTCAAAGTGAGGAAAGACATCTTGGAAAACGCATCATAACCATGTACAAGCCATCTCCACAAGGAATAGAGTTCTGCAAAACAATCTTGGATCCTTATGAGACACTATTTCCAAGAAAGAAGAAAGACCAGTCAAAAAACGAGAGCTAGTCCTGGTCCAAACCATATTGTGACGCAATCTTTTTGTCGATCTCGTCTTTTTGTTGGAGATATTCATGGTATTTTTTATTCCACGATTTTAGTGTCTGATATTGCCTGATTCCAGTTATCATCCAGCCCACAGATATTGCAATTATCAATCCAAGCAGTATGCTCAGTGCCACTCCAAAGTCATATTCATTATCAAGAACAATGACAAAGTTTTTGTGAGTTAGCAGGAATATAGAAAGCCCGATTGCAAAAGGTGCCAGTATAAAGCCAGAGAGCGACACGCCAAGAAGAATTTGTCTCAGTTCAAGAATTTTGCTTATGAAATTATCCATTAAATCAAGCAGATCAAAGCGAGAGCGTTGTATCTTATCATCACTCATATCGATGTGGCCTTTTCCTGTTTAATGTTGATAGCGTTTCTAAAAAGTATTTTGGCGGTCAATTTCATGGATCCACTGTTATTGTGCCATTCATTTCTGGGTGTATCTTAGAATAATATTTAAAACTGCCAACCTTGTCCGCAACGAAGTTTATGGTCTGAGCCTCAAAATACTTCAAATGTCTTGTGTGTACATTAAATGCATCAATGTTCAGATCCTGATCTGAGCCAGTATCCTTGTCTTCATTTATCACATGCAATGCAACCAGTGTTCCTTGTGGAATATGAATCGCAGGATCAAAGTTTGTGCCAGAGAATGTTTTCTTTCCAGTTTTAGTAGACTGTTCATCATATACATACCCTTGACTATTATGAGTTGCAAGTATGTAGATATTGGTAGCTGTTGCAAATACAGGATGATCTACATTTACAGGAATTGAAGAGTTCCAGATATAATACACACCGCCAGCAACAGCTAGCGCGATAACTGCAACAGTCATTATCAAACCCTTAGAAATCGGACTAGACTTAGTCTTGTTCTTTTGTTTTTTTCCCACTATAAAACCAGTGAATGGTGTGTATATTTATGTAATGATTACCAAAGTTTAGCAAAATATATTACTGAAAAATTAGCTGATTAACTCGACAATCAGATGGAACATTTGATAGTAAAATATAATATTTTGATATACAGAATTGGGACAGAGGTTTCGACATGAAAAAACTTGAGATCATACTTGTTGGCGTGATCATTGTTTTGGCTGCTACAGTTGTGCTGCAATTTAGCAATGGAAAAATGTTAAACGAGGTTTCACAGGGTGCAATCCAAGGACCTCCAGGACCTCAAGGTCCGCCTGGCCCACAAGGACCTCCAGGACCTGGATCAAATCTTGCCGCACAGGGTGCAGTCCTTACACAGATTTACAAGAACACAGAGAACTCGGTAGTGCAGATAACAAGCAAAGTCTCAACAGTAGACAACAATTTCATACTAAATGGCCAGCCACTTGAAAGCCAATCTACAAGACTAGGATCAGGTTTTGTGTATGATACAGATGGAAGAATAATCACAAACAATCATGTGGTAGAAGGATCAAAAACGGTGAATGTTTCATTTATTGACGGAAATACATATACCGCCAAAGTAGTGGGAACTGATCCTGGAAATGATATTGCCGTAATACAAATAATAGACAACTTTTCGGATGAACATCTTGTTCCCCTAACCCTTGGAAACTCATCAAATCTTAATGTCGGACAGCAAGTCATTGCAATAGGCAATCCATTTGGACTAAGCGATACAATGACAACTGGAATAATTAGCCAGATTGGAAGACTGCTTCCAGAGAGCAACTCCATAGGATTTTCAATACCCGATGTCATACAAGTTGATGCAGCAATAAATCCAGGAAATTCAGGTGGCCCACTGCTAGATCTCAATGGCCAAGTAGTGGGCATGAATACTGCAATCAGCACCAACACCGGAGATTTTGCAGGAGTTGGATTTGCAGTACCTGCAGATGCAATAAACAGAATAGCCCCAGTTTTGATTAAAAATGGGACATATGATCACCCATACCTTGGCATATCAGGAAGAAGTCTAGACTCCGACATAGCCCTAGCAAATGGGCTAGCAAGAAATTTCAAGGGAGTCATAATCGAGAGTGTTGTCAAGGGAGGACCTGCAGACATGGCAGGGATAACCCCGGCCACACCAGATCAGAACAACATTCTTCACGGTGGAGACATCATAACAGCAATAGACGGACACCCAATCAAGACAATTTATGATGTCATTTCATATCTAGACGAAAAGAAAAATGTAGGAGACAAGGTAGTTTTGACAGTGTACAGGCAAGGCAAGTCTGTGGATTTGACTGCCACACTGGGTGCAAGACCCAATCCATCATCCTAGTTTTCTTCAAAGACATTTTTTGTTATCTTAAAGTTCCACATCTTGTCAACTGCTTTTTTTATCCCAATTCTCGGTCCTGTCAGAATCTCAGACTTTTTTATTTCAAATCCATCAGTGATATACAAGCTAGATTTTTTTGTCAGATCTTCACCGTATTCTTTTTTGGTAATCATCAATGCTTGCGTGAGCTTGGCAGGACCATTTGTGAGGTTAGACACATCACAAGTATTACGTTGTACTGACATGAAATCAATTCCTTGTCGTGGTACAAGAGATCTGAGTAATACAGCACCTGCATCACAATTTTGACTTTTGGCCACCGCGTTTACACAATAATGCATTCCATACGTAAAGTAGACATATGCCCTCCCCACAGGCCCAAACATTGCTTGGTTTCGTCCAGTCATTCCACCATAGGTATGACTTGCCGGATCATCTTTGTATCGGTATGCTTCAGTTTCTACTATTACTCCAGATATGGTATTTCCATTAATTTTTCTAACCAGTATCTTTCCAATCAAGGCTTGGGCAACATCCACAGTATCTCGGTCATAAAATGAGCGGGTAAGTATCTTCATTGTGAAATTTCTATGTCCAAACCCTTTCTTAGTTTATCCAAGGATTTTGCGAGCAAGACAAAGTCATCCTTGAGTACCTGCCTTAGACCAGGATTATATATCACGGCAGCCGGATGGACGGTGACAAAATAAAGTTGGTCGTTGCTTTTTACAATCTTGCCACGATTTTTTGTAATTGCGCTGCCATCAAGTAATGAGTTGTATGCAGTGTTTCCAAGTATACAAACTATTTTGGGTTTTATGATTTCAAGTTCTTCTGACAAGTATGGTTTGCATGCAGTTCGCTCTTCTGCCAGAGGCTGTCTATTATCTGGTGGCCTGCATTTTACCACATTTGTTATGTAGACTTGATCTCTTGCAAATCCCGCATATTCAAGTGCCTCAGAAAGAATTTGTCCCGCAGTACCCACAAATGGTTTTCCTTGGAGGTCCTCATTTTTGCCAGGAGCCTCTCCGACAAAAATGACGTCCGAATTTTCATCACCATCACCCGGTACTGCATTTATCCTTGATTTTGAAAGACTACAATTAACACAAGAAATTACCCTGTTTTTTATATCATCTAGTTTATCAGACATTTTATGTTATCACACTTTTTACAATTGACTTGCCACGTATATGTGGACCTCCATTTCCCATCCTCATGATTTGCATTGGATCACCTTTTCCGCAGTTTCCAATTGGCCTTACCTGAAAATCTTTCCCTCTCGCATCAATTGACTTGAAAAATTCTGGCGAGTTACCCATTACAATGACATCACGTAGCAGGCTACCCAGTTCGCCGTTTTCAATTTTTTGTGCATATTGGCACGAGATGCTCCAGTTGTAGCGCATCATATCTATTGATGGGATTTTCATGTTACAGATTAAAAATCCATTTTTTACATCTTTTATCATTTCTGCAGGATCCCAATTTCCAGGCGAGATACATGTGCATGCCATTCTCACAAGAGGCATAAACGAGTACCCAGTTGACCTCATTGATGAGTTTGGTTTGGTGTCAAACAATGATGCAGTCTCACGGCTTTGCATATGATTACATAGTACTCCATCTTCTATCAACACTTTTCTTGTTGCAGGTACACCTTCATCATCATACTTGTACCACCCAAGACTAGACGGGATTGTTGGATCATCAATTACATTCAGCTCAGACGAGCCAATTTTTGTTCCAAGTTTTCCCGCCCACCATGCACCTCCTGCCCAAGCCATTTCTTTTCCAAGCACTCTGTCAGCCTCTGATGGGTGTCCAAGAATCTCATGTGAGAGCAGTGCAACAAAATCAGGATTCATCACCACAGTGGATTTTTCTTCTTTAACTGTCTTTGCGTCAAGTAGCGCGTCAGCTTTTTCAGATAGTGAGCGGGATACAGCAAGTATGTCATTTTTGCCTGTAATCATCTCGAGTCCACCCCTTCCACCCTCAGTAGTACTTACAGATTCTGTCAATCCCGAATAGTGTGCTGTTGCAGATATGTTTGCCATCACATCATCAAAGTCTTGAGTGATTTTTGATCCTTCACTGTTTACAAAGTACTTGTGAAACTTGTCATGATGTATTGATACGGATGATTTTATTATTCGTTTTTTGTCATGAATTATCTTATCAGACTCTAAACCAATCTTCATCATCTCATCAACATTTGGATCTACTCGTATCTGGAATTTTACATCATCGGTAAAAGAGTGAACTTCGGCAAGCCTCACTTTATATTTTTTATATTCAGAATAATATTTGGTTGCCTTGATAGTATCAACAATGTTCTGTTTTACACCATCAAATGATTTTGGTTCAGAGACAGAGTAAAACCCCCACGCCCCATTCACTAGAACCCGAATTCCAAGACCAGAATCACGTGATGAAACAAAGTTTTCAACCTCCCCGTTTTCAATGAAAAACCCTTCAGTCTTGACAGATTC
>JAGWGC010000044.1 GCA_028867615.1 Nitrososphaerota archaeon | reverse complement strand
CAGTAGTCCATGACTGTCTGCCCAGTTGTTTTTTATTTGGGCCGTCAATAGGTTCACCGTTTATTACTTTGAATCTTGGCTTTTGTGTCAGTTCGTCTATTGATTCCTGCCACATTTGGTATAATTCTGCCTGCAGTTTGTTTGGTTTATACTCTCCATCCTTGAGTTCTGGATGAGGTGTGCATACCGCCAGCTTTGATCCGTTATGAATATCTGAATACATTACAAGCGACTTGGATCGGTTTTTCTGTGTCAACTGAGATTTTGATTATTTTTGTAATATAATAGAATGACACTCGCATGAACATGATGTTATTTCATCTGATCCTAAACAGTGATCATGATGACATGATTTATCACTCAAAATTCTAACACTACCAGTTTACCAAATTTGCCGACATTTAATGAATTTTTGCCTTTAAATTGTGTTACAAATCCATTTTCGATTCTTACTTTAGAACCTTGTTTTACCATCTTTATCTGCGCATCCCATAGACTAAGCTTGATCTGTCCGGTCTCATCTTTTAACATTGCATCTGCAACTTGAGCCTGTCCGCCAGTTTTGAGGTTGACAGTTCTTGGCTCGCTGATGCTCTCAATGATTCCTTCAACTGGCTCTAGCTTGTTTTGTGGTCTGCTCAGTTGATCTATGCTTGGCATTTAACAAAATTTTCCATTCACAAATAATAAGTGTTTTGATGATAATTTCTGTTAAGATAACTAGGATCTGGGTCTGAGAAATACCAATTACTTTTTTCATGGATGCATTTCTTGCAATTTTATGATTGGTGATGTATTTACTTAGTAATTATCTGGTTTTTCAACCACTGTGCAATCTGTTTTGTTGCCTCATTGTGTGACATGTCAATTATTGGCAAGAGAACATTATTGTTATTATTTTTCAGGTATTGCTTGTATTGTGGCATCTCTGTGTATTCTATTGCTGCAAAATGTATCTTGCCTTCTATCTGGTCCTTGATAATCTCGGGCGTGGGAGGAAAACCTTGTGGTTCGTATAATATCCCATCTGCCCAGCGCGCTGGAGGGGCAGAGCTACCAAGTGGGACATTATTGGTCTTGATACTCAGAAAATCCTCAATGCTATTGACTTTGACAAGCTCATGAATTATTATTTCGTTTATTGGTTGGTGCCTGATTATTACCATGTTTCTAAAGCAATCGGTGTATCATTTAATGGATCCGATTCGCTTTACTATCTGAGATGATATCCTATGGCTAGTATGATTGGAGAACAAGAACAATCATTACAATTGTGAATGCGGTAAAGATGGAGCCAATTCCTATTGCCATCTTGGTGTTTCTACTCATATATTTTCTACCCCCTTTCGCTAATTTAAGACATTACATGTATGTATTGGTGAAATACAAATTTTGGTTTTACCAAACTTGGTTAACTTGATTAGATTTTAAATAAGGTAACAATAATTCCAGTCTGCATGAGTGAACAACCAAGACAATTTTTCAATTTCTCATTTTTTAAGGTAGATCCAAAATGGAGATGGATGGCAGATTTTGCAAAAGAAGAGTCTGCAAAAGAAGTAGAAATTATCCTTAAGAACTCACAAATAAAATACAGGACATATTCTACACTGGGTCTGCGAGATGATGCAGAGTTTTTGTTCTGGTTTGTATCTGATTCTGTTGAAAAAATTCAGGATGTAATATCCAAGCTATATCTTACAGTCTTTGGGAAATATATTGTACCCACTCACGTCTATCTATCCAGCACAAGACCCTCAATGTATGCTGATAGTAAAACACAACGTGGTTGGCTTGGGGGAGAAGATCAAAAAAAGTATGCTATCGTATACCCGTTCATCAAAACACGAGAATGGTATCTGCTGCCGCTTGAAAAGAGAAAAGAGATGATGGGGGAACACATACAAGTTGGACACAAATATCCTGAAGTTTTGCTCAATACAACGTATTCATTTGGAATACACGATGAAGACTTTATGCTTGCATTTGAAACCGATACTTTGCACAAGTTTCAGGATCTAATCATGGACTTGAGAGAAACTCAAGTCAGCGGATACATTGCAGTAGACACCCCAATGATTGTATGTGTCAAAAAAGATATTGTTTCTTTGATTAGGAGTCTTGGATGATGAAGGCTCTAAAAGAGTGGGCTACTGTAATAACTGCACTTGAAAATGGAGACCAAACAGTTTTACTTCGAAAGGGGGGAATACTTGAGACTGCATCCGGCTTTAAGGTGGAAGATAAAAAATTTGTACTCTTTCCAACATATGAACACCAAGACAACTCTTCTCTAAAATCACAATTTTACAGATATCTTGCGGATGTGAGAGAACAAAAACCAAAAGATGGTGTAAACAGAATTACATCTTATGCCGAAGTGCTTGCAGCGCATGACGTCTCTTCAATGAAAAAAATTGAAGAGTTGTCAAGATTTCATATCTGGAGTGATTCATACATAGTAGAGAGAATGAACTGGATGCCACAAAAACCAATGACTGCAATGTTTCTCAAGGTGTACAAGATTCCTTCTACTGAGATTCCAGTTCTTCCCGAATATCACGGTTGCAAATCTTGGATAGAATTAAATGTTAATACTGAAAATGGATCAGCTGTTTTAAATGAAACAGATCTTCAACAACAATTATCAGAGTTTAGGAGTATTGTGAATTGAAATATAGAAAGCTGGGAAAGAGTGGTATTAACGTCTCTGAAATTGGATTTGGAGCATGGACTCTTGGTCTTGACTGGTGGGGTAAAAAAATCGAAGATGATGAAGCCAAGAGAATGTTGAAACGTGCATTTGATCTGGGGATTAATTATTTTGAGACAGGGGATATTTACGGAAGAGGAAAAAGTGAGAAATTAATTGGTGAGGTATTCTCAGGAATGAGAAACCAAGTTGTCCTGTCTACAAAATACGGATATGATATTTATTCAAATGAGCAGATCGGTCACAAGGAACTCCCTCAAAAATTTACAACTGAATTTACCGATTTTGCCTTGAAGAAAAGCCTTGAACGATTGCAAACAGATTATGTTGATGTATATGGATTACACAACCCCAAGATCTCAACCATACGTGACAAGCAAATTTTTGAATTTTTGGACAAAAAAACAAAAGAAGGACTTATCAAAAGTTATCAAATTGCACTTGGCCCTGCCATTGGATGGACCCAAGAGGGACTTGAATCCATGAGGATAACAAATGCTGCTGCAGTACAAACTGTATACAATATTCTTGAACAAAATCCCGGAAATACGCTAATCCATGAAGCAGAAAAGAATAACGTTGGAATCCTAGTTCGTGTACCTGATGCCTCTGGAATACTGACAGGCAAAGTAAATGCAGACACAAAAATTAGCGAAAAGGATCATCGTTCTGTAAGAAGCGGGAACTGGATACAAGAGGCGCTAAAGAAAGTTGATCAATTGATGCCTATTGCAAAAAGAAACGGTTTGAATATTACCGAACTTGCAATCAAGTTTATTTTATCACAAAAACCTATCTCATCAGTACTGCCCACAGTTGTAAGTGAAGAAGAGATTGAAATGTTCTCCGCAATGTCTGATGGCAAGTATCTAAACGATAGTGATAACAACGAGATAATTGGACTTTTCAACCAATGGCCATCATATGATCTAAAGGCCTCTGTACAAACAGCCTGAGTCTTATTTCCAAAAATACTGGAGAAATAAAACAAATTATATTCAAAGAAGAATTAGCAATAAGTGAAGTGGCTATCAATCCCAAGAAGACGTCCACTATGACGTTCCGAATAGACGAAGATGTACTAAACAAACTTCGTTCCGAATCAGAACATCGGGAAACTAGCCTCAATACATTTGTCAACCACATTTTCAAAAGATATGTTGAATGGGACATGTATGAGGCAAAAGTGGGAATGATCCCAATTGCAAAGCCAATCATTTTGGAACTCTTTGGAAATCTAACCCAGGATCATGTTGTTGACATGGCAACTCGCATTGGAAAAAACGTAGTCAGAGATACAGCATTGTTCATGCGTGGAGATTTTAACCTAAACTCATTCATCTCTTGGTTTGAGGCTAGAATGCGTGCTTCTTCGATTGAAATAAATCATAACATAAAAAATAATGTACATACGTTTATCATCAAACACGACCTTGGAGAAAATTGGTCTCTTTATCACACTACTGTGCTTGGGTTGATCTTTCGTGAAGTTTTGGATACAACAGCTGATTTTGAATACAATGCTGGCATGATGTCGTTTAAATTTACTGAATAAATGATTGCAAACAATTGCAAGTGTTTGCAAATGAATTCAGTCTAATCGCTCTTGTTATATTTCTGTAGTCTAGTACACTAGTCATGCAAGTGTTACAACAAGGAAGAATTCTTGAAAGCAAAGACGCGGACAATGTTTTAAAAATCATGTCAAATGACCAGGCTATGACTATACTCAGGTCTACAATTGACACGCCAAAATCAGCATGGGATATTAGTGTCATGTCTGGGGTTCCGCTAACTCAGGTATATAGATGGGTTAGAAGGCTTCACACATCTGGACTTGTACGTGTATCCGGCGACACAAATTTGTCTGGCAAAAAATTCTTCATGTATCAAAGCAAGGTAAGCTCCATCAAGGTAACATTGACATCCATTACAGAATCAGTGATTGAGCTATCCTAGAATTTATTTTATAATGTGGTTATGCCGTAATTGGATCTTCGATGTTAAACTCATGTTCTACGAAATACTCAACTCGAGTCTTTTTGAATTCTCTTGAACTGAATAGAATTTTGTAATTGCTGACTTGAACTTGTTTCTGAATCTCCTTTGCCATGTCCTCTGCCTCTTCGATTGATTTGCAATGTACCATTGAGAATACACTATATGGCCAATCCTGGTAGACAGGTCTCTGATAACAATGGCTTATCTGTGGAAACGATCCTAATTTTGAACCAACTTCTTCAATTCTTTCATCTGGAACTTGCCATACTATCATACCATTTGCAGTAAAGCCGACTTCTCTATGTCTTAAGATTGCAGCAAACCTTCTCATTATTCCGGTCTCTTCATATAGTCTGACCTTTTCAAGAAGTTGTTCTTCCGTTATTCCAAGTTTCTGGGCAGATTTTAAAAATGGTCTCTCAACTATCTCTAGATCTTTTTGCAGTTCTCGTATGTAGTCTTTCTCCTCCTCAGTTGCAATAAACTTGGTCTCTACAATCTTCTTCTTCTCTTCTGATGGCTTGATATCCGATTTTTTTTCCTCTACCATCTCAAGCTTTACTCCAATCTTGAATAACTTGATTGTAGGAAGAAGCCTTGTTTTTTTAATTCCTTCTAACTTTGAAAATTTATCTATCTCTGTCTTTAGATCAGACCCCGGGGGAACTGCTAGAGTGAACCATAGATTGTATTCGTGATTTCTTTCATAATTATGACTGACACCTGGATGTTTGTTTACTTGATTTGCTATATAATCTAGTTTCTCTGGGTCTATTGCCATTGCAACAAGTGCACTCTTGTATCCTAGTTTTCGCGTGTCAAATATTGCACTAATCTGTCTGATTATTCCTGCCTCTTTGAGTGTGACAAGTCTTTGCATCAATTCTTGGTTTGATAGACCAAATTTTTTTGCCATGGATTCATATGGTTTTGGGGTAAGAGGAAAAGTCCACTGGATTTCATTTAGAATTTCCTTATCCATCTTGTCCATGTTAGATGAAAACCCTGTCTTATGATTAAAAATGTTACCTAGTTTCCCATGGAATCTATAAATATCATTTACAGTCAGCCAAGATCCATTGATAGTTGATCTAAATCTTAGAGGAGATTTGGTGATTATAGTGGGTGGAGGAAATGAGGGTCTGAAAAAAGTAAATTCATTGCTGACTCAAGAATGCAAGATTCTCCTTATCAGCGATTCAACAAACAGGCAAATCCAAAACTATGTCAAACAAAAGAAAATATCTTTCAAGAAAATGAGGCTTGTCAACGCAAATTTTCTAAAAAAATACAAACCATTCATGGTATTGGCAACAACTGATGACAAGGCACTCAATCGCAAAATTGTGGAGCAGGCCAAGTCTATGCGCTGTTATGCATATGCTGCAGACGATCCAGAAGTAAGTGACTTTGCATTTGGTTCTGTGATAAACATAGCTGACACTGTACAAATTGCAGTATCCACGGGAGGTCGAAGTCCTGCAATGGCAAGAAAACTAAAACTTCAGGCAGAACAGATCTTCAAAAAAGTGATAAAAAAAGAGGACATTTACCAGATAAAACTGCAGGATTTTGCAAGAAAGGCGGCAAAGGACAAGATCCAGACATTTCCTGAACGAAGAAAGTTCCTCTACAGTGTTATGAATGACAATCATGTTAAACAATTAATACGAGACGGGAATCTAAAAAAAGCACAGAAGCGGGTTATGGAGATGCTAGATAATCTGATATGACAAGTGATGTAATCAACGCTAGAGTTACTTTTAGAAAGTCGCCCATTCACATGCTTGAGAGGTTCACCTTTCCAGATCTAGATTCTGCATATGAATCATTTTTACAACATTCTGGATTGCACGAATGTGTAATTTTGCAAACCTGTAACAGGGTTGAACTTTTTGGTTGCGCCAATTCTGCTGATCTTGACAAAATAAAAAAAACATGGGCATCTGTAGCAGGATTAGAAGAAAATGCATTCAAAGAAAATCTTGAGGTAAGCAAAGGAACTGACGCTTATACACATCTGCTCAAGCTTACCTCTGGCCTTGATTCTCTTGTAATAGGGGAAGAGCAAATACTAGGACAAGTGAAAGAATCAATCAGTACCGCAAGAGGGATAAAAGCCTCAGGCGATAATCTCAATACTTTGTTTGATAAGGCAATTAAAATTGGAACACGTGTACGTCAAGCAACCGGGATCAGTAAAGGAAGCATATCAATAGGTTCCATGGCAGTAAATCTTGCAGAAGAAAATATTGATGATCTAAAATCAAAGCACATCTTGTTGATTGGAACTGGAGAGGCAGCAAGTCTTGTAGCAAAATCGCTCAAAAAAAGAGACATTGATTTTCTTGTAACTAGCAGAACCTTTGAGCGTTCAAAAGCCTTTGCAGAGACTGCGGGTGGCAAGCCACTGCCATTTGAAGAAGCAACCACTAATTTCAAATCAATTGATGTACTGTTTGTTGCTACTGTTGCACCGTATTTTCTTGTTACACATGACAGGGTAAAAGAAGCAATGGATTCACGAAATAATGGGATGCTCATAATGGATCTTTCTAATCCACGAACTGTTGATGACAAGGTATCGGAAATAGACAGCGTTAAAGTGATGAACTTGGATCAAATTGCGGAGATGGTGGAAAAAAACATGAAAAATAGAATGGGTGTAGTATCATCAGCAGAGCATATAATTAATGAGGAATTACCTCTAGTAGAAGCAGCAATGAAGAGACTTGAGGTGGAGCCTATTGTAACTAATGTCTTCAAGGAGATAGACCAAGCACGAGTAAAGGAACTAAAAAAGGCACTTCAAATGCTAGGGGAAAAAGATGAACAAAAGATACGAATTATTGACCAGCTTACACAAGCAATTGTAGAAGACATAATGTCAATCCCAATGAATAATCTACGCAAAGCCTCAGAACAAGGTGATTCTGAAATTCTAAAAACTGTTACAAGACTCTTTGATTATAAAACAAGAGAGTAACAAATTATATTGCTAAAAAGGATGTCTAGTATGTAATGTCTTTTCCTAATTTGAGACTGCGACGTCTGAGAAAAACCGGCAAAATTAGGGAACTCTTGGAAGAAGTACGACTGTCTCCTAAGGATCTCATCTGCCCAATATTTGTACAAGAAGATCTAAAATCAAGAATTCAAGGGAGTTCAATGCCTGGAATGGAGCGACTTCCACTTGCAGATGTTGTGACTGAAATAAACACTATAGCAGAATTGAAAATTCCGGCAGTAATGGTATTTGGAATACCTTCGCACAAAGATGAACATGGTACATCGGCTTTTTCTCAAAATGGAATTGTACAAAAAACAATTTCTGAAATAAGGAAAAATATTGGAAACGACATTGCAATAATGGCTGATGTATGTCTCTGTCAATACACAAGTTCTGGTCATTGTGGACTTGTCAAGGGAGATAAGATAGATAATGACTCTAGTCTTGAAACTCTGGCAAAAGTTGCAGTAAGTCAAGCCCAAGCAGGGGTTGATGTTGTATCACCATCTGCAATGATGGATGGACAGGTTAAGGCAATACGACAGGGTCTTGATGATGCTGGATTTCACGATGTTGCAATAATGTCTCACTCTGCAAAACATAGATCATCGTTATACTCACCGTTTAAGGACATGGCCCATTCTGCACCTCAGTTTGGAGACCGAAAGACCTACCAATTGCCGTACACAAATCCAAAGGAGGCTATGAGGGAGGTTGAGACTGATATACAAGAAGGAGTAGATATTGTCATGATAAAACCCGCGCTGGCATATCTGGACTTGATATCGATGACTAGGGAAAAATTCAATGTACCAATTGCCGCCTATAGCGTATCAGGGGAATATGCTCTTGTAAAGGCAGCTGCCATGGCTGGATATATTGATGAAAAAGAAGTTACATTGGAAATTCTTACAGCCATCAAGCGTGCTGGTGCAGACATGATAGTAACATATTTCTCAAAGGGTGCAGCAAAAACTCTCAACGAGAAATGAGAGAAGACCAAACATTTGAGATAGCACGTGCATATGACTTACTACCGCATGTAGTTGGTGCAAGTTGGGCATCGATCTGGTTTCGTATTAACAAAATAAGAAGACCTACAAAAGAAGAATTCAGAGAAAAAGTTGTTGAATATTTCAAAATGCTAGAGCCACTTACAAACGCATATCCGCAAGAGGAGAATTTCAAGGATATGATTGACTATATCAAAGACAAACACGCTGATGAAATTAGACGAATAATGACCGGAAATAATCCTGAGATTGAAAAAAGATACAAGAGATATGTAGACTATGGCTAGATCTCTTTTTTTAGTTGGTCAAGAAACTTTTTCATCATATTGATTCTTCTTCGTGCCTCCATTTTTCCAGTATTGGTATTCATTGTTTTTTCCAAAAGCAGGAGCTTTTTGTAAAAATGATCTACAGTCCAACGCTTGTCGTCTGGCAAGCGTTTTTTGCAAAATGGATCAACGTTACTATAAAATGGTCTCTTTTCTGCACCGCTGACTGAAAACGTCCTTGCTATTCCTATTGCTCCCAGTGCATCCAATCTATCTGCATCCTGTAGTATCTTACCTTCTAATGTCTGAGGTGTAGCACCTCTTGAAAAACTATGGTCTCTTATTGCATTCGATATGATGTCAATCTCATCTTGGCTGAAATTGTATTTTTTTAAAATCTTTTTTGATTCTAGTGCGCTCTCGGTTGAGGAATTTTTTGAGCGAGGATCAGATTTTGGATATGATATGATATCATGTAACAGTACTGCGGCCGTTATGACCCTAATGTCCGCTTTTTCCTTTCTTGCAATTATTGTTGCATTCTTGAGTACTCTCATAATATGTTCAAAATCATGGGCTGTATCGTTTCGTCCAAGTCTATTTTTTACCAGTGATCTTAATTTTTCAAACTCCAATTTGGTCTCTGATACAAATTGATTTTATAAACTGAGATTGTGATTATGGCTCATGCCTTAGGTGAAAATTCATGAAATATGGCGCCAAACTGCAAATAATTACAAACATTTTGATCCTAGATCCCAGTTGTATAAAAAATGACCAACAAGTACAATATATTTATAAATTAAAATCACGTACAAATTCTATGAGCACCAAAGCGTGGAAATGTTATCGTTGCAACCTGACTTTTGCCGATGAATCGCACGCTGCTTTGCATGAAGATCTTTCAAAACACAACGTAAGAGAGATTCAGATAGTAAAAGTATAGAAACCAAAACTTGATGATATGTATTGGGAGTCAACTGAATAAAACAATGTCTTACTCTAACATATCAAAAATGAATTTTGAGGTCTCAGAAGAGCAGAAAATTTTTCTTGACAAGATAGATCGAGTCTGCAAATCCATACGAGATTATGAAACAAGATGTTATCTTGATGAGAGGATGAATGATAGAGTAATCCCAGAATTTGGAGAAATTGGGATGCTTGGGTGTCCAATATCAAAAAAATATGGAGGTCTGGGGTTTGATATTTTGACATATCTTTTTGCAATTGAAAGAATTGGCAGGGAAGGAAACTCACTTCGCACATTCTTCTCTGCGCATGTATCTATTGGTCAAATGGTGATACAAAATTGGGGAACTGAAGAACAAAAAAGGAAATATCTTACAAATACCGTCAATGGAAATCACATAATGGGTTTTGCACTGACTGAGCCTGATGCTGGAAGTGATCCTAAAAAAATGACTACAACATTTGAGGAGCGCGGTGATAATTATATCCTCAATGGTACAAAGCACTGGGTTGGAAATGGAACATTTGCCAAATTAATTACTACTTATGCAAAAGGCTCTGATGGGAAAGTATCCGCATTTATTGTAGATACTGCTTCAAAAGGTTTTGATTCACAAGAAATGAAAAATAAAATGGGGTTGCTTACTGTGAAAAACGCAGAAATTACTTTTGAAAACTGTCTTGTCTCAAAACAAAATCTTCTTGGAAAAATTGGAAATGGTCTCAGTGTTGCATTTAGTGCGTTAATTGATGGCAGGTTGAGTGTTGCAGCAGGAGCTGTGGGTGTAATGAAAGACTGTCTTGATGAATCCATTATGTATTCTCAAAAAAGAGAACAACATGGTTCTGTTCTTGCAAAAAAACAACTTATTCAAGAGCATCTTGCTACAATGATTGTAAATATTGAAAGTTCTAGGTGGTTAGTATATAGGGCAGGTATGGCAAGGCAAAAACTACATGATTATGTTGAAGGCCTAAAAGAAAAGGATGCAAATTGGCTAGATGCTCTTAACCGGGAGAACAAGGAATATTCTGTACTGCGTAACAGGGCAGATAGGCTTGCAGCTATTGCCAAACTACATGCTACAAACGCAGCCTTTGATTGTGCAAACCGCGCAGTTCAAGTATTTGGTTCTTATGGATATCAGAAAACAAGCCGGGTTGCAAGACATTTTCTTGATTCTAGGGCAATTGTAATCTATGAGGGTGCAAACGAAGTGCTCAAACTAAAGATAGCATCGCTTGAAATGGGTGACAAGTATGATGCATACTAGGTTCTCATCAAAACCTTGTGCATGATGTCAAGACCCTTGTGAATTTGCTCTTTTGTAATTATCAATGGCGGTATAATTCTCATTGATTTTTGACCTGCCCCCAAAGTCATCAATCCCTGCTTGAACAACTCTGCAAGTTTTTTGTCACGACTGGCAGCTGAGTCAAATTCTATGCCAACCATAAGGCCTAGTCCCCTGACATCTATTACTCCTTTTTTTCCTACCATTTCAACCAAGCCATTCTTGAGGATGTGGCCCATCTTTGTTGCATTTTCAAGCAACTTGTCTCTTTTTATAACTTGAATTACTCTAGAACCTACTGCCATGTCTATTCTATTTCCTCCGCCCCACGTGCTTGATAACACTGATCTTTGCATTGGATCAAATTTTTTGCTGAAAGCTGTTGCACCTATCTGCAATGCCTTTGCAGTACTCATTATGTCTGGTTTGATGCCATAATGTTCAAAGGCCCACCACTTGCCTGTGTGTCCTATTCCAGACTGGACCTCATCCAAAATGAGCGGAACTCCATACATTGTTGCAAATTTTCTCAAGTTTGAAATGAATTTCTTACTTGCAACATTGTATCCACCCTCCCCTTGAATTATTTCAGTTAAGATGAATGCCACCTTGTTTTCCTTTAGAATCTTTTCTGCAGCATCAAGTTCTGGATCGTTCTCACTTGTGCAAAACTTGATTCTCTTTGATGGGAGTTCTGGAAAGTTATATTTTTGAACTGGTCTGCTAAATGTAAAACTCAGAGCTCCTAATGTTCTTCCATGGAACGCACCAGTGCAAGAAATTCCGGGAAGGGGACCCATC
>JAGWGC010000043.1 GCA_028867615.1 Nitrososphaerota archaeon | reverse complement strand
CGTCTCCTATGAAACCTACTACATTTCCTGATTTTTTCAGCGAAAGTATTATTCGTTCCTTTTGATTAGGTTCCACTTCTGAAAAAATCACAACGTCATTTACTTGGTGATATAACGCCTCATCAGTCATTTGTCTCATCTCTTGACCTGTCAAAATTTTCGGATCTGCTAATCCTATCTGCTTTGCAACACTTGCCGCAACAAGCTTGTTATCACCTGTGATTATTTTTAATGAAATGCCTAAACTTTTTAGTTGATTTATTGTCTCAAGTATACCGGGCTTTGGTGGATCGTAGAGCACTAGAAATCCAAGAAAAGTCATATCCACCTCATCTTCTTTTTTTAATACCGCAACACCAATATTTTTGTATGATATGCCTAAAACACGAAATCCCTGCTGACTGAGTTCTGTAAATTTTTTTAAAATCTGCTCTCTGGTTTTTTCTATTCCAATCTTTTCTTTCTCTGTTTCTACATCAGAACATGTTGCTAGCACATTTGATAATGCTCCCTTTGTTATCATAATGTGTTCATCAGACCTTGATACCAATATGGTGAGCCTTTTTCTTGAGAAATCGTATGGAATCTCATCTAATTTTTTGTAATCTGATATCTCCAGAGTCTTGAATGAACGTATTGCCTCATCGATTGGATTTGAAAAACCGGTCTCCAAAATTGCATTAAGATATGCATACTGGAACACCTTCTCGTTACTCTTTCCTTCTACGTCTAAATACGACTTGATATGCACAATTCCCTCTGTCAGTGTACCTGTCTTATCAGAACATAGTACATTCATGCTACCAAAGTTTTCAATAGATGACAAACGTTTGACTATGACTTTGTAACTTGCCATTCGTCTTGCCCCTTGGGATAGATTGATGCCAATTATTGCTGGTAAAAGTTGAGGCGTCAAACCTACTGCAAGTGCCAAAGAAAAGAGAAATGAATCTAGTACTGGTCTTGCTAGGTATACATTGATTGCAAAAATTGCAATTACAAGTACTAGGGTTACTTGAGTAAGAAAATACCCAAACCGCCTAACACCGCGTTCAAATTCGGTCTCAGGTGCTCCAAGTCTCAAGCGGTCTGAGATTTTGCCAAACTCTGTATGTGCCCCAGTTTTTATAACAACAGCTTTTGCATTACCACTGATCACGTTTGTTCCCATGAGTAAAACATCCGTTCTTCTCGTGGCTGGGATGTCCTCTGAGACATTACTTACATTTTTTTCAACTGGAAAAGTTTCTCCCGTTAAAACTGATTCATTGACAAAGAGATCTCTTGACTCTAAAATTACACAGTCCGATGGTATCTTGTCGCCTGCAGATAAAATCACAATGTCTCCTGGCACAATTTCTTCTGAAGGAATTTTCTTGTTAGTCTTATCACGAATGACAGTAGATGTTATTCTCACAATTTCTAATAGTTTTTTCACTGCATTTGTTGCACGGTGTTCCTGAAAGAATCCCAACATACTACTTATGAGAATGATGACAAATATGATTACAGAATTAGTTGCATCTTGTAAGAATAGTGATAATGCTGCGGCGACAAGAAGGATTATGATTATTGGACTTTTAAACTGGGACAGAAAAAGTGTAAACACATCAGATTTTTTTTGTTTATTTAATACATTGTGACCAAATTTTTCAAGTCTCGTGCTGGCTTCTTCGTTTGTTAGCCCATCAGAACTTGTCTTGAATGTTTCAAGTAATTGTGTGTGAGAATCCTTTAAAATATTTGTATCAAGTTCTTTCATGAATAGAAATTAAGCTTAACGCACAACGAGTTTAAGGATTGTCCTTCTTTAATTGAGTTATTGTATGCCTTGATGATAAATTCACACATTTCATAAAATGAATGTGATTGAGAACCTGAGTGTAACAAGAGCATACTAGGGTTACAAAGTGCAATCACAGTTTGATTTTTAAAACTGGGATGAATGTTGTATTTTGTGCTCACTAATCTATTTTTATTGACATGTTTAAGATAGTCCGATTATCACACATGATATTCAAAAGTGATATTACACTAGTAACTAAAATACAGTCGACATGATTAATTTATCACATGGGCCTGCTAAAACATGTGCCAGACAATGTGCATGCAGATGATGCCGTAGGGTTGCCTACGAAGTCTTCACAAATTGCTGACGATGTAGCACTAAAAACTGAACATGTCACAAAAATATTTGATTCTGCGGCAGGCAGGATAGTGGCATTGCGGGACATAAATTTCACGGTAAAAAAAGGAGAATTTGTATCTATCATGGGTCCCTCTGGAAGTGGAAAATCCACCCTTCTTAACATCATAGGAGCACTAGATAGGCCGACATCGGGAAGGGTCATCATAAATGGATTTGATATATTTTCACTTGGAGATGCTGAAATTGCAACCATGAGAAATCGGCTAATTGGTTACATATTTCAATCATATAATTTAGTTAACAGGTCTACAGTCGAGATTAACGTAAAACTTCCTGCAATCATAGCTGGAATGCCGCCAGCCGAGGCAAATTTTCGTGCAATGAAAATTTTAGAAGAGTTGGGAATAGCAGACAAGGCAAAACAAAAACCATCTAACCTAAGTGGAGGACAACAGCAAAGGGTTGCGATTGCCAGATGCCTGATTAATAATCCTACCATAATTCTTGCAGATGAACCAACAGGAAACTTGGATACAAAAACAGGTCAAGATATCTTTGACATGCTAAAGGAATTATCAAACAAGTTTAAACGAACTATAATATTGGTTACGCATAACCCAGAACTTGCCGAATCCACTGACAGAACCGTCATAATAAAAGATGGTCGAATAGACAAAGAGATCATAAATTAGGAACAAATTGCCTCATTCCATGTTGAAAAACTGGAAATTCAGTATCACTGGTATGTCTGCTAATCACATGTGTGGCTAGGTCTTACTCTCTCTGAAAATTTTTCACGGTATTGTATTCTCGTTGTTCATGTTGGTGCATTATATCTCACACATATCTTGTCATTTTTTATCTTTATTTTGATCTCAGGTGATGTGCAGGTATGACAACCATGTCTTACTCCCACGTTTTCATCACTTTTATTTTTTTATCATTTTAAGAAATCCAATGGTTTTATTTTTCGATTAGTTGTTGAAATTGGGATTTGGTTCAGATCTGTTGTGTAGATATCTCGTTCATGCTAAACAACACTATCCTATCTCTATCATTCATTCATCTCCATTCCTACCAGTGAGAATGGTAGGTAGACATTAAATGTGGAAAGTAGATGATAGCCTTGTGAATCCCACTACTAAAAAATCCATCATGATCGTATCTGTACTTGTGACATTATGTGGAATAATCTACTTTGTAACATCATATACTCAATCCCTTGAAGGTGCTGATACTGCATCTCAGATACAAACAATGTTTTTTGCCACTGTGGGAATTGTTTACATTCCACTTGGAATATGGATGCTAAAGAACAGATTGCACAGTAGAGCTCCATATGTAATCTCAATTCTTATTTCTATTTTTCTGATAATTCTATATATTGCATCAAGAAACATCAGTCTTCCAATAGTTGGAATACAGACCGATATAGGAATGATTGATCTAGCTACCAAAATGATACAGGTTGGCATAATTGCAATATCTGCCATCCTTTTACGTAATCTAAAAAGAGAGCAAATCATACCAGGCTCACAGCAATATGTTAGATAGTAGCATGATTCCTTGAAAAAATATTTGATATTGGCATAGATTAGACCTGTATAACTGCAAATATAGGACATGCTGGGTATGAATAATCATTTATGAGAATCAAATCATTTTTCAAATTTCTAGGTCCTGGATTGATAACCGGAGCATCGGATGATGACCCATCTGGAATAGCAACATATTCTCAGGCAGGCGCACAATTTGGCTTTGGAACTCTATGGCTTGCACTATTTCAGCTGCCAATGATGATAGTAATTCAAGAGATATGTGCGCGTATAGGGCTTGTTACAGGGAATGGTCTTGCAGGAATCCTGCGAAACCAATATTCAAAAAAAATAGGCTACCCAATTATTGGTCTACTCTTAATTGCAAATACTATAAACATAGGTGCAGATATTGGAGCGATGGCAGCCTCTGTTAAACTTGTTTTACCACAATCTCCAATAGTTGTTGTTACTATTTTATTTACGGCACTAATTGTTTGCACTGAAGTTTTCATTCCATACAAGAAATATGTGACTATACTCAAGTATCTGACTCTAAGCTTACTTGCATATGTGATTACGGCATTTATTGTTGGAGGAAATTTGGTGGCAATGTTGACTGCAAGTGTAATACCGCACATTGAATTCACTCCGACTTTTGCAATGTTGTTTGTTGCAATTTTTGGTACTACTATTTCACCATACCTATTTTTTTGGCAGTCCTCTGAAGAGGCTGAAGAAGATGTTGTGAAAAACAAGATACCGGAAATGGGTCAAGGCAAGCCGAGAATTAGAAAAAAGGAGATAAACACAATGAGGAAAGATGTTACAATCGGAATGATATTTTCACAAGCGATCATGTGGTTTATCATAACAACCGCAGCTGGAACTCTCTATGCTCATGGAATAACTAACATATCCACTGCGGATGAAGCTGCAAAGGCACTAGAACCACTAGTGAAAACATTTCCAAATTCGGGAGAATGGGCAAAAACAATATTTGCACTTGGGATAATTGGCACGGGATTATTGGCAATACCTGTGCTTGCAGGCTCATCAGCATATGCATTATCTGAAGAACTGGGATGGAAGCAAGGCCTGAATAAAAAATTCAAACAGGCAAAAGGGTTTTACCTGATAATTGCCGCATCTACTATAGTAGGACTATGGATAAATTTTCTTGGCATTGATCCAATCCTGGCCCTCATATATGCAGCAGTGATTAATGGAATTATCGCAATTCCTCTTCTCATAACTATCATGAAAATTGGAAATGATAAGACAATTCTACAGGGCAGAACCAATGGCAAGATATCCAACATTGTTGGCTGGATTACGGTCCTAGTCATGGGACTGGCTGTCACAATGCTATTTTTGTTGTGGGCAAGATAAATTCCTCTTTAAATGATCGGTAGTTTTTAGTATTCCTTCTGATAGGATCGGACATGAACATTACAAAGACTGTGAAATTTGACCGAATTTGCAAGTCTATGATGACTGTGGATAGGAATGTACGTTCTGTTGCAATAATGGATAGCAATGGAAGACTGGTTCACAATGAAACCCATCGTGGATTTACACAGCCAAGCTTTGACAAGTGGAATAATGTTCATTATATGGAATGTATGTTTGATATTTCATTGGGCGCAAAGTTTGATAATCTTTACGGACCAATAAGATATCATCACTCAGGTCGTGATGATTTTATGATGTTTAGTTTTCCATACAACAAAAATGTCATCATTGTTACAAGCACAAAGAAAGTCAGTCCAATTGCATTTGCGACAAAAATATCTAAATTCATAAATAATATTCCAGTATGACAAGACAGGAAATAAACTTCTAAAAATTCTTCATTTCGTTTACGTGATCTTCAAACATCTATTCATACCTATGCATGAATGCATCGACGAAATCAGTTTTACTCGTCTATTGTTTTATCTTTTTTTCTTTTTCGTAGCATTTTTCAGCCTCTTTTTTTCGTCCCATCTTCATCAACACACTTCCCTTGTTATGCCACGCAACTACAAACTCAGGGTGAAATTTTGTTGCCCTCTCAAAACAATCAAGTGCCATCTCAGGTCTTCCTAACATGAAAAAGCAGACTCCCTTAAAGTTCCACGCAGGTCCGTGTGTAGGGTCAAGTACAGTTGCCTCATCAAAAGACTCTAGTGCCTCTTCATATCTTTTGAGATCTGACAGGCATATTCCTTGAAGGTTCCATGCATCCACTGATTCAGGATTAATCTGCAAAACCTTGCCGTAACAATAAAGTGCATCCGCGTGCCTTTTCAAGTGGTCTAACGCATCGCCTTTTTTGAGCCAAGCATTTGCGTACCGAGGTAATCGTTCCAATGCTTTGTCATAGAAAACGATTGCCTCCTCGTACTGGTGTTTTGTAGCAAGTGTCTGGGCCTGATTGTATGATGATACTGCATCCTCCGGGTAAATGTCATCAAATTTTTGTATAATTTTACTATGTTTTTTATTTTGCATTCGTAGAGTTTGATACGCCTCTGAAATCTGGCTAAATCTTACCTCGCTCCCTTCTGTGGAATTTTTGTCGGGATGATATCGTAATGCCATCTCTCGGTATGCCTGCTTTATCTCTGGTATTGACGCACCTTGTTTAAGACCAAGTATTTCATGGCACTGGAAAATATCCAATGTATCACATATGTCAAATGGACAAATAAAGAGTCTTTCTTGAAAAAAATTCTACTTAATATGATGCAAAAATAACAGATTCAAGCGGTTGTTCTGGAGGGTTTTAACCCTGAGAACATTTACCGCCAGTAGAGAATCTGCAATATTACATATGACGTATGCATTGAAAAGAATGTGTTCGTTCATTCTGAAATTAGTGTCGTGCCAATATGACCTGTTTTAACACCTAGTGAAAAAATTAGCTAGTTTTTTAAACACACGTCCCGGACTATATCTATTGACACCGCATTGCCCTGATTGCGATGCTCTACTAGTAGAGTTTGATATGGGTTCTGGCATACTTCATTGTCCTAATCATAATTGTAAATTCATATATTTTGACAAAAATACCGGTAAGAAATACAGAAAAAACGAAAAATAAAACACTGTGCCTGAAGCGACAAGAATAGGCATTTCTTAAAAAATGTCGACATTCACTACATGTACGATCGCATCATATATGTAGGCGTTATCCGAGTAAAATCTAAAAGGAATGACTGTACCGTACTCATATGGAATCTGAAATTGCTAGAGTGTCTATTATGCCGCTTACCAATATTTTATTAACCAAAAACGCATCATTATCTATACTGGAAATATGATTCCACCACATATCTTAGACCGCAAATATAGGACATTCTATGAAATGACGCCAGATCTTGTGTGTACACTAGATGGAAATGGAATAATCATTGATGCCAACAAGCGCATGTTGGAACACTTTGGGTATTCGAAAAATGAAGTTGTTGGAAAACCCTGTTTTGATTTTGTTATGCCCGAATACAAAAAAACGGTATTTGATGGGTTCAGCGAGATGAAGGAAAAAGGAATAGGCCCGCTGATTGAAATCCAACTGGTCAAAAAGAACAATGTGACATTTTTTGGTTTGTGCAATGGGGCAAAAATATGGGATGGTATTGAAACTTCAGACATTTACCTCATTACAATACAGGATGTATCAATGATGCATGATTATGTGGAAAAAACAAAACATGCAGAAAAAGAAGTGGAAAAAAAGTACAATGAACTCAAGAAAGCATATGATGCCATAATGATGGTGGAAAATAAATATCAAAATCTTTATGAACATTCTCCTGATCTTTTGCGTACAATTGATCTTAATGGGGTGATTCTCAATTGTAACGAATCATATGCAAAAAATCTGGGATATGAAAAAAACGAGATTATAGGAAGTTCCATACTAAAACATACTGCTGATAGAAGCTACGGTGATCTAGAAAAAGGAATAACGGAATGGAGGATGTCTGGAATGATATCTAATATAGAAATCTGGCTCAAAAGAAAAGATGGGAGTTCATTTCCTACCTTGTTCTCTGGAAATAATCTATATGATGAAAAGGGTCAGCTTATTGGAAGGACTGTAGCATTTAGGGACATATCTGATATTTATGCAGCAAGAACTAGGATAGAGCAGGATCAAAAAAAGATAAACGAACAGTATGATGATCTGAAAAAAATAAATTTTTTACTTGTAGCAGCTGAAACAAGATTTCGAAGCCTCTATGATACATCCCCAGACCTAATGCGTACCATAGACAATGATGGTAACATCACTGACTGCAATGATGCTTATGCACTCAATCTAGGGTATGAAAAACAAGAAATCATCGGAATGTCAATTTTTGATCACACTGCAGAGGAAAACATCGATAATGTGCGGCAAATCTTTAGCGCATGGAAGTCTGGTCAGGGCATCACAAACAAAGAGGTATGGATGAAACGGAAAGATGGTACAATCTTTCCGGCACTGTTGAGTGCAACCACATTCTATGAAGGTGATAACCAAATGAGAAGCAATACGATAATCAAAGATATAACAGAACTTTACAATGCAAGAAAAAAGATAGAGGAAAACGAGGCACGCATACGGGCGCAATATGAACAGTTACGCAGAACCGACAAATCAAAAGAAGAATTTTTGACCATGATAACACATGAATTGAAAACCCCTCTTGTGCCAATACAAGGATATGTTGACATTTTACTTACAGATGCATTTGGCAAGATAACTGATGCTCAAAGGCAAAGACTTGAAATTATAAAACTAAATGCGCGTACTCTATCAAAACTAATGACTGATCTTTTGGATGTGCAAAAGATTGAGATTGGTCAGCTGAGAGTATCAAAAGCGAGACACAATCTTGCCGATATCATGCATGGGATAATTGAAAACATGAAACCAACAATGGAAAAATATGGCATTAACGTGTTAACGCAATTACAACCTGATCTTTTTTGCTTCTGTGATTCTATGAGGCTTGAACAAGTCATAAACAACCTGTTAAGTAACGCAATTGATTTCTGTCCAAAAGAAAACGGAACAATTTTTATAAAGTTATATGCAGACGGAAAAAACGCAAAAATAATTGTCAAAGATAATGGGATTGGAATATCTAAAAACAAGCTAGATCAAATCTTTGTCAAGTTTTATCAAATAGATACATCTGTAACCCGGGAGCATGGCGGATCTGGACTAGGTCTTGTTGTATGCAAGGGAATAATCGAGGCACATGGTGGAAAAATATGGGCAGAGTCTGAAGGACAGGGCAAGGGATCTGAGATCCACATGTTATTACCTCTTGACTAGATCAATTGTATGCTGGTAGAAAGAAATGATTAAACCATCAAAATAAAAAACTTGTGAGATAGATGGTCATAATTTCGGTGATTTGCTAATGCCTACATTACAGATTCTGATATTTGTTATAATGATCGTTATAGTGCTGGTCTTCAGGTTTAGAAAGATATACTCAGGAGGGCCTGTCAGCAAAAACAGGATAATTCTTGCAACAATATTTTATTTTGCTATCAGCATAATGACAGTATTTAGCTCATTTCAGGTGGGTGTGTCAATCTGGTATGTCTTTGCATATGTTGGTATCTTGATGGGTGCTACATACCTCTCACACAGACATGTTGACAAAACTATGATGGTCTGGAAGGCAGATGATAGCAAGATTCATGCAAAGGGTGGAAATATTCCATATGTCATTTGGCTAGTGGGGCTGGTATCAAGATTTGTCTTGGGATATGTCTTCCTGGGTCCTGATTATCTCATCACTACGTATGGTGTTCAAAAACACTTGGGCTCATTTGCTGTTGAAATAACACTGGTTGTAGATTTGATAATGATGTTGGGTGTCGGTGCACTCACTGGACGAAATCTCCAGTTGATATCTAAATTAAAAAATTTTCAGCAATGAGTTTGTCTTATGATGAAAAAAAGAAATCACTAGTATGCATCATGACTTGACTTCAACCATCTTTTGGACTAGTATGTCAAATCAAGTACGGATCATACCTACGATGATCTTGGCTGATACACATGTATCTTGAAAGAAAAAAATCTGTATAACAGATAATATGTACCGGTACGACATGGCAACAAATTACTGAAAACAATGAATGGCACTATTGCAATTCTAATTTTCTAAACCAAGTATGTGTGTAAATCTATGATCTGGAAAAGACAGCCAAGTTTTCAAGTAGATGCCTTGACAAATGGGTATAAACAAATAATATGCATTCACATATGAGATAATTAGTATATGGCAGATGCTGTTCTCAGAACACACAGGTTGCATGATCTTAGCCACTTTGGGTTGAGAATTGGGGTAGGAGTCATGTTTATCGTTCACAGTATTGGTAAATTTGATAGCAGTGCTGCAGGATTTTTCTCAAGTATTGGTCTTCCTTCAGAAATGGCATTATTGATTGGATTGTTGGAGTTGATTGGAGGTATTTTACTTATTGTGGGAGTGTTGACTAGAATTGCAGGTAGTCTCCTTGCAATGGAGATGCTTGCTGTAATGGTATACTTGAAAAAACTCCAGTCATTTTCTGGGAAAAATGGACTGGAACTAGAGTTACTTGCATTTGTAATTCTATTAACTATACTGGTGTTGGGTCCGGGAAGGATATCATTGTCTCACCTAGTGAAAAAAATTCCAAGATTTGCACAATGATGTCTAATCACATCTTGTACAAATCGTGTTTGTTATTATGTATTCAATGACTCTATCGTGAAGAATTTAGGTGTGTGTTGGAGCACACCAAAAGACATGCCAATAGGACTAGCGATGTTGATATGTCTATTCTTAAATTACTTTATCCAAGGTGTACAAAGATCATTCAACCAAATATAGTGCGAGATCAAGGTTGACACTCCCAAATGTTAAAGCAATGTGTGACAGACTGGTGAGTGTAGGTATTATCATGGCAGTTAACTTGACATGGATAATGTGGATGTATGATAATATCATTGTAGGCCGGGAGAAAAAATTCCAGTTGATGGTATCATGATACTTTTTTATCCCAGTTTTTTCTTTTCTCTTCGATTCTTTTTTCTGCCTCTAGTCTCTCAAGACTGTATGATTTCATATCTGCAAACTTGATTATGTTGGACAGGTTTGGATGCACTTTTTTAATTGCCCTGAACATTTCCTGGGCAACTTTTCTATAATCTTGGTGCCCTTGTGGAACAGTTCGCAGCTCGATCAGGTGCACTGCTTCGCGCAGATTTAGTTTCATAAAATACGGATAGTTATATGCAAAGTTTACAACATATTGCGCCTGCTCTGGCATCTTTGACTTTATGGAATCATAAGCCTCCTTTGACTTGTACATACAATCATCAAAGTCTTTTTTTATTCCAAGTTGCTCTATCTCATCTGGCATGAAATATCCGTGATTTGTTGCAAGCAATTGTCGCTCTAGTGTGAGCACTCGGTGTCTGTGAAAGTCTCGGAACATCCCAAAATTTGTAAGAAAATCAAATGTGTATTCTGTCATTTCAAATGCACGCGCTGGTCTTTGTCTCCTGTTGTTTCTTAAACTAGAAAATGTCTTGATTATTTTTTTCCTCTCAGGTATTTTTATTTCTTTAACCTGTTTCAGTATCTCTCTATATGGTACTCCTTCTGACTGTTCGTAAAGTATTGCAGAAATTATTTTCTCCTCTGCCTTTTTCTCTTGTTCCCAGTCTATCAGATCTGCCAAGTGATTTACAGTTTTAGTTGTCTTGAGATATTTTTTTCCAAGTGTAGATGACTTGACCTTGATGTCACGTAGATATTTCTGAAGTATCTTGCCGTGGTTATCGTCTGCTCTTCTTACAAATGATCTGATTGTTGTGTTCAACTCTCTCTGAATTTTACATGCTAGAATCCTCTCTTCCTCTAGTCCTGATGAGTATAATATGGTGAGCAGATACTCAAATGCCCTTCCATTCCCAGTTATGCCAACGTTTGTCAGGGTTGATGCAGGAAGTATACCTCTGAGAATATCTAGTGCCTTTGCTCGAATTGTCGCATTGTAAATTCTAGTTGCAGACTTTGTCTCATCATCACTTGTAAGTTTGGAATATGATACATCTAATCCACTGGAGTTTCTGAACTTTTGTTTCTCTATCGGCTCTCGCTCGCTCATGTATTTTATAGCTGGCTGGATATTTTTTGAATATATCTCAAAATCGAGATTGCATGCTTCAAGATACTTGTCAGCAAATATGGAATTCATTATGTCATGTTCTCGGTAAAACTTGAACTCACCATTTACTTTTTTATCCCATGCTACATATCTTGAAGACTTTTCAAGATATGACAACCCAATTCTGCGGTCTTCGATTTTTTTTACTGCAATGTTTGATAGGCCCTCAATTGCAATCTGAGCTTCGCCAAGCTCTGCAAC
>JAGWGC010000042.1 GCA_028867615.1 Nitrososphaerota archaeon | reverse complement strand
AGACAATGCCATGGGTGACAAGTCAAAAATTGTTGCCGCCCAAGTGACAAAAGACCAGTCGCTTGGTACCATTGAGCAGACCCAAAGTAATTCTGTCGGATCTTTAAATGAAAAGATAGATCAAGAGAATACAAACACTGAGGTTGCAATCGATACTGCAAATGGGGTATTTGCACAAGCAAGTGACAACGCAAATGGAAACACACTTGCAGAGGCAAGAGACCAGACAATTGAGACTGCCAAGGTAACAAGAGACAACACTAATGGTCAGACTCAGGTTTCAATTGACAATGCAAACGAGCAATTCGATGCCGCATCTAGTACTGCATACACCAACGCAAACATTGCAAGAGATCAGGCAAATGAAAGTCAAACTGCAATATGGAATTCATATGCTACAAGGGATCAGGTAGTTGCAGCAGCTCAAGCAACTAGAGACACAGCAATATGGAATGCACACATATCAGTTGACCAAGAAAATGCAGGCACCCAAACTGCAATCGATACTGCAATGGGTGACTATAATGTTGCAAAAGACAATGCGTTAAACAACTCTAAAGCTGCAACAAGAGACAAGGCAATAGAGGATGCAATTGTAACAGCAGACAATGCATCAGGTCAAGACCAAGTGGCAAAAGACAAGGCATACGAACAGGCTGATGTGACAAAAGATAATTCTGATGGTTCCATCAGGGTTACAAAGGATCAGGCAATGGCTACTGCATGGCAGTCCTAAGCCTATCTTACACTTTTTTTTATTTCATTTCTACGGAACTTTAGATTCACTACGTAGGTGAATTTTTTTAAATACATTTGGAGAATTGTTCTGTTAGTGTAATTATTTTATTTTCAGATTCTGGTCATACTTGGCAACAAAATATTCCTTGAGAGGATATCCAGTATTGTTTGGTTCAGCATAAAAATGAAAAAGGAATGATCGAGATATTAAGCTCAGATCTTATTTACGTCGTACTGCAGTCCAGATTCCTATGCCACTCACAATTGCAAATATTACAATTCCTGCAACCCACGCAGCTACTTCATCACCGGATGGTCCAGGTGAAGAGCTGACCGTAGTCTGGCTGGTAGAATATTGCGGTGTTTCTGGTGCAGTTGGTGTTGTTGCAGCTGGTGTAGTTGTTGTAGTGTTTGCAGTTGGTGTTGTTGCAGCTGGTGTAGTTGTTGTTGCAGCTGGTGTAGTTGTTGTTGCAGCTGGTGTAGTTGTTGTTGCAGCTGGTGTAGTTGTTGTAGTGTTTGCAGTTGGTGTTGTTGCAGCTGGTGTAGTTGTTGTAGTGTTTGCAGTTGGTGTTGTTGCAGCTGGTGTAATTGTTGTAGTGTTTGCAGTTGGTGTTGTTGCAGCTGGTGTAGTTGTCATGTTAGACACAGTTGTTGTCATATTTGACATTGTAGTACTTGGTACGGTACTAGCTGCGCCTACAATTACTTGACCTGTCATCCAAGGATGAACTGTGCAAAAGTAATCATATGTGCCGGCATTTGCAAAAGTAAATTGGAATGTACTGCCCGGTTTGATCAAATTACCGCTATCAAACACAGTTCCGGTTGTTTCGTCGGATGGTTTACCGCTTGTCACATAGTGACTTACGGTATCAGTGTTTTTCCAAGTTACTGTTGTTCCTGGTGCAACATTCAGAGGATTTGGAGAAAAGCAATTATTTGCAGTGACACAAGCCGCTGATGCGGAAGCGCCTGCACCCTTTACCATATCAATTTCATTTGCTGTTTGTCCAAATGCTGGTGCTACACCTAAGATAGCAACTAGAGCCAAAAGACCAAATAGTGCGCCAAATGGTTTTGACTTCATTATCCTGAGATCATGTTCATGATATAAAAACATGTTTTAGATTATCCTATAGAATATTTTTCTTGATAAGAAAAATCAATTAACTGTGTACGAGTTATTTTCATTAAATATCTTTGTGGAAAACACACCAACATGTTTTGCTATCAATGTGCCCACAAACATTCCAACCATTAGCATGACTATAGTTCCTGCTGGAGCCAGATTGAAATAATATGATATGGTGATGCCTGCAATTACTGCTGAAACTGATAATGAAATAGAAATCATCATTGTTTTTTTGAATCCTTTACCCATCATTATACTTGTTATGTTTGGTAATACTATTAATGCAGATATCAACAAAATTCCAACCAGTCTCATTGTTGCAATTACGGTGACGGCTGCCAAGGCCACAAAGAGATAATTTAGTTTTTCAACAGGTATTCCATGTACTTTTGCTTGTTCCTCATCAAACGTGAAATGTATCATTGGCTTTCTAATTGCAATTAGTGTTGCAATGACTCCACAACTTACTGCCACAATTAGCAATGTATCTTGCATACTTGTCAACAGGATACTTCCAAAGAGAAAACTAAAGAGATCAATAGTAAAACCATGAGATGCACTAATTAGTAATACGCCCATTGCAAAACCTGATGATAGCAATACTGCAATAGCAGCATCTCCCGATATTTTTGTACTCTTTCTTAGTTTTGTGATACCCAGAGCAGTTGAAACAGAAACAGCAAATGCAGTCCAAATTGGATACACATTGAGAAAGAATCCAAGAGCTATGCCACCAAATGCTACATGCGATAGTGCATCCCCAAAAAGAGAATATCTTTTCAAAACCAAGAACAAGCCGATCATAGAACAAGTGATTGAAACTACTATGCCAGTAAGTAGAGCTCTTTGCATAAAACCATAGGACAGTATATCAAGATTCATGAAAATCACATATCATGTTTATGCATATGTAGTTGCATGGCTGACTCGGAATATGTTTTGAGCATATCCTTGTTTGCAAAAAATTCTTCTTTTTCGCCATGAAAGAATAATTCTCTGTTCATGCATGCTACTTTAGTTGCAAGATCTGAAATTGCAGTAAGATCATGTGAGGACCACACTATGGTTATTTTGTTTTCCTTGTTTATTTTTCTAAGTACAGAATAGAATTTGTTTTGCACATCCATGTCCACTCCAGTCACTGGTTCATCTAATATCATCAACAATGGTTCTTTGACAAGAGATTTTGCAATAAAGGCACGCTGTTGCTCCCCACCAGATAATTCGCTGATTCTCCTATTCTTGAATGATTCCAATCCAACAATTTTTAGTGCATCTTCAATTTTTTCATGGTCTTTGCTAGATGTTGAGAATATTCTGTTCCAAGAACACCCACGACTCTGTATCAATGCAACACCTTTCATTAACTTCTTTTTCGATAGAATTCCCATTGCGACTACATCATAAACAGTTGCAGGAAAGTTTGGTTCAAAATTTACTTTTTGTGGCACATATCCTACCATTGAGAGCAATGTGGTGTATTGGCTCCCTTCATATCCAAATAACTTGATTTTTCCTTGATAGCTTTGTAATCCAAGAATTGCTCTGAATAACGTAGTTTTGCCAGCCCCATTTGGTCCAACAATTCCCAAGAGATCTCCTTCCTGAACGCTAAAACTAATTTTATTTACTGCCAAAGTTCCGTTATGGCTTACTGAGACATTCTCTACGTCTAATGCATTTACTGACATTCTAAAGCTGTTCTCAAATTATTTAGGTTCTGATACCACTTATCTAGGTATGTCTTTCCCTCTTGTTGATCAGTTTGGTTAATGCCTTCAAGAGGACTCAGTATCAAGACTTGTGCACCCACTTCACTTGCTAGTGTATTGGCAAGTCTTGGGTCTACCAAGTCCTCTGAAAATATCACCTTGACATCCTTGTCTTTTACAATCTGAATTATTTTTAGAATATCTTGTGGAGGTACATCTACTTCTGGTGCCATTCCGCTTATCCATACATCATGTATACCATATCTGTTTGAAAAATAATTAAAGGCATTGTGAAATGATACAAAAGTATCTTTTTTGCAGTGTGACAGTCCAGTTTTTATATTATTATCCAATGCAGCCAATTTTGCAATATACGCATTTGCATTATTTTCATAGTACTGAGCATTTGCAGGATCTGCTTTTTGCATTGCATTTTTGATATTTCTTACTTCCTGCTCTGCAAATATCGGATCATTCCATACATGTGGATCCATTCCTCCCTGTGCTAAAATTTCCTTGTCATCTTCTGCAGAATCTGCTTTTAGTAAAGGAATGCCGTCAGTAGCCTTTACAAATGTCATGTTCTGAAATTCCCCCGAGTCCATAAATTTGGAAATGTATGCTTCCATGCCAGCCCCGTTGTAAATGAAAAGTTTTGTTCCTTTTAGATCTTCAATCTGTTGAATACTAGGCTCCCATTCATGTGGTTCTTCTCCAATCGGTAGAAAACTATACACATCAGTTTTGTTACCTCCCACATTTCTTGCAAATTCATAGAGTGGGAAAAAAGATGCGGCCACTTTGAGTTTATCATCAGATATATTTTGTGTTGAGACTTGTTTTGATTTGGAAAGATTTTCATTTGCAAATATAGTAAAAATTATCATTACTGCGATAATCACGCTTCCAATTAGTACTGCCTTGAGTTTGTTCACACCAATTTTATTCACAAGTTATTAATAAATTTATAAAATCTTAATAATTATTACTGTTAAACTTATAACATAGTTAATAACAATCATACTATGCCAATAGTTTCAATATCTCTAAACGATGAGATCCTATCAGAGTTAGACAGGATACAGAAAACAATGGGTTTTTCTGGCAGGTCTGAAATTATTCGAGCTGGCATAAGGAATTTAGTGGCTGAAGAAAAGCAACAGAGTGCACTGTCTGGACTAATCCATGCCATTCTCATGATTATCCATGATGAAGAATCAGAACAGATCGTAACAGGAATCAAACACAATCATGAAGATTTAATCGGTACTCATCTTCATAGTAAAGTAGACGGTAACAAATGCATGGAACTTTTCTTATTGCATGGAGATGCTGAAAAGATTAGTATCATGACACGGGATTTTCAGATAAACAAGAAAATGGATAATGTCAAGCTAGTTACTATGTAAAAATTTATTTTCTTATGCTATTCCATTTTCGTTCAGAATCAGTGCAAGAAGTGCAGCCCGTGTATCTTTTCCATATTGTGCTTGCTTAAAATATTTGGCTTGTTTTGCAGAATCAATTTCGTGTGATATTTCATCAAGACGTGGCAGAGGATGCATTATGATGGCATCATCTTTTAGTTTCTTGACTAGTTCAGGATCAATTCTATAGCTCCCTTTGACTTTCACATATTCCTCAATATCAGCAAATCTTTCTTTTTGTATTCTTGTTACATATATGACGTCTAGATCATCAAGATTTTCTTCCAGATCACTAGTTTCAGTGTATTGTAATTTTTTTCTTATTTCATACGTTGAATCAGCTCGAATTTTAAGCGACTGCGGAGATATTAGTTTTACATCAACATTGTAATTGCTTAGTGCATACAAAAGCGAATAGACGGTCCTGCCATATTTTAGGTCACCGACAATCCCTATCTTAAGACCATCAATTCTCTTTTTTTCTTTTCTAATAGTATAGAGGTCAAGTATTGCTTGTGTAGGGTGTTCTTCTGTACCACTTCCTGCATTAATCAGTGGTTTTTCTGATATTTCGGCTGCAAATCTGCTAGAACCATCAAGCTGATGCCTGAGAACGAGAACATCAGAATACAAGGACATGATTTTTACAGTATCAGCAAGACTCTCACCTTTTTTTGCAGACGAGGAAGAGGCATCAGCTATTCCAAGAGATGTGCCGCCTATTGATGCCATGGCTGCCTCAAAGCTTAATCTAGTTCTGGTACTAGGTTCAAAAAACAAGTATCCAAGGGTCTTTCCACGCACTATTTCTCTTCTTTCATTTTGATTCATCCCAATTATCTTGTCAGTTGCCTGGAAAACGGTTTCAAACTTTTGTTTATCAAAATCTCTCACTGAGACAATATCTTTTTGGAAAAAAGAATTGCTCATTAGTAATTCACTATTATATATGAGTAGTATACAAACTATTCCAATGTCAGAATCAGATCTTATCGTAAGAAGGATCAAAAATGGAACTGTAATTGATCACATAGAATCTGGAAAAGGTTTGAAGGTACTAAATGCATTAGGCATAGACGGTAGAGATGGAAATGTGATTACAATTGCACTCAATGTTCCAAGCTCTAAAGTTGCAAAAAAAGATATTATAAAAGTAGAGAATAAATTTTTGCAGGACAAGGATACAAATAAACTCGCTCTAATTGCTCCAAAGGCAACAGTAAACATAATCCGAGATTACAAATTAGTTGAGAAGAGACGCGTAACTCTACCAAATCAGATTGAGCGAATTTTTCGATGCTCAAACCCAGATTGTATAACAAATAGTGATGAAGAAATACAACCCATCATGGATGTAGTTGACAAAACAGGACTCGTACTAAGATGTAGATATTGTACAAGAACTTTGGATGTTAATGAATTAAAATATTATTAAAATTTCTATTTCTTTTCTGTTTGCATTGCATACTGATCATAGGTAAACTTTCTTGCACTTCCAAATGGTCTGAAAGCCCTTCCATTACCATGATAGAATTTTGAGAAAAATTCTACATAAATCAATCTGGCTCCCTGAATGCCTGGCTCAAATACACCAATTATGATATTGAATAGATGACCAATGAAGAGTATTATTGTTCCAAGAATGATGTAAGGGATTGAATGATGTAATGTCTTAGTAAATATGAAATCAATCACATCGGCCAAGATAACAGATGCCAATAGAATACCGATAATTCTAGTATATGACAAGATATGACTTACGATGGACGGCAATTCCATAATTGCTCGAGGACCTTCTCCTACAAACATCAGTGCTACCCCTCCAATCATCAGTCCTATGTAGGCAGCTCCCTGTGTGCTATGGACCGGATTTACATGTTGATGGTGCATCAGTGCCAGACCAAATAGTACTACACCCCAACCAAAGAGTAACCATCCTATTTTACCAATTGCATGCTTTTTCAGACCTTCGCGTAAGCTGTTCAATACGCCAAGAATTAGTCCAAATGTGACCATTCCAAGGCCAATGTATCCACTAATTAGCAATAACTTTCTAAGGCTAGTAATTGGGTTGAATAATGCTCCATCTGCTGGAAGATGTAGGCCAAACGTAGAATTCAGATAACCAAACAGATAACCATTGAGATGGAATCCAAAGTACAGGTTAAACACAAACCCTAATCCTATTGCAATGATGGCACCCGGTGTCATTGCCTTTGCCAGTTTTACCATTTGTTGTCTTTTGAGTATATTCAAGGCAAACTTTCGCAACATGCCCGGCATGATGTTAAAGTCCTTCTTCCCGCCATCTATTCTTCGGATAACCCATCTGCAGACTAGGAGTATAACAAGTCCATATCCTGCATCACCTACCATCATTCCATAAAATATTGGAAAGAGCAAGCCAAAGATTATAGTAGGATCGAACTCTTTGCCTTCAGGCAGAGAATAGAACCTGATAAAGGCTTCAAAGAGCTTGAATCTTTTGGGATTATCAAATTGTGTAGGAGGATGTTCATCTGTTTCAAGCTCAAATAACATAGTTCCTTTTGTATTGTTCGCAAAGATAGTCTTTAGTTGACCAATTTTTGATTTTGGAATCCAGCCTTCAAGTGCAAAGGAATCAGATGTCACTCCCAGATTATCAATGACTTCGAGCTTCTTGTTTTCAATCTCAAGTTGCTCCTCTATGCATACTATGTTGATATAATGAGATTTTGAAATTTCACCTAGTTGTCTTTCAACTTCTTTTAATTTATGAGAAATATCAGCATGTTTTGCTTTGAGACTTTGCATTAACTGGTCTGCTTTTCCATCTAGTTTTGGAACTGCTTCAAGTTTTACATCATATTCTTGTACCACAGTAGCAAGTGCATGCGGTGGAAAATTTGGAAATGTAATCAGAACAATATTTGTAGTATCCTTTCCTTCTTTTGGATAGACAAAGACATCTTGACTATTGACATCTAATGTTTTTTTGAATGCAGCATAGTTTTTGGAATCCAGCCTACCAAAGTAAGAGTGAGCCATTTTTAGTTGGAGAACGTTAAAGTCCTCTGGGAAAAAGGAAAATTCTTCAACAAGTTTGGTGTTGTTTTCAGTCTCCTTGAGTTGTGTTAAAAGATATTCTTTTTCTTTTTCCAAAGTGGCAACGTTGTTATCAATATCAATAGATTTGGCAGCTTGAATTATTTGATCTATAGAAGTGAATCGTTGACATTGTGTGGATTCAATTGGTGGTAACACAGTTTTCAATGCTTTCATCCTCAAAAGCTGATCTGAAACTTGCCTGAATGTTTCATTATCACGCTCATTTCGAACAAGTGTAGCAACATCTTTTGATAAAGATTCAAGCTGTACAACATGAAGATCATGTAAAATAGAGACTACGATCTGTTTTTCTTTTCGCAGCCCAAGAACTGCAATTCTTCCCATGGGTACTGGTTTTAGAACCAAATTCTATACCTCTTTTAGTAAAATATCAATTATTTCTTTAACTGTCTGAGAATCAATTCTTGAAGAAACTGTCTTTGCCTTGTTTTTTGCATCTTCTATGATTTTCTCTGTCTCAGCATGTGCTTTCTTTCTTGCCTGATCTATAGAAGACTCGATGAGTTTTTCTCCATCAGCTTTTGCTGCAGTAATTGACTGTATTGCATGAGTTTCAAAATTTCGCAATTCCTCTGCTACCCGTTTCTTCTGTTCATCAATTTCCTTTTGGGATTTGTCTTCTACTTCCTTTATTTGTTTGAGGGAGTGGACATATTTTTCTGATGTAGACATTTTAAACTCCAAAAAAGTGCTTGCCAGCATAGAGAGCCAAAGCTACAGTAGCAAGAATATTACCCAGCTTGAATGCTCTAATTATCATAAAAAATCTTTTCTGCTGTTGATTTACAAAATTAGGCAAGTATTTCCTTCTCCTTTAGTTTTAAAGACTCTTGTTCTCTTTCTCCCATCTTTCTTTTAACTGTCTTTAGCATCATGAAAGTATCTCTTTCCATCTCGTCCAGTCTGAATATGATGAATTTGATAGCAGCCTGTAATCTAGGGATGAATACGTTTTCAATAGCATTAGATTTTCTTTTTGTTTTTTCAATTTCAAGTAATAGTTTACGAAGTGTAGTTTCCTTTTCTGCAACATCAAGAACCATCTTGTGTACATTACGAAATGCCTTGATTGCTTCATTGATAGACGGAGGAAGTTCTAGTAGATGTTCTGTAAGAGCTTGGTCACTTTTTCCACCTTCAATTTTTGGAATTCGAACACCCATAACGTTTTTTGGTGTAATTTGTAATTTGTTCAATTGTGGAATCTTCATTGCTTCATTTTCTAGTCTCATGGCACCTGCAAGCATCTCTGCCATTCTAATTGCTTGATATCCCTTTACCAACTCTGTTTGAAGACCACTTCTAAGTGAAGCTACAGTCTTGCTTGTGTTAAAGAATTCCAGAATTAGTGCTTGTCTTTTTAGCTTTAGTAATTTTAGACCTTTTTTTGCAACAATAATTCTTCTTTTTGTACGAATATATTCAAGACGTGTTGGTCTAATGTTAATTACTGACGGCAATTTTATGCACCTGCACCAGATCTCTTTCGGTATTTCTCAATGAATTCTGGTTTGATACGATTAAGTTCAGAGTCTGATAGTTCGCTTAGCAATTCCCAACCAATATCCAAGGTTTGTTCGATTGAACGGTTTTCATCCATTCCTTGGTTTACAAACTTTCTTTCAAAATCATTAGCTACCTTCATGAATTTTCTATCAAGATCACTGAGTGCTTCTTCACCTACAATTGCAGCCAATGATCGTGCATCTTTACCCTGTGCATAAGAGGAATAGAGTTGATCTGCAAGGCTTCTATGATCTTCTCTTGTACTTCCCTTTCCAATACCTTGGTTCATCAAACGTGAAAGACTTGTCAAGACATCTACAGGAGGATGTATATCTCCTCGGTGCAAGTCTCTGCTCATGACAATTTGTCCTTCTGTGATATAACCAGTGAGATCTGGAATTGGGTGAGTAATATCATCAGCAGGCATGGTAAGAATCGGAATTTGCGTTACAGATCCATTTCTTCCCTTGATCTTTCCTGCTCTTTCATATAGTGATGACAAGTCAGTATACATGTAACCAGGATAACCTCTTCTTCCTGGAACTTCTTCTCTTGCGGCAGAAATTTCTCTTAATGCTTCACAATAGTTAGTCATATCAGTCATAATTACGAGCACATGCATGTCTCTTTCATAAGCAAGGTATTCTGCAGTGGTCAATGCAAGTCTTGGAGTGAGCAAACGTTCCATTGATGGATCGGATGAAAGATTCAAAAATAGAGCTGTTCTTCCAAGTGCACCACTCTCTTCGAATTGTTTTACGAAAAAGTTTGCCTCTTCACTTGTAATTCCCATTGCTGCAAATACTACTGAAAAGTTTTCTGAGCCACCAAGAACTTTTGCCTGCCTTGCAATCTGTGCTGCAAGCAAGTTGTGTGGAAGACCTGCACCTGAAAATATTGGAAGTTTTTGACCTCTGACCAGTGTATTCATTCCATCGATATTTGACATTCCAGTCTGGATGAATTCAGATGGCTCTTCTCTCGAGTATGGATTTATACCAGAACCAACCAAGTCAACTTTGGTTTTAGAAACAATTTTTGGGCCATTGTCTCTTGGATTTCCTAGACCATCAAAGACGCGCCCTAGCATTTCATCAGATACTGCAAGTTGAGCAGTTTCTCCTAGGAACTTTACAGATGTATCACCAATGTTAAGCCCTAGTGTTGCGCCAAAGACTTGTACAACTGCAAGACCCTGTCTAGTATCAAGAACTTGACCTTGTCTTCTTTCACCGTTTTGTAATTTGATTTCTACCATTTCTCCATATGCGGCATTTTCCACGCCCTCGACGAACATTAGAGGACCAGCAATCTTCGAAAGTGTCTTGAATGCTATTCCGGACATTATCGTGATGCCTCCATTGATAGAGCTGAAAACTCTTGTTGCATTTTGCTCTTTGTATCCTTTACTAGTTGTTCTACTTGGTCTTCCTTTGTCCATTTAATTTTCGATATCATTTTTCTTGATTCTAATTGTCCCACCTTTACAGATGTAATTCCCTTCTTGATTGCATCTGCTTCCATCTTGCCAAATTCTAGAATTGTTGATAACATTAAGAACTGTTTTCGAATTGATGTGTATGTGTCTACATCATCGTATGCACTCTGTTGTAGATAGTCTTCTCTGATTGATCTTGCAGTATCTAGTACACCCTTTTCTGGTTCTGGAAGTGCATCATAGCCTACCAGCTGGACAATTTCTTGCAATTCAGATTCCTTTTGAAGAATTTCAAGTGCCTCTTTTCTTGATGGGATCCATGATGCTGCTACGTTGTTCTTGTACCAATCTCCCATACCGTCTGCATATAATGAATAACTAGTAAGCCAGTTGATTGATGGGAAGTGCCTTCTGGATGCCAAGCTTGCATCAAGTGCCCAAAAGACCCTGGTTACTCTAAGTGTATTCTGAGATACAGGTTCTGAAAAGTCACCACCTGGTGGTGATACTGCGCCAACAAGTGTAAGGGAACCAACACGCTCTTCAGGTGAAATAACAACTGCCTTTCCACCCCTTTCATAGAATTCTGCCAATCTTCTACCAAGATAAGCTGGATATCCTTCTTCACCAGGCATTTCTTCAAGTCTGCCTGAAATTTCTCTGAGTGCTTCTGCCCATCTTGAAGTACTGTCTGCCATCAATGCAACACCATATCCCATATCACGATAATATTCACCCATTGTGATACCGGTGTATATGCTAGCCTCACGTGCAGCTACTGGCATATTAGAGGTATTGGCAACAAGAATTGTACGCTCCATCAATGGTCTCTTTGATTTTGGATCTTCGAGTTTTGGAAATGTTGTGAGAACTTCAGTCATTTCGTTTCCTCTTTCTCCACAACCTACATAGACAATCACATTACTGTCTGCCCATTTTGCAAGTTGTTGTTGAGTTACAGTCTTTCCACTTCCAAATGGACCTGGAATTGCAGCTGTACCGCCTTTTGCAACTGGGAAGAATGTGTCAAGTACTC